>NZ_JBNNVS010000006.1:0-198981 GCF_050280665.1 Pseudomonas sp. NPDC089547 | reverse complement strand
TCAAGGTGATCAAGCGGATGGCTTACGGCTACCGGGACAGCGAGTTCTTTTTCATGAAGATCAAGAATGACTTTCCCGGCAATCCGTGAAGAACCTTTTATTTGCGCGTAAGAAATCTGATCGATTCCGCTTTGGGCACTAGCCTTCAGGCAAGGTTATGCCGCACACAAATTCTCGCGACCCCAGGCGATGCGAGCCGAACTCCACGACGTAGCCTTCACCTCGGCGCTTCGCCTCCGCTTCGGCCGTCTTCTGGTCGGCATAGACGTCAACGAAATGCCATGGATGCCTGTCTCTCAGAACGCCCCATCCCATAACCCAGCCCGATCTGGAGGGGTCTGGCGGTAGGTGTTTGGCCAAGCTTCGAATAGACATGCCCATTTCCTCGTGTGCACAGGCTCGATGCTGCATCTTGAGCACTTTTCTTGAACCGCACCACCCTTACGCGGGTCATCAGCAGGGAGGGGGTAAATACGCACCGGTCCCCCCACCACGTATTGAAATGTTCGCAAGCTAGAGTTGACCTCAAGCCCATTCCACCAGCGAGGTAGTCAGGAAATGGATTATTCCAGCATGGTTGAAGCATTGGACAAGATGTTGGAGGAGGCGGCTGCATCGCAGGCATGCGTGCAGGTATCAGCTAATGAATCTCACCGATGCATCCGTAGCCATTCATCCGCGACGTCGCCCATTGTGGACGGCGTGCCGCTCTTGATCCACGCCATGAAGGCGCGGTCGAACCTGAATGCCGGGCCACATTCGCTGAGCAGAAACTGACGCACCTTTTGCGTGTTGCGGTAGTGCTTGTCCAGTGGCGTGGTGCGGGTAATCGGCCCGGCGTGCCAGTCGAAGCTCATGGTCTGTTCCTTGACGATTAAGACGATTAAAAAGACAAAAGCCCGTGAATGATCATTCACGGGCTTTAGGTCGTTCGAAATGATCGGCCCTCAGGCTATCAACCTTCGAACTGGATCACCATGCGGCCCTTGATCTTGCCCTCCAGCATCTCGTCGAAGATCTGGTTGATGTCCTCGATCGGCCGCAGGGTCACCTTGGGCACTACTTTGCCTTCAGCGGCAAACTGGAAGGCCTCTTGCAGGTCTTGCCGTGTGCCCACCAACGAGCCAACCACTTCGATCCCATCCAGCACCAGGCGGGGGATGTTCAGGTCCATGGACTCTGACGGCAGCCCGACGGCAACCAGGCGGCCGCCTGCGCGTAGCGCGTCCACGGCCGAGTTGAAGGCGGCTTTGGCAACGGCGGTGACCACAGCTGCGTGGGCGCCCCCGGTCTTGGCCTGGATGACTTTTGCTGCATCTTCCGTGCGTGAGTTGATCACCAGGTCGGCGCCCATTTCACTGGCAAAGCGCAGTTGCTCTTCGTTGACGTCAATGGCGATCACTTTGGCGTTGAACACGTTCTTGGCATATTGCAGGGCCAGGTTGCCCAGCCCGCCGAGGCCGTAGATGGCGATCCATTGGCCGGGGCGGATGTTGGAGATTTTTACCGCCTTGTAGGTGGTCACGCCGGCGCAGGTAACGCTGCTGGCGGCGGCGGAGTCGAGGCCGTCGGGCACCTTGACCGAATAGTCGGCCTTGACGATGCAGGCTTCGGCCATACCGCCGTCCACGGTATAGCCGGAATTCTTGACTTCCCGGCACAGGGTTTCGTTGCCGCTGGTGCAATAGTCGCAATGCCCGCACCCTTGGTAAAACCATGCAACGCTGGCGCGGTCGCCCGGCTTGAGCGAGGTCACGCCCGGCCCGACTTCCTGGACTACGCCAATGCCTTCATGGCCCAGCACGACACCGGTCTTGTCGCCGAAGTCGCCATTTTTCACGTGCAGGTCGGTGTGGCAAACACCGCAGCATTGCATCTTCAGCAGCGCTTCGCCGTGTTCGAGGGGGCGCAGGGTTTTTTCCACCACATCCACGCGACGGCCTGGCGCAACAACAGCAGCTTTCATAAGAGCCTCCGTGTCTATCCGAGTGAGCTTGGGTTATCGCCGGGTTAGCATAGCCCTTGCGTCGCCAGGCAAAACTGCTTCAGGTCATGGCTGAAGAATTTCGCCACAAAAAGAAAAGCCCGCGGCAATAATGCGGCGGGCTGCAAGAACGTACGGAGCAGGGTCAGTGTGCCCATCCGTTTGTCAGCATTTCGTGAAGCGCAGGTCATGGGGCTGTCATGTGCGCAGTGCCATAAAAAAGCCCGCCGTGATGGGCGGGCAAAACACGTTTGAAGGGAGAGCCTGCAGGCTGCACCCGGTGGGTTAACCCAGGATTAACTGGCAACGCATTGACCTCGGAACCTGTTCAGCCTATACAGGCCTGCCATTACCCCAGGAGCCAGCATGCGCGACGAAGACGACCTGCACGAACCCGAGCACGATCATCTGCTTGACCATGAATTTCTCTACGACGACGTTGAGCACGAGGCGGATGCCCAGGGCGCCGAGGATGAAGTGCAAGAAGACGAGGAAACGCTGGATGACCTCGACGACGAGGAGCGTGATCACCCAGCGTGGTTTGACGACTGCGAAGACGACTGACTCAGCGCCCGTCTACCGAGAAGCGCCCTGGGCCACTCACGGCAAGCAACAGCAGGCCGCCCATGATGCTGAGGTTTTTCAGGAACTGGGTCATGTTGGCGCTGCGCTCGGGGTCGACCATGTTCCAGAACGGGTGGCCCAACAGTGCTGTACCTAGCACGAACAGCGCAAACAGAAACGCCAGCGGCCGCGTGTAAAAACCAAGGATCAGCAGGATGGCAACCACGAACTCCATGATTACGGCAATCGCTGCCGCCAGCATGGGGGCGGGGGCGCCCAGTGACGTCATGTAGCCAACCGTGCCATCAAAGCCAGTCAGTTTGGCCCAGCCAGACAAGACGAACAGGATCATCAGCAGCACGCGGGCAATCAGGATAATGATGTCGCGTTGGCCATCGAACAGGGAGTAGCGCATGGTGGCGTTCCAGTGGACGGGGACAAGCTCCACTCTAGCAGTTGCGCGAAACATTGCTGGCAGGTAGCAAAAAGGCGCCGCAAGGGCGCCTTTTCAACGAAGTTTGGTGCGAGTGGCGGGACTCGAACCCGCAAGGCTCACGCCGACAGATTTTAAGTCTGCTGTGTATACCAATTCCACCACACTCGCACGCTTGAAGGGGTCGCAACGACCAGCTCGCTTCTAAGCAGAAGGGCTTTGCAATCAAGGGCGCTTTATAACCCATTGTTATAGTTGAGTCAACTACAGCACCTATGATCAACAGCATGAAGGGTTGATTGCTCGGGTAATTGACACGTTGATGTCATTACGCCACTGTTGCTGCTTTATTGGATCCAATGGTATGGGACGATGACTCAGTCTGACGCTTGCGAGCGCATCGTGTACCCACGGCTTTTTTGGCGCGTGCTGTTTGCGCAAGTGATCGTGCTGGGGGCGTTTCTGTTCCTCAGCTTGATCAGCCTGGGTGGATACTTGCTGATGCTGGGTTTTGACGCCGGGCACCCTCAGCCGCAACGACTGCTGGCTTTGGCTGGCGGTGGGGTTATCATGCTGGTTGGCTTGTGGCTGCTGAAAGTGGCCATGCCACGGCGCATCAGCCCCGTGTTGATCGAGCCTGAGCGCTGAGCCTCGCACGGCTCATATCGTCCCCCCTGCTGTGCCAGTGGAGTTTGCATGGTTTCAGCTGACTGCCTCGATCACCCCGTCATGCCTGCCCACCGCTATGAACAGCTGGTTCAGTCGGTGGTGGATTACGCCATCTACATGCTCGACCCCTCCGGCCATGTGGTGTCGTGGAATGCTGGCGCGCAACGGATCAAGGGTTACCGCGCCGATGAAGTGATCGGCAAGCATTTCTCGCTTTTTTTCACCCCGCAGGATTGCGCCGACGGCCGCCCCGAACGCTTGCTCCGCCAGGCGCTGGAGCAGGGCGTGGCGCAGGATGAAGGTTGGCGCGTGCGCAAGGATGGCACGAAGTTCTGGGCCTTGGCGGCGCTGGACGTGATTCGCGATGAGCAAGGCCAGATTATCGGCCTGGCCAAGGTGACCCGGGATATCACCGACCGCCGCGACTCGGCGATGCAGCTGGACGCCGTGCGCGCCCAGCTCTTCCAGGCCCAGAAGCTGGAGGCACTCGGCCAGTTGACCGGCGGCTTGGCGCACGACTTCAACAACATGCTGACCATCATTCTCAGCTCGGCGCGCCTGGCACTGGGCAGCCAGGACCCGGTGCGTATCCAGCGCATGCTGCAACACATCCTCGATGCCGGGCAGCGGGGCACCGAACTGACCCAGCAACTGCTCAGCTTTGCCCGCCATCGCCAGCTGGATGTGGCCTGTGTTGCCCCGGCCGACCTTGTTGCCGCTACCCGTGGGCTGCTGGAGCATGCGTTGCCAGGCTCGATTGAACTTCAAGTGCAGTTGCAGGCGGACTTGCCATTGATCGAGGTGGATGCAGGGCAGTTGCAGATGGTGCTGATGAACCTGCTGTTCAATGCCCGCGATGCCATCACCGGGGAGGGCCGGATAGGCCTGACCGCCGCGGTGGTCGACCTGGCTGGAGAAGTGGAAGGGCTGCACGGCCGTTTCGTGCGCTTCGTGGTGCAAGACAGCGGCGAAGGCATTGCCCCCGAGGTACTGCCGCGTATCTTCGAGCCATTCTTCACGACCAAGCCCTTTGGCAAGGGTACTGGCTTGGGGCTAAGCCAGGTCTATGGCTTTGCCAGGCAGAGCGGCGGTGCCATTTTTGTCGATAGCGAGCCCGGCCATGGAACTTCCATGCAGCTTTACTTGCCAACGTATCAGGACAAGCCCCCCCAGTAATCACGACAGGTAATCATCATGGCGCAGGCACTCAAGCGGCTGGTGACAGGTATCGCAGGGCTCGATGCCCTGCTCAAGGGTGGCCTGGTGGCCGGTGCCTCCTACATCATTCAGGGCCCGCCGGGCGCGGGCAAGACCATTCTCGCCAACCAGTTGGCCTGCGGCCACGTGCGCAGCGGTGGCCGGGTGCTGGTGGCGACCTTGCTGAGCGAGTCGCATGAGCGGCTGTTCCAGTACCTGGGCACCCTGGACTTCTTCGACCCTGCGCTGGTCGGCGATCAGATCCAGTTCGTGAGTGCCTTCGACACCCTTGAACAGGAGGGGCTGGATGCCGTGGTGCGGCTGTTGCGCCAGGAAATCGCCCGGCAGCAGGCCAGCCTGTTGATCGTCGATGGCGTGCTCAATGCCCGGGTGCGTGCGGAAACGGCGCTGGACACCAAGAAGTTTGTCTCCGAGTTGCAAGGGCATGCGGCATTTGCTGGCTGCACGGTGCTGTTGCTTACCAGTGCACGGCTGGACGAGGGCAGCCCGGAGCACACCATGGTCGATGGCGTGATCGAGCTGGGCGAGCAACTGGTGGGTAGCCGCGCGGTGCGCCATGTGCAGCTGCGCAAGACCCGTGGCAGTGCCGCGTTGTCGGGGCGCCATGAATGCCTTATCGATGAAAGCGGCATGCATGTCTACCCGCGCCTGGAGGCGTTGTTCAGCCACCCCAGCCAGATGGGCAGCGCTATTCCCGCACGCATCGGCAGTGGCGTGCCAAGCCTGGATGAAATGCTCGATGGTGGCCTGGCCATGGGGTCGGTCACCTTGCTGATCGGGCCTTCGGGTATTGGCAAGACCTCATTGGGGCTGGCTTTTCTTGGCGCCAGTACCGAGCAGGCACCGGGGCTTCACTTCGGCTTTTACGAAACGCCCGAGCGCCTGCGCAACAAGGCCGCGTCGCTGGGCTACGACTTTGCAGCGATGGAGCAGGCCGGCAGCCTGCAGTTGTGCTGGCAACCGACAACTGAGGGCCTGCTGGACCAGGTGGGTGCGCGCCTGCTCGAGCGTGTCGAGGCGCAGGGCAGCAAACGTGTACTGATCGACAGCCTTGGAGCGTTCAGCCGCCTGGCCGTCGACCCGGCGCGGCTCAATGCGTTTTTCCGGGCCTTGGCTGGCGAGCTGCGTGCACGCGATGTCAGTGTGATGCTTACCTGGGAGATGCGCGATATTTTCGGCTCTGAAATCAGCGCGCCGGCCCCGGACCTGTCGAGCATCGTCGACAACCTGATGTTGATGCGGTTCGTCGAGCTGGATTCGCAGCTGCGGCGCATGCTGTCGATCCTCAAGGTGCGCGACAGCCACCATGACCCTGCCTTGCACGAGCTGGTGATCGGGCCGCAAGGCATTACCTTGCGCAAGGCGTTCGAAGGTGCCTGTGGCGTGCTGTCGGGAACGCCGGTGCCGCAAGGGGGCGGGTGACGGAGCGGCCCATGAACACCATCCTGATCGTCGATGACGAATACCTGATTGCCGATATCCTCGGGTTCGCCCTGGAGGATGAAGGCTATCTGGTGGAAAAGGCGAGCAATGGCTACAAGGCACTCGAAGCGCTAAAAGAGAAGCGTGTGCAGTTGGTGATTACCGACTACATGATGCCCTTGCTCAACGGTGAAGAGCTGGTGCGTTCGATGCGCGAAGACCCGGCTTTGAGCGAGTTGCCCGTCATTCTGATGAGTGGCGCGCAAGCCAACCAGGGGTGCCCGGAGCTGTTCGCTGCCGTGTTCGACAAACCCTTCGACATGGACTGTATGATCGCCAAGGTGCACGAGCTGCTCGGCACCTGAGGCGTGGGGCGATCAAGCGCGTCCGTGCGACTTGAGGCGGGTCGCTCAGTGCGAGTCGTCGTGCTTTTCCGGGGCCGGGCTGCCAGCCTGGATACGCTTGAAGATCTCTTCGCGATGAACCTGAACATCTTTCGGTGCATCGATCCCGATCCTCACCTGCATCCCTTTGACGCCCAGAATGGTGACTTTGATGTCATCGTTGATGACGATGCTTTCGCCAACCTTGCGGGTGAGTATCAGCATGTAGTTCTCCTTGGTGATGTAAAAATCCGCCGGGCCAGTTGCCGCTGCGGTGGGAGCTAGTCCCTCTTCCTTCTCATTAAAGACGCTTTCGGCGGATAGTAATTCCCCGACAGACAAATTCTGTTGCGTGTCTTCAGTTGCAGGTGCCGAAGCAAACCGCCAAGGGTTTGTCGGCCAAGGTGCTCGATGGCAAGAATAGGGGGCTTGGCGGCCAATGGGAAATTTCTTCGCATCATGGCTTGAATAGACAGGCTTAATGGTCGTCCTGTTCCTCAAGTGCTTGAAGAAATAGCAGCAAGGCCACTTCTTCGGGGTCCAGGCCCTTGCGTATACGGCGCTTTGGCAAGTTGCCCAGGCGCCCCAGCGCATAATGTTCGAGTACGGCCGGGTGGATATAGCAGCGCCTGCACACCGCAGGCGTGTTACCCAACCGGGCGGCGACCTGGCGCACAATGGCTGCTACCTGGCGTTTGGCCTCGGTGTCTGGCTCCCAGGCCAGGGGCCTGAGCAGGTCCAGGGCCAGGCTGCTGCCGGCCCAGGTGCGGTAGTCCTTGGCGGTAAAGTCGGCACCGGTCAACTGTTGCAGGAACTGGTTGACCTCGCTGGAGCCGACGCTGTGGCGCTGGCCGTTTTCATCCAGGTACTGGAACAGCGCCTGGCCTGGTAGCTCCATGCAGCGCTTGAGCAGGTTGGCCAGGCGCCGGTCGGTGAGGGTGACGTTGTGCTCGACACCGCGCTTGCCGCGGAACTGGAAGCGGATGCTGCTGCCTTTGACTTGCACGTGGCGGTTGCGCAAGGTGGTCAGCCCGTAGGACTGGTTGTCACGCAGGTAGCGCTGGTTGCCAATGCGGATCAGGGTGTGGTCCAGCAGGCTCACCACCAGAGCCATTACCTTTTCCCGGTCCAGGCCAGGCCGTGCCAGGTGAGCCTCCAGCTGCGCACGCAATTTGGGCAAGGCCTGGGCGAACGCCAGCATGCGCCCGTACTTGTGCTGGTCGCGCAGTTCGCGCCATTGCGTGTGGTAGCGGTATTGCTTGCGGCCACGGGCGTCGCGGCCGGTCGCCTGCAAGTGGCCTTGTGGATCTGCGCAGATCCACACCTGGGTGTAGGCCGGCGGAATCACCAGCGCGGCAATGCGCGCCAGGGTTTCGCTGTCGCGCACCCGCTGGCCGTCGGTATCCAGGTAGATGAAGCGGTCGCGCCAGCGTCGTCGGGTCAGGCCCGGCTGGCTGTCGTCAACATAGTGCAGGGTGCGTGGCAGGGGGCAGTCGAGCATGGGCGGCAGGCCTCGATCAGGTCACTGATCAATGGACAACGCCCGTGCGCAGGATGCTCAGCCCAGCAGGGCCACCGACTTGATCTGGGCAAACAGCGCCTGGCCAGGGTGCAGGCCAAGCTGGTCTGCCGAGAAGCGGGTGATGCGGGCGAGCAAGGCGTTGCCGCCTGCGTCCAGGCTCACCAGCACGTGGGCCGGGTTATCGGCCGGGCGGCTTTCGCGTACCCGCACGGGCAGGCGGTTGAGGATGCTCGAGGTGCTGTCAGCCGCCAGTGCCAGGCTGACGTCCCGGGCCTGTACCTTGATCCGCAAGGTGCTGCCCATCACATGCGCCGGGTGGGCGATGCGCAACAGCGGCCCGGCGCTGCCGGGTAAGCGCAGGTCGAGCAGGTCGTAGTGCGGGTCATGCCCCACCACCATGCCCTCGAACACTACCCCGGCATCTTCGCCCTGGGCCAATGACAGGTCGAGGCGGGCGAGGGTTTCGCCGATCGGGCCGCTGGCCACCGCCTGGCCCTGTTCCAGCAACACCAGGTGGTCGGCCAGCCGCGCCACTTCATCCTGGGCGTGGCTGACGTACACCAGCGGAATGTCCAGTTCGTCGTGCAGGCGTTCCAGGTAGGGCAGTATCTCGCGCTTGCGCGGCCCGTCCAGGGCCGCCAGCGGCTCGTCCATCAACAGCAGGCGCGGGCTGCTGAGCAGGGCACGGGCAATGCCCACCCGCTGCGCCTCGCCGCCCGACAAGGTGGCGGGGCGACGATCCAGCAGGTGGCCGATGCCCAGTAGCTGGCAGGCCTGGTCGAGGCTGACCTTGCGCTCGGCAGCGGCCACCCGGCGCCAGCCGAATTCAAGGTTGCCGCGCACCGACAGGTGCGGGAACAGGCTGGCCTCCTGGAACACGTAGCCAACCGGGCGCAGGTGCGGTGCCTGGAAGTAGCCGCGGGCGCTGTCTTCCCAGACGTCACCGTTAACCTCGATGTAGGCGCTGGCCGCCCGCTCCAGCCCGGCCAGGCAGCGCAGGCAGCTGGTCTTGCCGGAGCCCGAGTGGCCGAACAGTGCGCTGATGCCGCGCCCGGGCAGGTGCAGGTCGACGTCCAGGGTAAAGTCGTCGCGCGCCAGGTTAAGGCGCGCCACAATCGATGCGGTCATTTCAGCTCCAGCCAGCTTTGCCGCGGCGTCCGGCGTACAGCAGGAGCAGCACCAGGAAAGAGAACACCAGCATGGCACCGGCCAGCCAGTGGGCTTGCGAATACTCCATCGCTTCGACGTGATCGAAGATCTGCACCGAAACCACGCGGGTCTTGTCGGGGATGTTGCCGCCAATCATCAGCACCACGCCAAACTCGCCCACGGTGTGGGCGAAACCGAGAATGCTGGCTGTGACGAAACCAGGGCGGGCAAGCGGCAGCACCACATGGACGAAGGTGTCCCACGGGCTGGCGCGCAGGGTGGCGGCAACCTCCAGCGGGCGCTGGCCAATCGCGCCAAAGGCATTCTGCAGTGGCTGCACCACGAACGGCATGGAATACACCGTAGAACCGATCACCAGGCCCGTGAAACTGAACACCACGCTGCCCAGGCCCAATGCCTGGGTAGCCTGGCCGAGCCAACCGTGCGGCCCGAGGGCGATCAGCAGGTAAAAGCCGATCACCGTCGGTGGCAGCACCAGCGGCAGCGCTACGACCGCCCCCACCGGCCCGCGCAGCCATGAGCGCGTGCGCGCCAGCCACCAGGCGATGGGGGTGCCGATAACCAGCAAGATCAAGGTGGTCAGGCTGGCCAGTTTCACGGTCAGCCAGATTGCACCCAGGTCACTGGCATCCAGTGGCATCAGAGTTCATAACCGTAGGACTTGATCACCGCTGCGGCTTTCGGGCCTTTCAGGTACTCGACCAGCGCCTTGGCGGCGGCGTTGTCCTTGCCTTTGTTGAGGATCACGGCGTCCTGGCGGATCGGGTCGTGCAGGTTGGCAGGCACGATCCAGGCCGAGCCATTGGTCACCTTGCCGTCTTTGTAGATCTGCGACAGGGCAACGAAGCCCAGTTCGGCGTTGCCAGTGGAGACGAACTGGAAGGCCTGGGTGATGTTCTGGCCTTCGACGATCTTGCCTTTGGTGGTGTCGGTGAGCTTCAGCTTGTCCAGCACCTGGGTGGCGGCCAGGCCGTAAGGTGCCGCTTTCGGGTTGGCGATGGACAGGTGTTTGTATTCGTTTTTCTTCAGTACTTCGCCCTTGGCATCTACGTAGCCTTCTTTGGCCGACCACAGGGCCAGGGTGCCGATGGCGTAGGTAAAGCGCGAGCCTGGGACGATTTCCTTTTCTTCTTCCAGCTTTTTCGGGGTGGTGTCGTCAGCGGCCAGGAACACTTCAAACGGCGCGCCGTTCTTGATCTGTGCGTAGAACTGCCCGGTGGCACCATAGGCGGCGACCAGCTTGTGGCCGGTGTCTTTCTCGAAGTCCTTGGCGATGGCCTGGATAGGGGCTGTGAAGTTGGCTGCGACCGCGACCTGAACCTCATCGGCCCAGGCAGTGTTGAAGGCGAACAGGCTGGCCAGGGCGGTGAAGGCCAGGTGGGACGGGCGGATACGCATGAAGACAGCTCCTTGGGGTTATCGTTATGGCCAGAACTATATAGCGATAGGCCATTTGCCGGGAAGGGGCTGGGTGATGCATTTGCAGGCCCGACTCTTTCGCGGGTAAACCCGCTCCCACAGGGCCAGCACAGGTTCTGAATAGTGTGCAGTACCTGTGGGAGCGGGTTTACCCGCGAAGAGGCCGAACCTGTCTATTAAGCTGTTTAACGATAAATTACAGCCAGCGCCTTCTCGGCAATCTCCCGGGTCAAGTCACCTGCCGGCATGTGTCGCCCCAGCCGCAGCGCCTGCCCCGACCACAGGTTACTGAAGTCACTCTTACCCTGCGGATCGGTAATCGCCCGCAAAGGCATCAACGCCCCACCCGCCAGCGGGAAGCGTGGTGCCAGGTCGCTCATTGGCCCAAGCTCGCGCATGATGCGGTTGTTGATGCCACGCGCCGGGCGGCCGGTAAACAGGTTGGTCAACGCCGTATCGCTGGCGGGCGCGCTATCCAGCGCCTGGCGGTGGGCCGGCGACACCTTGGCCTCAGGGCAGAACAGGTAAGCTGTGCCGATCTGCACTGCCGAAGCGCCCAGGGCCAGCGCCGCCACCAGGCCGCGGTGGTCGCCGATACCGCCCGCGGCAATCACCGGCACGCTGACGGCGTCCGCCACCTGCGGCACCAAGGCGAAGGTACCGATCTGGCTGGTAATGTCGTCGCTGAGGAACATGCCGCGATGCCCGCCAGCTTCATAACCCATGGCGATTATCGCGTCACAGCCATTGCGCTCCAGCCAGACCGCTTCTTCCACGGTAGTGGCGCTGGACAGCACCTTGGCACCGCTGGCCTTCACCCGTTGCAGCAGGTCAGCCGGGGGCAGGCCGAAGTGGAAGCTCACCACCTCCGGGCGCAGTTGCTCCACCAACTGGCAGCTTTGTTCGTCGAACGGCGCACGGTTGGACACTGGTGTGGGGGCGGTGAAGTCGGCACCGGTTTCGCTGTAATAAGGCGCCAGGGCCTGCTTCCAGCGTGCATCGCGCTCGGCATCGGGTGCTGGCGGCTGGTGGCAGAAGAAGTTCAGGTTCAGCGGGCGGCCCGGGCAGCCAGCACGAAAGGCGGCGATCTCGGCGCGCACTTGCTCAGCGGTGAGCATGGCGCAGGGCAGGGCACCCAGCCCGCCTGCCAGGCCCACGGCAATGGCCATGGGCGAGCCTGTTGCACCGGCCATGGGCGCCTGGAGAATGGGCAACTCGATGCCCAGCAGGTCGAGGATGCGACGATCGGGCCAGCGGCTCATGCGGTTCTCCTTGCGCGGGGTAGGCGGTGTAACAGGGGCTTGCGATGGGTGTTACAGGGCCTTGCTGACCTGGATGTCGCTGATTTTCTCGGCATCTTCGCCGTGGATCTTGCGCAGGGCTTCCAGGGCTTGCTCTTGCGAAGCATCGGGCATCAGCGCGAAATCCCAGCGGCGCTGGCCGTCGAGCTTGTATTTGATGACGTACTTGATGGTCTGGGTCATGGTGGCCTTATCTGAGTTTCGACGACGAACGACGGATGATCTTGATCTTGTGGCTCAAGGTTGGCTTGCGCGTTACCGAGATCGGGCGGGTGGTCACGGTGTCGATGGTGATGTTCCAGAAACCGGTGCTGGGTACCGTGATTTTGGCCGGGAAGTCAACGAACTGGCCGCCATGGTAGGTGTGACGGCCGCCATTCTTGAAGCTGCGGAAGTTGGCGTCGTTCATCAGGCGGATGTTGCAGCGCTGGGAGCATTCGATGACGACGATGTCGTCCTCGTTCAGGTGCTCGCGCTGGTGTACGAATTTCATGTGATGCTCCGCAAGGTTTGGATCTGCAAAGGCAAACGATACCACGATGTGCCGTTACACTGCCGCGCTTGATGGCCAGGCGCCGATAAATCTGCCAATGCAGGGAGCAAAACGGCCTGGCTGTGGTCGAAGAAGGCTCTTGAAGGCTGAGGTGCTTTAAATGAAGTGGATGGTGGCGGCGTTGTCTTTGGCATTGGGGGGCTGTGTCAGTGTTTCGGAGCTGGAGCAATCGCACGAAACGCTGGATGTGATCTCGGGCAAAAGCCCGCGTGAATATGCCGACTGCATCAAGCAGAAGCTGGCCGATACCCGCGACCCACTGACCGAAGAACAGCGCGGTGATGGCCTGCGCCTGATCGTGCCGCAAAAGATCAGTTCGGGCGTGGGCCCGGCCGCGCTGGTGGACATCGACAAGCGTGGCAGCGGCAGCAGCATCAAGCTGCATGAGCGGTTGAACAATTTCCCCCTGCGCCTGGGCGATGTGCGCACGGCGGCAACGAAATGCATCTCCGGAAGTTGATCTGAGGCAACGGACCTTCCTGACTTTGCTTATATGTTTTAAGCCTAAACATATAACAAAAGAAAAGGAGATTCGTGATGACACCGTTGAGACGCGTCGTGATCAGCGGCCTGCTGATCCTGGCTTGGCCCGTGGCACATGCCGCCGATGGCCAGAAAGTCTTCACCCAGGGCGGGGCCAACCCCGCTGCCATGGCTTGCCTGGGATGCCATGGCCCGGACGGCAAGGGCATTGCCGCTGCCGGCTTTCCACGTTTGGCCGGGCTACCGGCCGGTTACCTCAGCAAGCAACTGCATGACTGGCGCAGCGGTAGCCGCAAGCAGCCGGTAATGGAGCCGTTGGCCAAGGCCCTGACCGAGGAAGAAATCAAGGCGGTAAGCACCTACCTGGCCAGCCTGCCGGCCGACCCCGCCGGCAACCTGTGGCGCCAGCAGATTGCCGATGACCCCACCACCCGCATGGCCCTGTATGGCGACTGGAGTCGGCAGATCCCCGGTTGTGTGCAGTGCCATGGACCTGGCGGCGGTGGTGTTGGCGAGCACTTTCCGCCTTTGGCCGGCCAGTCCGCCAGCTACCTGGTGGCGCAACTCAATGCCTGGCGCGACGGCAGCCGCAGCAATGACCCCAACCAGCTGATGGTCGGCGTGGCCAAGGCCATGACGGATGACGAGATCAAGGCCGTTGCCGAGTTCTTCGCCCGCCCCGCCAGCCAGGAGGTCAAGCCATGAAGCCGATGATTCCCGCCGTGTTGCTGCTGGCCATGGGCAGCGCCCAGGCTGCACCGATCGCCATGGAAGACCAGTCGCAACTGAAAGTGCCCGGTGTGCAGACACCCGCGCAGTTCACGCCGCCCGCCGAAAGTGAGTTGCCCGACAACGCCTTTGGCAAGATGGTGCGCCAAGGCCATGCCTTGTTTGTCGACACCCGCCGGCTGATGCCCGAGGCCGTGGGCAACGGCATGAACTGCAGCAACTGCCACCTTGACCAGGGGCGGCTGGCGCATTCGGCGCCGCTATGGGGCGCGTATCCGATGTATCCGGCGTATCGCAAGAAAAACGACAAGGTGAATACCTTTGCCGAGCGTATCCAGGGCTGTTTCCAGTTCAGCATGAACGGCAAGCCGCCGGCCGCCGACAGCCCGCAGATGACGGCGCTGGCGGTGTATTCGTACTGGCTGTCGACCCAGGCACCGACCGGTGTGGAGATTGCCGGGCGTGGCTACCCGGAGGTGGCGCAGCCCAAGGGCGGTTATGACTTCAAGCGCGGCCAGCAGGTTTACGCCGAGCAATGTGCGATCTGCCATGGCAGCAATGGCGAAGGGCAGAAGGTTGCGGGTGAGTTCGTGATGCCGCCGCTGTGGGGCAAGGACTCATACAACTGGGGCGCCGGCATGCACCGTATCAATACCGCGGCGTCTTTCATCAAGTACAACATGCCGCTGGGCAAGCCGGGCAGCCTCAGTGACCAGCAGGCCTGGGACGTGGCAGCGTGGATCAACCGCCATGAGCGGCCACAGGACCCGCGCCTGGTGGAAGGGTCTGTGGAGAAGACGCGGGTGAAGTTCCATGCCAATGACGGGGTGAACCTATACGGGCAGCAGGTAGAGGGGGTGCTGATCGGGCAGGGTACCGGCAGCTGATGCATGCCTGTGCCGGCCTCTTCGCGGGCTTGCCCGCTCCCACAGGTTCTGCATGCTGTGCGGGGCTTGTGGGAGCGGGCGAGCCCGCGAAGAGGCCGGCAAAGGCAGCCCTCATTTGCTGTCATCCAACGGTCATGTATGACGGTAATATTTACCTTCCGCCGGAACTATCTACACTGGGTTGTCTCTATCTTCCAATCGGCCGGCACAGGTGAGGCATTGTAAGGTGACTGCCGCCTGATTAGACTGCGCCGAATTCCACAGGCCTAGCCTTTTGTAAGGACGTTTATGATCAAGAAATGCTTGTTCCCGGCAGCCGGCTACGGCACCCGCTTCCTGCCTGCTACCAAAGCCATGCCCAAGGAAATGCTGCCGGTGGTCAACAAGCCACTGATCCAGTATGGCGTTGAAGAAGCATTGGATGCAGGTCTGAACGAAATCTCCATCGTGACCGGTCGCGGCAAGCGCGCCCTGGAAGACCACTTCGATATCAGCTACGAGCTGGAAAACCAGATCAAGGGCACCGACAAGGAAAAATACCTGGTTGGCATCCGTCGTCTGCTCGACGAATGCTCGTTCTCGTACACCCGTCAGACCGAAATGAAAGGCCTGGGCCATGCCATCCTCACCGGTCGCCCGCTGATCGGCGACGAGCCGTTCGCCGTGGTGCTGGCGGATGACCTGTGCGTGAACCTTGAAGGTGACGGCGTGCTGGCGCAGATGGTCGCGCTGTACAAGAAGTACCGCTGCTCGATCGTCGCCATCCAGGAAGTCGATCCGCAAGAAACCAACAAATACGGCGTCATCGCAGGCGAAGAGATCAAGGACGGCATTTTCCGTGTCGACGCCATGGTCGAGAAACCGAAGCCGGAAGATGCTCCATCGAACCTGGCCATCATTGGCCGTTACATCCTGACCCCGGACATCTTCGAGAAGATCGAACAGACCGAGCCGGGCAAAGGTGGCGAGATCCAGATCACCGACGCGCTGATGAAGCAAGCGGAAGAAGGTAACGTGATCGCCTACAAGTTCAAGGGCAAGCGTTTCGACTGCGGTGGTGCCGAAGGCTACATCGAGGCGACCAACTTCTGCTTCGAGAACTTCTACAAGGCCGGCAAGGCGTACTGATACGCCAGCGCGGGTTCCATGGAGCCACCCCTCGGGGTGGCTTTTTTGTTTGCGGCGGCCAACGGCGTTATGCTGGGCGCCTGCCTAGGAGACTGAATACATGGCCTACGATTTTGATCTGTTCGTGATTGGCGCCGGGTCCGGCGGGGTGCGCGCGGCGCGCTTTGCCGCCGGCTTTGGTGCAAAGGTGGCAGTGGCCGAAAGCCGCTACCTGGGCGGTACCTGCGTCAACGTTGGCTGCGTACCGAAAAAATTGCTGGTGTATGGCGCGCATGTTGCTGACGAACTGGAGCAGGCCGCGGGCTTCGGCTGGACCCTGGAAGAAGGGCATTTCGACTGGGGTACCCTGATAGCCAACAAAAACCGTGAAATCGAGCGGCTCAACGGCATTTACCGCAACTTGCTGGTCAACAGCGGCGTAACCCTGCTGCAGGGCCATGCGCGCATGACCGGCGCCAATGAAGTGGAAGTCGAAGGCCAGCGCTACACCGCCGAACACATCCTCATCGCAACGGGTGGCTGGCCACAGGTGCCGGACATTCCGGGCAAGGACCTGGCCATCACCTCCAACGAAGCCTTCTACCTCAAGGACCTCCCTCGTCGGGTGTTGGTGGTGGGTGGCGGTTACATCGCCGTCGAGTTCGCGGGCATCTTCCAGGGCCTGGGGGCCGACACCACGCTGCTGTACCGTGGCGACCTGTTCCTGCGTGGCTTCGATGGTTCGGTGCGCACGCACCTGAAGGAAGAGCTGGAAAAGCGCGGCCTCGACTTGCAGTTCAACGCCGACATCCAGCGCATCGACAAGCTTGAAGACGGCAGCCTCAAGGCCACCCTGAAAGACGGCCGCGAGTTGGTTGCAGATTGTGTGTTCTACGCCACAGGGCGGCGCCCGATGCTGGACAACCTGGGCCTGGAAAACACTGGGGTAGAGCTGGACCCGCGGGGCTACATTCGTGTGGATGAGCAGTACCAGACCACCGCCCCGTCGATCCTGGCCATTGGTGATGTCATCGGCCGTGTGCAACTGACCCCCGTGGCCTTGGCCGAGGGCATGGCAGTGGCGCGGCGCTTGTTCAAGCCAGAGCAATACCGCCCGGTGGATTACCAGAACATCCCGACTGCGGTGTTCAGCCAGCCGCCGATTGGTACGGTTGGCCTGACCGAAGAGCAGGCGCTGCAGGCCGGGCACAAGGTGCAGGTGTTCGAAAGCCGCTTCCGCGCCATGAAGCTGACACTCACCGATATCCAGGAAAAAACCCTGATGAAGCTGGTGGTGGATGCCGAGACCGACAAGGTGCTGGGTTGCCACATGGTTGGCCCTGATGCCGGCGAGATCATCCAGGGCCTGGGCGTTGCCCTGAAGGCCGGGGCGACCAAGCAGCAGTTCGACGAAACCATCGGCGTGCACCCGACGGCAGCCGAAGAGTTCGTGACCATGCGCACAGTTACCCGCTGATTCCAGCACGGACACTTGCCTGTGTAGGAGCGGCCTTGTGTCGCGACAGGGCCGCGCAGCGGCCCCGGCAATTTTTGCATCATGCCTGAAATGGTGGGGCCGCTTGGCGGCCCGATCGCGACACAAGGCCACTCCTACAGGGCAGCCCACCCGGTTCGCAATCCTTTGCTCAGCCCATTCCCTTCTATTAATAAACCCCGGTTATAGCCAAAACCAATCGCAAGCATGAGCTTTGCCAATGAGCCTTCAACGGGATGATTAGTTAGGATTCTATCCATCAACTGATTCCAACCCCATGAAGGAGCGTCTCTCATGCCAATCATCAACAGCCAGGTCAAACCGTTCAACGCCACCGCCTACCACAAGGGCGAGTTCGTCCAGGTCAGCGAAGCCGACCTGAAAGGCAAGTGGTCTGTCGTGTTCTTCTACCCGGCCGACTTCACCTTCGTATGCCCGACCGAGCTGGGCGACCTCGCCGACAACTACGCCGAGTTCCAGAAGCTGGGCGTGGAAATCTACGGCGTGTCGACCGACACCCACTTCACCCACAAAGCCTGGCACGACACTTCGGACACCATCGGCAAGATCGAATACCCGCTGATCGGTGACCCGACCCACGTCATCTCGCGCAACTTCGACGTGCTGATCGAAGAAGCCGGCCTGGCTGACCGCGGTACCTTCGTGATCAACCCGGAAGGCCAGATCAAGATCGTCGAACTGAACGACGGTGGTGTAGGCCGCGATGCTGCCGAACTGCTGCGTAAAGTGAAGGCTGCCCAGTACGTTGCCGCTCATCCAGGCGAAGTGTGCCCGGCCAAGTGGAAAGAAGGCGAAGCCACTCTGGCGCCGTCGCTGGACCTGGTCGGCAAGATCTAAGGTCATGTGCACCTTGAGGGCGGTGAGCAGCCGCCAAAGCTGAAGTACTCACCGCCCCGTCAAACGCCCGGGCGACCTCGCCTGGGCGTTTTTGTATCCGTGTTTTGAAAAGGAATCGCCCGTATGTTGGACGCCACGCTTAAATCGCAACTGAAAACCTACCTGGAGCGGGTCACCCAGCCGATCGAGATCGTTGCCTCCCTCGACGACGGCGCGAAGTCCCGCGAATTGCATGACCTGCTGGTGGAAATTGCCAGCCTGTCGAACCTGATTACCTTCAGCGCGGACGGCACCGATGCCCGTCGCCCATCGTTCTCGCTGAACCGCCCGGGGGGCGACATCAGCCTGCGCTTTGCCGGCATCCCCATGGGCCATGAATTCACCTCGCTGGTGCTGGCGCTGCTGCAAGTCGGTGGCCACCCGTCCAAGGCCAGTGCCGAAGTGATCGAGCAGATCCAGGCGCTGGAAGGCGAATTCACCTTCGAAACCTACTTTTCGCTGTCGTGCCAGAACTGCCCGGACGTGGTCCAGGCGCTTAACCTGATGGCGGTGCTTAACCCTAACGTGCGCCATGTGGCCATTGACGGTGCGCTGTTCCAGGAAGAAGTGGAAGCGCGCAAGATCATGGCGGTGCCGAGCATCTACCTGAACGGCGAAGTGTTCGGCCAGGGCCGCATGGGCCTGGAAGAAATCCTCGGCAAGATCGACACCAATGCCGGCGCTCGCCAGGCCGAGAAGATCAACGCCAAGGACGCCTTTGATGTTCTGGTGGTCGGCGGCGGCCCGGCTGGCGCCGCAGCGGCCATCTACGCCGCCCGTAAAGGCATCCGCACCGGGGTTGCCGCCGAGCGTTTCGGTGGCCAGGTGCTTGATACCCTTGCTATCGAGAACTTCATCTCGGTGCAGGAGACCGAAGGGCCGAAGCTGGCCACGGCGCTGGAAGAGCACGTCAAGCAGTACGACGTCGACATCATGAACCTGCAGCGTGGTGAAGCGCTGATTCCGGCCGCTGATGGCGGCCTGCACGAAGTACGCCTGGCAGGTGGCGCCTCGCTCAAGGCCAAGACCGTGATCCTGGCCACGGGTGCGCGCTGGCGCGAAATGAATGTGCCGGGCGAGCAGGAGTACCGCGGCCGTGGCGTGGCCTACTGCCCGCACTGTGACGGCCCGCTGTTCAAGGGCAAGCGCGTGGCGGTGATCGGCGGTGGCAACTCGGGTGTGGAAGCCGCCATCGACCTGGCCGGCATCGTTGCCCAGGTGACGCTGATCGAATTCGACAGCCAGCTGCGTGCCGATGCGGTGTTGCAGCGCAAGCTGCACAGCCTGCCAAACGTCAAGGTGATCACCAGTGCGTTGACCACCGAGGTGCTGGGCAATGGTGAAAAAGTGACCGGCCTGCGCTACAAGGACCGCACCACCGACGAGCAACAAGAGGTGGCGCTGGAGGGTATCTTCGTGCAGATCGGCCTGTTGCCAAACACCGATTGGCTGAAAGGCACGGTCGAGCTGTCGCCGCGTGGCGAGATCATTGTCGATGCCAAGGGCCAGACCAGCATCCCGGGCGTGTTTGCCGCGGGTGACGTGACCACCGTGCCGTACAAGCAGATCGTGATTGCGGTAGGTGAGGGGGCCAAGGCTTCGCTGGCTGCGTTCGACCACCTGATCCGCACATCGGCACCGGCGTAAGCCTGTACCGGCCTCTTCGCGGCTAAAGCCGCTCCCACAGGAATACTCACAGATATCAAAACCTGTGCAGTACCTGTGGGAGCGGCTTTAGCCGCGAAAGGGCCAGCACAAGCAAAGCATCAACTTGAGGGTGTCTATGCTTACGGCATCCCCCTCAGGAGCCACCTTCATGACCCTGATCAGCCGCGAACCCTGGTGGCTAGTCCCCCCAAAGCCCGGGCAAACAGAGCAGGACCTGCACTGGGGCTACCTGGAAATCTACGCCGACGGCCGCACCGTGTTCGTCGACCAGCGCCCCAGTGACCGGGAGCTGGCCGAACGCAAGAGCTGCCGCAACTTCCCCGACCGCGAGCCGTGACGGCTCAGCCTTCCAGCTCGGCCAGGCGTGCCTCCAGCGCCGCGATGCGCGCTTCGAGGGCTTCGATGCGTTCTTCCGACACACTCGCGCCACTGCTGCGTGCGCCACCTTCCTGCTGCCGCGCAGCGAGAATCGCCTCGATCTCCGCCGGGTCGCCCAAGGCATGGGTGTAGCGGTCTTCACGCTGGCCAGCCTGGCGTGGCAGGTGCAAGGCCAGGTCGCGCGAAATCAGGCGCTCCAACTGGTGCTGGATCTGCTCGGTGTCGTCGAAGTCGTGCAGGCGGTTGCTGCGGGTCAGCAGTTCGTTGAGGGTTTGCGGGCCGCGCAGGAACATCAGGCCCATCAGTATCAGCTGTGCCGGCACCAGCTCCAGTGCCTTGTCCACCCGTTGTTCCCAACGGTCAGCACGGCTGCCCATCTGCAGGCGGGTCATGCCTTGCCCTTCGAGGGCACGCAGGGCCTGGCCGACCTGGCCTAGGGTAAGGTTCATCACCGGCTCGCGGCTGGTCTTCTGGTTGCAGGCCAGGACAAGCGCATTGAGGGTTAGTGGGTAGCTTTCAGGGCTGGTGGCCTGCTTTTCGATCAGCGCGCCGAGAATGCGGACCTCGACGCTGCTGAAGCGGCCTTCACCTGCGGTTTCGTGTTCTGACATGGCCCTGTCTCATTGCTGGGGAAAGGCCACTAGCGTAGGTAAAGCTGCGGTGTAAGGCAATTGGGGCCGCAAAGCGGCCCCGGCAATCTCAAGCGTTACGCTGTTCTTCAGCCTGGCAAGCCGCCGCAGTGAACAACACATCGGTCGACGAATTCAGTGCCGTCTCGGCCGAATCCTGCAACACGCCAATAATGAAGCCCACTGCCACCACCTGCATGGCAATTTCGCTTGGGATGCCAAACAGGCTGCACGCCAGCGGGATCAGCAGCAGCGACCCCCCGGCCACGCCCGAGGCGCCGCAGGCACATACCGCAGCCACCACGCTGAGCAGCACGGCCGTTGGCAAGTCCACCGGGATACCCAGGGTATGCACCGCAGCCAGTGTCAGCACGGTAATGGTGATGGCCGCACCGGCCATGTTGATGGTCGCGCCCAGCGGGATCGATACCGAGTAGGTGTCTTCATGCAGGCCAAGGCGTTCCGACAGCGCCAGGTTGACCGGGATGTTGGCCGCCGAACTGCGGGTGAAGAACGCGGTAATCCCGCTTTCGCGCAGGCACAGCAGGGTTAGCGGGTAGGGGTTGCGGCGGATCTTCCAGAACACGATCAGCGGGTTCATCACCAGCGCCACGAACAGCATGCAGCCGATCAGCACGGCCAGCAGGTGCAGGTAGCCGAGCAGTGCCTGCAAACCGGACTGGGCCAGGGTGGAACTGACCAGGCCAAAGATGCCCAGCGGGGCGAAGCGAATGACCACGCGCACGATCAGGGTTACGCCGTTGGACAGGTCGTCGACCACATTGCGGGTGGTTTCACTGGCATGGCGCAAGGCTACACCCAGGCCGATGGCCCAGGTGAGTACGCCGATGAAGTTGGCATTGAGCAGGGCGTTGATCGGGTTGTCGACCGCACTCAGCAGCAGGTTTTGCATGACTTCGGTGATGCCGCCCGGCGCGCTCAGGGTGGCCTCGCCGGTGCTGAGTACCAGGTTCGACGGGAACAGCATGCTGGCGCCCACTGCCACCACCGCTGCGGCAAAGGTGCCCAGCAGGTACAGCCAGAGGATCGGGCGAATGTGGGTTTCCTGCCCGTGGCGATGGTTGGCGATCGAGGCCATGACCAGGATGAAGACCAGCACGGGTGCAACAGCCTTGAGGGCGCTGACGAACACCTTGCCGATGAAGGCCAGGTCGCGGGCGACCGCAGGCGCAAGCAGGGCAAGGGCGATGCCAGCGAGCAGGCCGACAACGATCTGCGTCACCAGGCTGGTGCGGTTGAGGAGGCGTAAAACAGGAGTCATGTGCTGCGGCGTCTCGGAATCTGGAAAGGGCGGACTTTACCATAAGAGCCTTGTAGGCCTGTTCTGGCCTCTTCGCGGGTAAACCCGCTCCCACAGAGATCTGCACAGGTCTCGAAATGTGCGCTCTATCTGTGGGAGCGGGTTCACCCGCGAAGAGGCCCTCAAGTTCACCAATGAAACAACTCGCGCCGCGCCCCCTCGGTAATCGCCACGATCCCCGGGTGCTTGACCTTGCGCTCCACCGAAATGGCATAGAACGACTCGTGCACGGCCTCGGTCTGCCCGATCAGCTCCACGCCGTACTGGCGGCATACTTCTTCGGCGATCACGCTGGGGGCCACGAAAATGCCGCTGCCCGACTGCCCGAACGCCTGCATCAGGGCACTGTCATCAAATTCGCCCACGATTCGCGGCTGCACCTGTTGCTCGCCCAGCCAGCGCAGCAGGCGGCTGCGCACCACGGTTTCCTGGCCGGGCACCAGCAGCGGGGCGTCATGCAGGCAAGCCGGGAAGGGGCCATCCAGCCGTTGCGCGAGTGCCGGGGTGGCGAAAAAGCTCAGCCCGCACTCGCCCAGCTTCTGGCTGTAACCCTTGATGTCCAGGTGGCTGGGCATGGGGCTGTCGGAAATCACCAGGTCCAGGCGCTGGATAGCCAGGTCTGCCAGCAACCGCTCGAGTTTGTCTTCGCGGCAGTTGATCCGCAGCACCTCATCCAGCTCCATGGTCGGCGCCAGCAGGCGGTAGACGATGGATTTCGGCACCACATCGGCCACGCCTACACGGAACAGGATCTGTTCCTGCGGGCCTGCACGCAGCATGGCCTCCAGTTCCACACCAATCTGGAACATCTGCTCGGCATACACCAGCGTCTGGCGCCCGGTCTCGGTCAGCTCCAGCTGCCGGCCGGCGCGCTGGAACAGCTCCAGGCCGTAGGTTTGCTCGAACAGGCTAATCTGCCCGCTGATGGTTTGTGGTGTGAGATTCAGCTGTTCGCTGGCGCGGGTGATGCTGCCAGTCTTGGCCACGGCCCAAAAGTAATGCAGCTGGCGATAGTTGAGCACCGTTGGTCGTCCGGATTCGTAAAAACCGAAGTATACGCCATGAAAATACGAATTTTCCTGAACTATCGGCGTCTCTAGAATGCACGGCATCAGGCGCTATGCGCCGCCGGGATATTTCAAGCGAGGACACCATGCTGCAACTCAAATCCATCGGCACCCCGTTGGTGCTGGCTTTGGCGCTGTTCACCCTGGCGGGTTGCGACCAGGCCGAAAAATCTGCCCAGCAGATGCTCGACCAGGCCGCGCAGTCGGCCAAACAGGCCATCGACGACACCAACAAGGCCGCCCAGCAGGCGTTGAGCGAAGCCATCGGTACCGAAGGGCACAAGCCTGAGGATGCCGACAAGAAAAAAGACACTCAGGAAATCTGACCCCCAACCGCCGCTGCAGGATTTGAACAATGGAATACTTGCTGGAACTCGCCGCTAGCCCTACCGCCTGGATTGCCCTGGCTACGCTGGTGGCCATGGAAGTTGTACTGGGTATCGACAACCTGATCTTCATCTCCATCCTGACCAACAAGCTGCCGGTGGAGTACCGCTCCAAGGCGCGGCGTATTGGTATCAGCATGGCCTTGGTCATGCGCCTGGCCTTGCTTAGCACGGTGGCCTGGATCGTCCAGTTGACGGACCCGGTGTTCGAAGTGTTCGGCAACGCCTTCTCGTGGAAGGACATGATCCTGATTGCCGGTGGCCTGTTCCTGCTGTGGAAGGCGACCAAGGAAATTCACGAAAGCGTCGACCCGCACGGTGCCAAGGAAGAAGCCAAGGTCGGCTCCACGGTTACCCTTGGCTTTGCTGCGGCGATCTTCCAGATCCTGTTGCTGGACATCGTCTTCTCGGTGGACAGCATCATCACCGCTGTAGGCATGACCGAGCACTTGCCGATCATGATCATTGCCGTAATCACGGCTGTAATCGTGATGATGGTGGCCGCCGACCCGCTGGCCAACTTCATCAACGACAACCCGACGGTGGTCATGCTGGCCCTGGGCTTCCTGATCATGATCGGCATGACGCTGATCGCCGAAGGCTTTGGTGCTCATGTACCGAAAGGTTATGTGTATGCGGCGATGGCGTTCTCGACGGTGATCGAAATGCTCAACATCTTTGCACGCCGGGCGCGGCTCAAGCGTGAGGCGGCTGAGGGTTGATGGACAGGCGGGGCGCTTTGCGCCCCGTTCGCGGGCTCGCCCGCTCCCACAGGGATCGCGTGAGCCAATTAGCTACGCAATTCCTGTGGGAGCGGGCGAGCCCGCGAATGGTTTGATGAAAATCCAGGATCAGTGCACCCCGGCATGCCGCGCCCGCCGCACGGGCTGTGGCTTGGCCGGGGCCTGCGGTGGCAGGTGGTGATGTTGTGCATGACGCCGCACGATACGCAGTACACCCCATAACATGGCGGCTGCGACGCTCAGCCACATGCCCACCAGCATGAGAATTGCCATGGTCAGGCTCATCTGTGCCTCCATCTCTACGGCCAAGCGCCCGATACCGGCACTTGCCTTCCAGACACTGCTTTAGTCTAGCCTTTTGCCTGTGACGTTCCATCGAACAAAGGTCTATCGCTGAGTCCGATTCGCTCCTAACCGCTGTCGGACTATACCCGCGCCGCTGTGGGACCTATGATCGGTGGCCAGAGCCGGGCGCTGCCTGCCTGGCGTTGAAGCAAGCGAGTGTCCATGCAGCAACATTCCTTCAAGACTGCCCCCCGCCGGCTGCTGGCTGCCTGCCTGATGGCGGCCACCCTGGCCGGTTGTGCCAGCGCGCCGCCCGCCAACCTCAAGGGTTTGCCACAGCGGGTCGAGATCAGCAGCGTGCCGTTCTACCGCGGTAACGCCAACCACAGCGGCGCCATGGCCCTGGCGACGATGCTGTCGCAACAGGGTGCGCCGATCACGCCAGGGCTGCTGGACAAGCCGCTGAACCTGCCCCAGGGTGTTGAAGCGCTGGGCACCAGCATCCCCCGCGTGGCGCGGGAGTACGGCATGGTCGTGTACCCGTTGGACAAACAGCTGGACGCGCTGCTGACCCAGGTGGCGGCGGGCAACCCGGTGCTGCTGCGTTACGAGGACGGTTCGGCCTGGTGGGGCGAGCCCCGTTATGCCGTTTTGATCGGGTATGACCGCTACAAGCAGCGGGTGCTGTTGCGCGCAGGCATGCACCGGCGGCAGGTGATGGCGTTTGATGAGTTTGCCTCGGCGTGGGCGAAGCAGGGGAGTTGGGCGGTGTTGGTGCAGCCACCACGGCAGCTACCGGCCCAGGTGGATCGTCAGCGCTGGTTGAAGGCTGCTGATGAACTGGCGGGGGCGGGGCAGGAGGTTGCAGCGAAGCAGGCTGTGAACAGCCTGAACAAGTGATATTGCCTGTACTGGCCCTTTCGCGGGCACGCCCGCTCCCACAGAAACCATGCAATCAGCACAAATTCTGTGGGAGCGGGCGTGCCCGCGAAGAGGCCAGGCCTGCTTACATCAGAAGCCCAGGCGATCGCGCAGGCTGTAGTACCAGGCACCAAGTGCGCTGAACGGTACGCGCAGCATCTGGCCACCCGGGAACGGGTAGTGTGGCAGGCCGGCGAAGGCGTCGAAACGCTCGGCCTGGCCACGCAGGGCCTCGGCCAGTACCTTGCCCGCGAGGTGGGTGTAGGTTACGCCGTGGCCCGAGCAACCCTGGGAGTAGTAGATGTTGTCGCCGATACGGCCAACCTGCGGCAGGCGCGACAGGGTCAGCAGGAAGTTGCCGGTCCAGGCGTAGTCGATCTTCACGTTCTTCAATTGCGGGAAGGCCTTGAGCATCTTCGGACGGATGATTGCCTCGATGTTGGCCGGGTCACGCGCGCCGTACACCACGCCACCGCCGAAGATAAGGCGCTTGTCGCTGGTCAGGCGGTAGTAGTCGAGCAGGTAGTTGCAGTCTTCGACGCAGTAGTCCTGCGGCAGCAGGGTGCGTGCCAGTTCTTCGCCCAGAGGCTCGGTGGTGATCACCTGGGTACCGCATGGCATGGACTTGGCAGCCAGCTCCGGCACCAGGTTGCCCAGGTAGGCGTTGCCGGCGACGATGATGAACTTGGCGCGAATCTTACCCTGTGGTGTGTGCACCACCGGGTTGGCGCCACGCTCGATACGGATGGCCGGGGTTTGCTCATAAATGACGCCGCCCAGCGACTCGACCGCGGCCGCTTCACCCAGGGCCAGGTTCAACGGGTGGATATGGCCGCCGCTCATGTCGAGCATGCCACCGATGTAGCTGTCGCAGGCAACCACTTCGCGGATGCGCTTCTGGTCCATCAGCTCCAGCTGGTTGTGGCCAAAGCGTTCCCACAGGCGCTTTTGCGACTCCAGGTGGCCCATCTGCTTGCTGGTCAGGGCGGCGAACACGCCACCGTCTTTCAGGTCGCACTGAATGTTGTACTTGGCCACGCGCTCACGAATGATGCGCCCGCCTTCGAAGGCCATGTGGCCCAGCAGTTGAGCTTCTTTAGGGCCAACGGTGCGCTCGATGACGTCGATGTCGCGGCTGTAGCTGTTGACGATCTGGCCACCGTTGCGGCCCGACGCGCCAAAGCCGACCTTGGCCGCTTCGACGATGCTCACCTTGAAGCCGTTTTCCAGCAGGAACAGGGCGCTGGAAAGGCCGGTGTAACCGGCGCCGATGATGCACACATCAGTTTCCACCTCACCCTGCAGCGCCGGACGTGGCGGCACCGGGTTGGCCGAGGCGGCGTAGTAGGACTGGGGGTAGGGGGTGTTAGCCATGCTGCAGGAACCTCGTGTTTTATATTTTTAACGAATGTACCGATGCTATCAATAATAATAAACACCCGCTAGTCGTCTGATGAAAATCCTTTACGGGGTGCAGCCAGCCTGTCTTTCTATAAAGAGTCTAAGATTCAGTGAGTTAGCGCGAAAAAAAGTGTTGACAGGGTTTTAGGAATGCGTAGAATGCGCACCACACGACAGGCACATAGCTCAGTTGGTTAGAGCACCACCTTGACATGGTGGGGGTCGTTGGTTCGAGTCCAATTGTGCCTACCAAATCGAAGAAGGGGTGATCCGCAAGGGTCACCCCTTTTTTCATTGCCGCTTTTTGTAGCAGCGTAAACCGTTGTATGGGCGCAAAGCGCTCGCATTCGAAAGTTTTTGATTTTTCTCAAAAAAAAGCTTTACAGGTACGCATTCGATCACTAATATGCGCACCACAC
The DNA here is from genome assembly GCF_050280665.1 of Pseudomonas sp. NPDC089547. Taxonomy (NCBI): domain Bacteria; kingdom Pseudomonadati; phylum Pseudomonadota; class Gammaproteobacteria; order Pseudomonadales; family Pseudomonadaceae; genus Pseudomonas; species Pseudomonas sp. NPDC089547. The sequence continues at coordinate 171,527 of NZ_JBNNVS010000006.1, read as the reverse complement.
GACAGGCACATAGCTCAGTTGGTTAGAGCACCACCTTGACATGGTGGGGGTCGTTGGTTCGAGTCCAATTGTGCCTACCAAATCCGAAAAGGGCGATCAGAAATGATCGCCCTTTTTGCATGTGCGCGCGAAGCAGCGTGTAACGTTTGGTCGCGGTGCGGGCATGGCCCGCCGTGGTAGAATCCGCGCCTTCGAATCTGGAGGTACACGCGTGCGCAAACTGGCTGTGGTAATGGCAGTGCTCGCCCTGGCGGGCTGTGAGAACGAGGTCGAAGGCGTGCACAAGCAAGTGGCCGAACACCTGCACAACCCCAAGACTGCCAAGTTCGGCAACGTACGGATCGACACCCAGGGCACTATCTGCGGCCAGGTCCGCGGCAAGGATGATGCCGGGCAGTACGAAGCCTACCGTAGCTACGTGGCGATCAAGCGCAATGGCCAGTACGACATCATCGTCGACGACACCGGCAACAACCTGCGCATCCGTGAGGTGTGCGGAGGCGCCGACCTGCAGCGCCGTGCTGACGCGCTGGCCGGTGAGCCGGCACCAGAAGGCTGGGATGTGGAAGTGATCCAGGGCGCCAACATGGGCGCGCTGAGCGATATGACCGCACGGTTGATCGAAAAGGGCATCCCGTCTTCGGTTGAGTACCGCGAAGGCAAGCCGGTGGTGCTAATGGGGCCTTTCCCAACGCGTGAAGAAGCGCAAGCCCGCAAGGACGAAGTGATGGCCAAGCTGGGCACCGATTCGGTAGTCATCCAGCATGGCGTGGCGCGCTAACATCCCAGGTTTCGCAAGCGGACGCGGCCTCCTGTAGGAGCGGCCTTGCGTCGCGATGGGCTGCACAGCAGCCCCAAATAAATCAGCCGTGACGCTGAAATCCTGGGGCTGCTGCGCAGCCCATCGCGACGCAAGGCCGCTCCTACAGGGGATCGCGCCCAGCCTTGGCCGCTGAGTAAAACCGAGAGCCTGACCGCGAGATAGACACCGTTCACACAACGTTGGCTATGCTTGGGTTGGGAGATGCTGAACGGGGGGAACCTCATGTCTACACTGGAGCGGGCCATTGCCGTGGCCGCCAGGGCGCATGAAGGGCAATACGACAAGGGTGGGGCTGCCTATATCCTCCACCCGCTACGCGTGATGATGAGGGTGACCACACCCGAGCAACGGATTGTCGCAGTACTTCACGATGTGATCGAGGACACTCCGCTGACCCTGTCCGACCTGGCGCGCGAGGGTTTTCCGCTGAAAATCCTGGCCGCCTTGCTGGCGCTGAGCCGACGCGAGGGCGAAGCGTACCAGGACTTCGTGGTGCGCCTGAGCGGTGACCCGCTGGCGCGTACGGTCAAGCTGGCCGACCTGGCCGACAACAGCGACCTTTCACGCATTGCGTGCCCTGGGCCCGCCGACCTGGCGCGGTTGGCCCGTTATCGGGAAGCCAGCGCTTATTTGCAAGCATTGGTTTGAGGTTCAGCCGCAGGCCTTGAGGTTGACCGGCCCGACGAACTCATTACCGCGCCCCATCACGCACGCCACCTGCTGGTTGCGTTGCCGCTCCCATGCCTGCGGCGGGTACGTCTTGTTCCAGGCCTCGAACAACTGTCGGTCCTGGCGGGAAAGGCGAAGGTTGTACTGCTTGCTCATGTAGAAGTAGGTGCGTGCGATCATGCCGCGGATCGACGGGCGCGGCATGACCTTCTTCGCCTTGAAGTCGACTTGGGTCAGGCAACTGCCATACTGCCCGCGCTGCTCGGGCAGCCAACCGAAGCTGAAGTTGCTGCGGTCGCCGTTTACTTCACCGATGCTCGGCACCAGGTTGTGCAGGTCGGCCTCGGCACGCTTGTACACCTCGTCGTGCTGCGAACACTGCTTGCGTCCACCGCTTTGCCAGCATTGGCGCTGATGGCCGATTTGCCAGGCAGGCATGATGTGTTCCCACTCTATGCGCGATGCTCGCTGTGCATTCTTGCGGGGTTTATAGCCGCAAGATGCCAGGTTGACTTTGTTGCCCTTGTATTTGCAGCCGCAATAGAATTCGGTCGATTGCGGCGCATATAACGTCCAGGCGACCTTCTTGGCCTCCTGGAATGTGCGCGGGGCGTCGGCGTGAGCAAGCGGGGTGGCCAGTAACAGGCAGGCTGCCGCAATAAGCGAAACTCTCATGCGTGCTCAGTCTTCCTTCGGCACGGTCCAGAAAACCTGCACGCCGCCATCATCGCGGTGGGCGAGGGTGACGTTGTCGTTTTCTGCGATCTCTTCCAGCAAGGTTTCCCAGTCGTCCGGGCTTTCCTGTTCCAGGCGGAAGATCAGCGCCGCCCGGCTGCGCTGGGCGGTGGGGCTGTTGATGATCTTCTGGATGCGTACACCCAGTTGTTCATAGCTGCTTGGGGTGGCGGAGGCGGTGCTGGACACAGGCTTTTCCCTTTTTTTTGCTGTATGCACATACAGTATTTCACTGTAAGTAAATTCGCAACAGCTTGCCAGGTAAAAACTGTGCTCAAGCGTGGGATGGTCCGTGTGCAGCATTATCCAGAGTGTTCCACAGGCTTCTCATCGTGGGGTTCTGGTTCAACAGCGAGCAGTACGAGCGGATTTCCAGGCGAGTGCTCCATTCGGCGCCGCCGGCTTGCACCAGCAACCCTCTCTCAAGTTCATCCTGCACAGCGCTATAAGGCAGCCAGGCTACCCCGTAGCCCTCCACGGCCATGCGCACCAGCAGCATCGCCATATCTGCCTCGTAGCACCTCTCCAAGGGAGCGATTTCAGGAGCGTTGCGAATGACCACGTCTGCGACCTTACCCAGAAACGTCGTCGCCGTGTAAGCCAGATGCGGAATGGGTTTGTGACGTGCAGCAAGCTTGAACAGCGGCTTGCCATGAGCGTTGGCTGCGCACACAGGGATGAACGCGTCATGCCCCAGGGTGAGGCTGGCAAAACGCTCAGGGTCCAGCGAAATGGGGGTCAGCGGGTGATGGTAGACAATCATCAGGTCGCAGCTGCCTTCTTCCAGGGCGATGACCGCATCATTGATGTTGGCTGCTACTACCCGGGCATTGAAGCGCTCATTGTTTTGCTGGAACTGGCTGAGCCACTTTGGCAGGAAGGTCATGGATAGGCTATGGGCTGCGGTGATCTGGATCGAGCGCCCAGGCATCCGCTTGACGTCCCGAAGACTTGCCCTCAGCGCCATGAGCGTGGCCAGCGCCTGGCGAGATTCATCGCAAAAGGTCTGGCCGGCAGGGGTGAGATGCACCGGGTAGGTGGCTCGGTCAACCAGCTCGACACCCACCCACTCTTCCAGCGCGCGGATTCTTCGGGAGAGTGCCGACTGGGTAACGCATCGCACCTCGGCAGCGCGCGAAAAATTCTTCCATTCGGCGACCGCCAGGAGGTCGTCCAGCCACTTGATCTGCATCTCGGGTCTCCTTCACCAGGCGCCGAGTGTAAGCGTGTTTGAATGAGTGCTGACAGCATGGGCTACTAACTATTCCGAAAACGCATAGGGCCAGCCCTATTACTCATCAACTGCCTTTTCTCATGACGATAGACTCATCTCCGACACCCGCTCAGAGAGGCCGGTGTTCCTGCTTTTATCTAAATCCTGCCAAATAGAAGAAATACAAGATCACGTGAGGAAACTGTCGTGAAAAATAATAAGCTTCCGCGTCGAATCGCCATGGGTATTGCGGCGGGCGTCATTGTCGGCTGGGCCTGTCATCATTTCGCAGGGAGCGAGCAAGCCGCGAATGAGATCGCTGCTTACTTCACCATGGTCACGGATATATTTCTGCGCTTGATTAAAATGATCATTGCGCCGCTTGTGTTCGCTACGCTGGTGGGCGGGATCGCAAGCATGGGGAACTCGCGCTCGGTCGGTCGCATTGGCTTCCGTGCCATGGGCTGGTTTGTGTGTGCTTCAGCCATTTCATTGGCCATTGGTATGGCGCTGGTCAACCTGTTTGAGCCCGGCGCCGGGATCAACCTGCAAGTTGCGCAACATGCGGATGCCGTTGCAGCACCCGTGGACATCGGTAACTTCAGCCTTAAAGTGTTTATTAGTCATGTTTTTCCGCGCAGCATTGCAGAGGCAATGGCGAATAATGAAATACTGCAGATTGTGGTGTTCTCGTTGTTCTTCGGTTTCGCGTTGGCTGGCGTCAACCGTGCCGGGCACACGAAAGTTGTGGATTGCATCGATGAACTCTCTAAAGTGATGTTTCGCATCACCGACTATGTCATGGCGTTTGCGCCAATCGGGGTGTTCGCGGCTATCGCTTCGGCAATCACCACCCAAGGCCTGGGTTTGTTGGTCGATTACGGCAAGCTCATTGTCGAGTTCTACCTCGGCATCCTGCTGCTGTGGGCTGTGCTGTTCGGTGTGGGTTACCTGTTCCTGGGCACGTCGGTCATCTCGCTGGCCAAACTGATTCGTGAGCCGGTTTTGCTGGCGTTTTCTACCGCCAGCAGCGAGGCGGCCTACCCGAAAACGATGGAGGCGCTTGAAAAGTTTGGTGCACCGAAGCGCGTGTCCAGCTTTGTCTTGCCGCTGGGCTATTCGTTCAACCTCGATGGTTCGATGATGTACCAGGCATTCGCCATCATGTTCATCGCCCAGGCGTACAACATCGACCTCAGCTTTACCCAGCAGGTGCTGATCCTCTTGACCCTGATGATCACCAGCAAAGGCATGGCAGGTGTTGCGCGTGCTTCTGTGGTGGTAGTTGCTGCGACCTTGCCGATGTTCAACCTGCCAGAGGCTGGCCTGCTGCTGATCATCGGCATCGATCAGTTCCTCGACATGGCACGTACCGCTACCAATGTCGTTGGCAATAGCATCGCCACGGCAGTAATTGCCAAGTCCGAGCCGGAGGCTGCAGACGACACCGCCGCTCGACCGTCCACCCTCGACCGCCCAGTATCGGTCGCCTGAGGAGCAGCTTCATGAAGTCGAAGAAGGCATCCGCCCAACTACCCATTACGCAAAAGATCGGTATTGTCGGTGGGCTTGGGTCACTTGCGGGCGGCGACCTGTTCTACAAACTTGTGAAGTCGCGGGCAGTGCTGGAGGATCAGGGGCGTTTTCATTTTCTGCTCGAACAGCACCCCTTCAAGGGCGCGCAACTGCCGTTGGACGCAGGCGCGAGCATGACCGCGCGAAAGTTCTACGTGTTCGAAGTGTGCAAGTCATTTGAACAAAACGGTGTGCAAGCAATCTTGCTGCCGTGCTTCGCCAGCCAGACCTTTCGTGCAGAGATTCAGGACGAGTTGGGTATCCCGGTGCTGGACATGATGCAAAGCCTGGTGCAGCACATTCGCCGCATTGCCGGGCCGGGCAGTACGCTTGGCGTGCTTGCTTCGGACTACGTGCGCCATTGCGGGCTTTTTGAGCGGGCACTGGGCGACGAGTACGCGCTGGTGTACCCCGACGCGCAGGCACAGGATGCCCTCATGCGGGCCATGTATGGTGGCAGCGGCATCAAGGATGGGCATCTGGATGGGGTGCCACTGGAGGCTGTCCATCAGGCCTGTCTGTCACTGAAGGCCCAGGGGGCGACCCTGATCGTTCCGGGCATGACGGAGCTCTCCCTGGTAAGTGGCGGCTTGCAGCGCCGTGGTATCGACGTACTGGATATCAACGACCTCTATGCCACTTTTGCAACCCAAGGCACACGTGCGCCACGTGACCTGCCTTTCAAACTGGGTATCGTGGGTGGCGTTGGCCCCGCGGCTACGGTGGACTTCCTGGGCAAGGTTGTCGCGAGTACCCCGGCAGATCGTGACCAGGACCACATCAAGATGGTGGTGGATCAGAACCCGCAAATACCGGACCGCACGGCCAATCTGGTGAATGATGAAACGGACCCCACGATGGCCATGTACGCGGCCTGCAAGCGGCTGGAGAGCGCAGGGGCCAATGCTATTGCAATCCCGTGCAATACGGCTCATGCGTTTGTCGAGCGTATTCAGGAACACCTGCGTGTCCCCATCGTCAACATGCTCAGCGAGACGATCGCCTGGATAAAGCACACCTACGGCGCCGACAACGCGATTGGTCTGCTGGCTACCTCAGGGACCGTAGCCAGCCAGGTCTACCACCAGGCTGCGAGCCGCGCCGGGCTGACGGTGATCGTGCCGGCGCCGGATTACCAGAAGCTGGTCATGCAGGCCATTTACGGTGCGCGCGGCATCAAGGCCGGCTTTACGCAGGGCCTTTGCCGGGAGCAGTTGCTGGTTGCTGCCGAGCACCTTGCCCAAGCCGGTGCAAAGGTGTTGATCCTGGGATGTACGGAGCTGCCGCTGGTGCTCAGCCACTGTGATGCCTTCGACCTGAGTGGCAGGGCAGTCGCGTTGGTGGACCCTACGATGATCCTGGCGCGCAAATGTGTAGCGCTGGCGCATGCTTGAAGGCAGACAGGCAGTGCGCTGGCTGCCTGGGTCTGTTGTAATAGCGCTTCCACACTGTTCTGCAGTTTCGATTTCATAGTTTGCGTCTGCCATGCCTGTGCAGGGTGGCGTTGCCCTGGGCACACGCGCAATGCGTCGTGCCCGGGTTCAGGAAGTTTTGCATGTACCCATTCCCTTCTCGTTTGCCTGCCCGTGGCGGGCTGTTCCTGTTGCTGACAGGGGGCATGAGCACCCTTGGCCATGCCGCCACCGATGTACCCGATGCGGTGCTCATGGAGCCGCTGGTGGTGACTGGCGCGTACGCGCCCACCAGCACGTTCGACCTGCCTTTTTCGGTGGATAGCATCGACCTGTCCCAAGGTACGCATGGCCAGCTTGGCGTCAACTTGTCAGAAGTGCTGACCAAAGTACCTGGGCTGGTGGTGCAGAACCGCCAGAACTATGCCCAGGACCTGCAGATATCCTCGCGGGGCTACGGTGCCCGCTCGGCATTCGGGGTGCGCGGCATCAAGCTACTGAGCGACGGTATTCCCGCCAGTACGCCGGACGGGCAAGGGCAGGCAGCCACGCTCAACCTGGATGTGGCCGACCGGCTCGAGGTGCTGCGCGGTCCGGCCGCGACACTGTATGGCAGCAACGCCGGCGGCGTGATCCAGATGTTCAGCCGGGACGGGCAGGGGCCGGCCCGTGTGGGCGCCGAAACCACCTTCGGCAGCGACGGTTTCAACAAGAACCACCTGTCGGCCGAAGGCGGCAGCGATACCGCCGGCTTCGTATTGGATGCCTCGCGCCTGGATACCGATGGCTACCGCGACCACAGCGCCGCGCGCCGTGACCAGACCTTCGCCAAGGTCCATTTCAAGCCTGATGAAGACTCGCGCCTGGCGCTGATCTACAGCAGCCTGGAGCAGAACAATACGCAGGACCCGCTGGGGCAAACCTGGGAGGCCTACAAACATGACCCGCGTTCCACGGCGGCCGTGGCCGAAACCTACAACACCCGCAAAAGCATCGACCACCAGCAACTGGGCATGAACTACGAGCGCTACTTCGGTGATGCCACGTTGCAGTTCAACCTGTATGCCGGGCGGCGCAGCGTGGTGCAGTACTTGTCGATTCCCAGAACGGTGGCCTCCAACAGCCAGCGGGGTGGCGGGGTGGTGGACTTCGACCGTGAATTCCACGGCGGCACCTTGCGCTGGATCCAGCCGGTTGCCGACGTGCCCGGCAACCTCACCTTCACTATCGGCGCCGACTATGACCAGAGCAACGACGACCGCCGCGGCTACCAGAACTTCAGCGGCGACCAGCTGGGCGTAAAGGGCGAGCTGCGCCGTGACGAGCAGGACACCGCCACCAGCCTGGACCCGTACTTGCAGGCGCATTGGGAAATCGGCAACTGGACCAGCGAACTTGGGCTGCGCTACAGCACCATGCAAATGCGAGTCGACGACCATTACCTGGCCAACGGCGACTCCAGTGGTTCGAAAACCTACCAGCAGGCGACCCCCTCGCTTTCTGTGATGTACGCGTTCACACCCGACCTGCGTGGCTACGTGAGTGTTGGCAAAGGCTTCGAAACCCCGACGCAAGCGGAGATGGCCTATGCGCCGGGCGACGTTGAGCGTTTCAACTTCGGCCTCAAGCCGGCCACCAGCATGCAGTACGAAATGGGTGTGAAATACCGCCTTGGCGAACGCACGCGCCTGAACGCGGCGGTGTATGAAATTCATACCGATGACGAAATTGTCGTTGCCAGTGCCACGGGTGGCCGAACCAGCTATCGCAATGCGGGGCGCACGGTACGGCGCGGCTTTGAGGCAAGCCTGCAGAGTGACTTGAGCGAGCAGTGGCAGACCACTTGGGTGTATACCCGCACCGACGCCCGCTATGCCGATGACGTCAGCCAGGCCATAGAACGTGGTAACCGGCTGCCAGGCGTGCCGCTCGACAACCTGTACGGCGAGCTGGTGTGGAAGCCGGTGTCATCCATCAGCATGGGGCTTGAAGGGCAGTACCGCAGCAAGGTGTATGTAGACGACAGCAACAACGCCAAGCCGGCGCCAGCGTATGCCGTGTTCAACTGGCGTACGCGCTTTGAGCAGCATGTCGGGGCCTGGACGTTCCATCAGCTGGTGCGGCTGGACAACCTGTTTGACCGGCAGTACGTCGGTTCTGTGATTGTCGGGGACAGCAACGGGCGTTATTACGAGGCGGCGCCTGGGCGCTCGTGGTATGCGGGGGCGGGCCTGGAGTACCAGTTCCGGTAGCGGGGCTGCTCAGGGTTGGGGCTGCAAAGCAGCCCCAACACACGTCAGGCCACTGCCTGTGCCCCGGTTATCTCCACCAGCGACCCGCACATGAACGCCGCTTCGTCCGACGCCAGGAAGGCCACCAGCGCTGCCACTTCTTCTGGCTTGCCGATGCGCCCGAACGGCACCATGCGATCCAGGTCGGCAATAGTGCGGCCGGAACGTAGCACGCCAGCCTCCAGCATCGGCGTGTGAATCTCGCCCGGGCATACGGCATTTACCCGGATCTTCTGCGGCGCGTAGTCGCGCGCCAGGTTCTGCGTGAACGAGGCTACCGCCGCTTTGGTCACGTTGTAGGCAATGTGCCCGGGGGCCGGGTACAGCCCCCACTGCGAGGCGGTGTTGACGATGGCGCCGCCGCCCGCTTCGATCATGCCCGGCAGCACTGCACGGCACAGGTGGAACATGGCATCCAGGTTGACTGCGAAGCTGGTGTGCCAGTCCTCTTCGCTCAGGGCCAACAGGTTGCCACGGCGGTTGATGCCAGCGTTGTTGACCAGCACGTCGATGCGCCCGTAATCGCTCGCAACTCGCTCTACCAAGCCACGGCATGCCTCGCCGGAGGCAATGTCGGCGGCGATGGCCAGCGCCTTGCCACCCGTTGCCTCAATGGCCTGAGCGACAGCTTGCGCCGCTTCAAGGTTGACATCACTGACCACAACGGTCGCACCTTCGCTTGCCAGCCGGGAGGCAATGGCAGCGCCAATGCCCCCGGCACCACCCGTCACGATTGCCACTTTGTTCTGGAACCTGTTCATCCACGACTCCTGTTTTGTTGTATGCAATGCTGCATTCAATCTAGTGACTGAGCAGTCCGGATGTCAACAGGCATGCTTCGTAAGCGCCAAAAGTGGCGAATTACACGCTTGGCATTGGCTCGTTGATGTCTATGTGCTATCAAGCTCGCGCCCTTTTACCACCTGGAGCTCTACCCATGCCTGGACGCCTGTTCTTCTGTTCACTGCCTGCGTGTCATGGGGGCATCCGATAGTGGGCATCATCCTTGGACTTATCGTCACCGTGATCGCGTTGGCGCTGATGGCGAAGCTGTTGCGTTTTGCTGGCGTGGCGCTGCAGGCCATGCTCGGGCTCGCGGGAATCGTCATGCTGGGAATACCCGTTGGCTACGGTGTCGCCCTGGAGGCGCTGCTGAAAAAGCCCGGGCTGCGAGCGGCGCTGGCATGGCTTACAGCTGCTACAACGCTGCTGCTGGCCGTGGGCTGGGGCGCACTTGGCTGGCATGGTTTCCATGACGCTGGCACGTTTGCCGCACTCAAGTTCCTGGCGCCTGCCGTGTTGTACCCTTGCATGTTTGGCCTGCGCCGCAAGAGCAAGGCATGCCTGGCAGGGAATGGCGCCGACGCCTGGCTTGCGCAACATGACAAGACGTTCCATCGCTGCGTGCACGGTACCTTCGCCCTGGTGTTGGCTTCAGCGTTCATGCCGGCGCTGTTTACGGCGATGGGCTGGGCAGGGGCTGAACTGGCTGCGTACACCTATTGGGCTCTCGCGCTGTTGGTACAGGCTTACTGCATGAGCCAGGACAAGGCTTGCATTGAGCTGGAGAAGGCCATCGCCCTGGCTCTGGAGGTGAAAACCTCGCTGAACGTCAGCGACAAGCTCAAGGTTTTGGCCAAGGACAGCCTGCTGGACGATGAGGCTGTCGAAACCCTGTTCAATGGGCGGCTTTCGCTGCGGGTGGCCAACGGTTCGTTGAGAGAGATGGAAGTCGCCGGCCGGCGTTGGGTGTTCAAGGGCGACTGGTACCGCAACCGCTTCAAGGCCCTGCACGGTGTGTTGATCAAGCAAGCCCGGCACAAGCCAGAGACGTTGGCGGGGCTTGTGCGTAGTGCTTTCGGTTTTGAAGGTGACGCGGGGCAAGACTTCATCGACAGGCAAATGACCTTTGGCCAGTATCGTGACTTCAAGGATGGGCGCTTCTGGGTTGCCTTCGCCGTTTCTCATCACATCAGTTGCTGCACGGCATGCGGTCTGGCCGAGCTGCGGCCCAGCGCAAACGACACGGAGTGGTTCTGTTCGTCCATTTGCGCCGAGACGGAAAAGCTCTGCCTGACCGTGCGAGAAAAGCCTGACCATGAGTTTCTTGCGGATGCGGCTACCACCGGCTTCATTCTCATGGCGGCGGGAAGTGCCTGGGACGCCAACCACAAACTGTTTGCCGCAGGTGGCCAGGGGCATGGTATCGCCGCCGAACGGGGCAACCATCGCCTCGACCGGATGATGGGCCGTGATGCGCAGTTGCTGGGTGACAACAATGCCAGGAACGGTGCTGACCGCCTAGTGCAGGGGCAGATGATCCAGACCAAGTACTGCGCCACGGCTGCCCGTAGTGTCGGCGCTGCCTTTGCCGGCAAGCAGGGTGTGTACCGGTACTATGATGCGCAGGGGCGACCGATGCAGATCGAGGTCCCCAAGGATCAGTACGTTCAAGCCGTACGCACCCTCGAGAAAAAAATCGAGGCGGGGAAAGTGCCGGGGGTGACCGACCCGAAAGAAGCGCAGAAGCTGATTCGCAAAGGCCACCTGACCTACGACCAGGCGCGCAACGTGACCAAGTTCGGCACCTTTGAGTCGATCAGCTACGATATTGCCGAAGGTGTCATCGTGGGGGCAGTGGCCGGTGGTATCAGCTTTGGTGTCAGTGCGACGCTGTTCTACCTGAAGACCAACGACCGCCGTAAAGCCCTGCAGGTTGCCAGTGTGCAGGCTGGCCGCAGTTTTGGCCGCAGCCTCACGATCTATGTGGCGACCCAGCAGTTGCATCGCCTGCATGTGGTGCAGCGTTCGCTGGCCCTGATCGATGTTACCGGGCTGGCGCCAAGTACCCGTGGGTTGCTCGCCAAGGGCATGGGTGTCAGCAAGTCGGGGCTGAACAAGGCCTTGCGCGGCACGGTTGTAAGCTCGATCGCGGTCATTGCCGTGACCACCGGGCCAGACCTGCTCAAGTTGGCCCGTGGGCGCATTTCGAAGGCCCAGTTCGCGAAAAACCTGGCGGTCACGTCTTCTGGCGTGGTGGGTGGGGCTGCCGGTTCCATCGTTGGCGGCATCGTTGCGGCCCCGCTTGGGCCGGTGGGCATGATGGTTGGGCGAACGGCCGGAGGCATCATCGGCGGCATTGTTGCTTCAGCGGTTTCCAGCAAGCTGATGGGCAAACTTGTACAGGACGACAAGGTGCTGATCATCCAGATCATCCAGGCCCAGCTGGAATACCTGGCCATCGCTTTCATGCTGGCCCAGGAAGAAATTGACAGCGTCAACAGCAACCTTGACCAGGTATTGAACGCCAAAAGCCTGGAAGTGATCTTCGCTGCCAAGGACAATCGTCGGGCGATGGCCAACTTCTACCTGAAACCGGTGGTGGTTGCTGTAGTTCGCCAACGGCCTGCGCTTAGCTATACACCGCAAGAAGTGGTGGAAGCGTGGGAAGAACTGGCAGCATGACGCCAGTGCGCCAAAGTGTTCGCGCGCATATCCCACAGCAATGATTGGCTCGAAACAACTGTAGGAGCGAGCTTGTTCGCGATGCGCCGCGCGGGCGGCGCTCGATCTCACTGGTGCTGAAGCTGTCGCGGCGAGCATCTGGCAACCCTGATGCCATTGCCAGGGCAATGGAATCTGCCACGGGCTCCCCGCAACATGGCCGATCCTGCTTATGGCATGCCTGGCAACTCATGGGGCCGCAGGTCGAACACCAGTACCTCGGCATCCACCCCCTTAGCCAGCTCCAGTGCCTGCTCGTGCCTCACCCGCACCCCATCGCCCTCATTCAACCTTTGCCCATTGAGCTCGACGCTGCCCCGGGCCACATGCACATAGGCATGGCGGTTTTCCGGCAGGGTCAGCGTGGCGCGTTCGTCACCGTCGAACAGGCCGGCATACACCCGCGCATTCTGCCGCACCTGCAACGACCCCTCGGCGCCATCCGGCGAGATGATCAGGCGCAGCTTGCCGCGCTTCTCCTCGGCACTGAAATGCTGTTGCTGGTAACGCGGTGTCGCCCCTTGCACGTTGGGCACGATCCAGATCTGCAGGAAATGCACAGGCTGCGCGTGGCTGTGGTTGAACTCGCTGTGGGCCACGCCATGGCCTGCGCTCATCAGTTGCACATCACCTGGGCGAATCACAGAACCGGTGCCCAGCGTGTCCTTGTGCTCCAGCGCGCCTTCAAGCACATAGCTGAAAATTTCCATGTCGCGGTGCGGGTGTTGGCCAAAGCCCTTGCCAGCGATGACGCGGTCGTCGTTGATCACCAGCAGGTCGGAGAAGCCTTGCTCGTCCGGGTTGCGGTAATGGCCGAACGAGAACGTGTGGAAGGATTTCAACCAGCCATGGAAGGCCAGGCCGCGGTCTTGGGCGTTGCGTACGGTAAGCATGATCGTACTCCTGGGGCGACAGGGCGCCAGGCCCTGCCGTATGGATGGATGAGGTTATTGAAGGTGCACTTTGAGTTCAGCGCCCGCCTGCCGCATTGCCGCCTTCACCGCCGGCACCTGGCTCAGTGGGTTGAGCAGCCCATAGTCATGAATCATCCCGTTGTACCGCACCGAGGTCACGGTCACGCCGGCCGCATTCAATTTGCGGGCATACGCTTCACCTTCATCGCGCAGCACATCGAATTCGGCGGTCTGCACCAGCGCTGGCGGCAGGCCCTTGAGCTGTTCACTGCTGGCCCGCAGCGGCGAGGCGTAGATTTGTGCCCGGGCACTGGCATCGGTGGTGTAGTTGTCCCAGAACCACTTCATCATCCCGGTGGTCAAGAAGTGCCCTTCGGCAAACTGCTTGTACGAGGCCGTTTCGAAGCTGGCATCGGTCACCGGCCACAGCAGCAACTGGAAGCGCAGGGCAGGGGTGCCGGCCTCTTTGGCCTTGAGTGCAACCACCGCCGCCATGTTGCCGCCGACGCTGTTGCCGGCCACGGCCAGGCGCTTGCCGTCCACGCCGATTTCCTTGCCATGCTCGGCTACCCAGCGGGTGGCGGCATACGCCTGGTTGATCGCTGTCGGGTAGTGCGCTTCAGGTGACGGGGTGTAGTCCACGTAGACCGCCACCGCACCGGAGCCGACCACCAGGTCGCGGATCAGCCGCTGGTGGGTCGGGAAGTCGCCGAGTACCCAGCCGCCGCCGTGGAAGAACATGAACACTGGCAGGTCACCCTTGACGTTGGCCGGGCGCACCACTTGCAGCTTGATCGACTCGCCGTTGGCCTGGATGGTGTGTGCCTTCACCTCGATACCGGAGAGGTCGACCTTGACCGAAGCCTGGGCTCCGGTAAGCACTGCGCGGGCGTCTTTCGGGCTGAGTTGTTCCAGTGGCTTGCCACCGCCTTTCTCCAGGGCTTCGAGGAAGGCCTGGGTCTGTTGCTCGACACCTGGGCTGCCTGCGGCAAAGGCGCTGGAAACGGACAGGGCCAGAAGGGAGGCGGTAAGGGCTTTGTGGACAATGTTCATGAGCGAATCCTTTTCTATGCAAGTGTTGGTAATGGGCGTCTTGCCTGGCCTGCTGGGCCATCGCTGCGACCTGTGCGTAGATTAGGGAGATGCACTTGTGGGAAAAAGCCGTTATAAAGCGTTTGACTGTCACCAAGAGCGAGACAATGAACCCTTACGAAGACATGCGGATTTTCGCCCAGGTGATGGAGGCCGGCAGTTTCACCGCTGCCGCCGACCGGCTGGGCATGTCCAAGCAATCGGTCAGCCGGCGCCTGATGCAGCTTGAAGAGCGCCTGGGTGTGCGCCTGCTCAACCGCTCCACCCGGCGCCTGGATGCCACGCCACTGGGCCAGCATTACTACCAGTCGGCCCTGCGCCTGCTGGGCGAAGTGCAGCAGGTGGAACATGACATCAGCGGCCAGGCCCAGGCCTTGCGTGGCACCTTGCGCCTGAGTGCACCCCTGTCGTTCGCCATGTCTCACCTGGGCTGCCTGCTGACCGAGTTCCTGCAATTGCACCCGCAGGTGGATGTGGAGGTGGACCTGAGCGACCGCGCTGTGGACCTGATCGGCGAGGGCTATGACCTTGCGCTGCGGATTGGCGCGCTGGAGGACTCAAGCCTGATTGCGCGGCGTATTGCCAGTGTCGAGCGGGTGTATTGCGCGAGTGCGGCTTACTTGCAGGCGCGAGGAACACCGGTACAGCCGGATGAGCTGGCCGGGCATGACTGCTTGCCTTATGGGCATTCGCGGCAGGTGCAGTGGCAGTTCCGCCAGGGCGGCAAGGCACAGGCTATTCAGGTAACCGGGCGTATGCGCGCCAACAACGGCGAGTTGCTGCGGGACGCAGCGATTGCCGGGATGGGTGTAACCTACCTGCCGACCTTTATCGTTGGCCAGGCCTTGGCAGATGGGCGGCTGGTCACTGTACTGGAAGACTGGACGCCGCCAGCGTTGCAGTTGTCGGCGGTGTACCCGCAACATCGGCAGGTGGCGCGGCCGGTGCAGGGGTTTGTCGAGTTCCTGCGCGAGCGCCTGGTGCAGCTATAGACCTGCGTTAGCCCCTGGCCGCGAAGCGCAATGCCAGCGGCAGCGCAAGCGCCCAGACCGGCGCCAGAACCAGTGCGGTGCGCAGCGGCCCCATAGGCAACTCGATGCCAGCCACGCGTGCCCCGGCCAGGTAAGCCAACGGGCCGCCCAGCATGCCCAGCAGCACGGCGCGCCACAGCGGTCGCCCGGCCCATGCCAGGCTGTGGCGCAGCCCGCTGGCCAGTACCACCCATAGCAGTGCCAACCAAGGCGGCAAGGGCCAGTGTTCGAAGTGGAACACACCCAGCATGCCCAGCAGGCTGTCGAGCAGGCAACCGGCAATCGCCACGCCAAGCAGGACGCGCATCTCACTGCGGGGGTGCGGGCACAAGCGCAGGTGTACCAGCACGCCAGCCATCGCCGCCAGCAGCAGCCAGGGCTGGCGTGCGCCAAGTACGCAGGCCCACCAGCCAGCTTGCAGCCACAGTGCGTTGCCAATCAGCCACCTGCGCCTCACGCTCAGCGGCCCGGCAGCGGTGCCTTGCGCGCCTGCGGTGCGGCCCAGAGCAGTTGCGCCACGCCGATGGTTCGTTCTTCGAACCCACCCTGGCAATAACACAGGTAGAACTCCCACAAGCGCTGGAAGGTATCGTCATACCCCAGTGCCATTAACTCCGCACGCGCCAGGTGCAAGTTGTCGCGCCAATGGCCCAGGGTGCGTGCGTAGTCCTGGCCAAAATCCTCAAGGTGCACCAGGTTCAACCCGGTCTGACGGCTGGCGGTATCCAGCAGCACGCTCAGTGAGGGCAAGGCGCCACCGGGGAAGATGTAGCGCTGGATGAAATCCACCGAGCGCCTTGCCTGGGCGTAGCGCTGGTCGCGGATGGTAATGGCTTGCACCAGCATCAGGCCGTCATCCTTGAGCAGCGCGGCGCACTGGCGAAAGTACGTGGGCAGGTAGCGGTGACCGACGGCTTCGATCATCTCGATCGACACCAGCTTGTCGAAGCGCCCGCGCAGGTCGCGGTAGTCCTCAAGCAGCACCGTGATGCGCTGTTCCAGGCCCAATGCCTTTACCCGTTGCAGGGTGTGGGCGTGCTGCGCTGCCGAAAGGGTGGTGGTGGTAACCCGGCAGCCATGCTGCTGGGCGGCGTGGATGGCCAGGCTGCCCCAGCCGCTGCCGATCTCCAGCAAGTGGTCGTGGGGCATGAGTTCGAGCTTTTCGCAGATGCGCCGCAGCTTTTGGTTCTGGGCCTGTTCAAGTGTTTGCAAAGGGCTGTCGAACTGCGCGGCGGAGTACATCATGGTGGGGTCGAGCAGGCGCTCGAACAGCGCGTTGCCCAGGTCGTAATGGGCCAGGATGTTGCGCCGCGCACCACGCCTGCTGTTGCGGTTGAAACGGTGCAGCAAGCGCAGTGCCGGCCGTGCCAGGCGTGCCAGGCCACCCTCCATGGCATCCAGCACATCCAGGTTGGCCACGAACAAGCGGGTGACCGCAGCAAGGTCCGGGCTGCGCCAGTAACCGTGGATATAGCCTTCCCCGGCACCAATCGAGCCATTGCCTGCAACCAGGCCCCAAGCTGCCTCGTCAATCACTTCCACTTCGGCGTAAAGCCGGCTGGCAACGTCGCCGAAGGACCACTGCTGGCCTTGGCTGATCAGGCGCAGGTTGCCATGGCGCAGCTGGCGCAATTGTGCGAGTACGGCGCGCTTGGCCAGGCCGCCGAGCAGAGGGGCAATGCTTGCCGATTTGCTAACGCTCAGGGTCGGTTCGGGCATGGTCGGGCTCCTCAACGGTGGGTTGGCCGAGTGCCAGGTCGTGCTGGCTGGTGATGTGGTCGTGCACGGGCGTGCGTTTGAGCAGCAGGCGCAAGGCCTGCCAATAGATGCCAGTGAGGGTGCGCAGGCTCATCCAGGGGAACGTAAGGATGTGCCGCTGCAAGGCGGCGCGGTCCAACGGTTGGCGTTGGAGTGCCAGGTCGGCTTCGAACACCTTGTGCCCGGCGCGCCAGTTCTCCATGTGGATATGCACCCGCTGGGCATCGAGGGCGAAACGCAGGTGATAGTCCATGTCCAGCGGCATGAACGGCGAAACATGGAACGCCTTGGCCACGGTAAATGGCCGGGTCAGGTCACCGTTCACGGGCAGCACATAATGGAAGCGTTCACGCCATGGGGTATTGCGCACTTCCAGCAGCACGGCCGCGAGTTGGCCCTGCCGGTCATGGCAGAAGTACGTGCTCACCGGGTTGAAGGACAACCCCCAACAGCGTGGTTGGGTAAGCAGGTGCACGGCACCTTCGGGACGCTGGCCGATGGCTTGGCCGACCAGCAGCCGGGCAGCGTCGGCCAGTGATTTGCCTTGGCGCGTCAGCGCCGGCAGGTAGTCGGTTTCACGCCAGCACAAAGGCGCTAGCCGCGATGGCCCAAGCCAGCGGCTCAGGTTGCGCAACTGCTGTTGTTCGTTCAGGTCCAGGTAGAACATGCCAACCCGGTAGCGAAATGCATGGGGCCTTGGGCACACGCGCCGGTGGCTGACCCAGCCCTGGCACAGGCTGCTGTTCACAGCTGCTCTCCAAAATGGCGGGCCACGTTCAGCGCGCTGAGCACGCCGTCTTCGTGAAAACCGTTGGCCCAATAAGCACCGCAGTAGTAGCTGTGCAACGGCCCTTGCAGTTCGCCGTGACGGGCCTGTGCCGCCATGGCGGCCAGGCTGTATTGAGGGTGTGCATAGTCGAAACGGGCGATTATCTGGTGCGGGTCCACCAGGGCGGTCTGGTTGAGGCTTACGCAAAACGTGGTCGGCGCCTCGATGCCCTGGAGAATGTTCATGTTGTAGGTGAGTGCGGCGGGCGCCTGCGCGTTGTCGCCCAGCCGGTAGTTCCAGGCGGCCCAGGCCTTGCGCCGCTGCGGCAGCAAGCGTGTGTCGGTGTGCAGCACCACGTCGTTGCTGGCATAGCGAATGGCGCCGAGTATGGCGCGCTCCTGTTCGCTGGGCGCTGCCAGCAGGGCCAGGGCCTGGTCGCTGTGGCAGGCGAACACTACCTTGTCGAAGCGTTCGCTGCCGCCTGGCCAGGTGACTGCCACACCACCCTCGTCCCGCGATACCTGCTGCACCGGGCTGCCCAAGCGTATGCGCTGGGCAAAAGGCTGGCACAGGGGCTTGAGGTATGCACGCGAGCCACCCTCGATCACGCGCCATTGCGGGCGATGATTGACCGACAGCAGGCCGTGGTTCTGGCAGAAACGCACGAAGAACTGCAAGGGGAAGTTCAGCATGTCGGCCGGCGACATCGACCAGATGGCTGACCCCATGGGCACGATGTAATGATCGATGAAACGCCGTCCATAACCCTGGGCGTGCAGGTAGCTACCGAGGGTAGTCGCACTGTCGATGCGTTGCTGGCCCAGGTCGGCTGGAGCCTGGCGATTGAAGCGCAGCACGTCGCGCAACATCCTCCAGAAACCGGCAGACAGCAGGTTGCGCCGCTGGGCAAACAGGGTGTCCAGGTCGTGACCGTTGTACTCGAAGCCTGTGCGCGGGTCATGCACCGAAAAGCTCATTTCGGTTGGCCGCGAGGCCACGCCCAGGTGCTTGAGCAGGCGGATGAATTGGGGGTATGTCCAGTCGTTGAACACGATGAAACCGGTATCGACTGCGTAGTGCTGGTCCTGCCATTGCACGTCGACGGTATGGGTATGTCCGCCGACCCGGTCCGCGGCCTCGAACACGCTGACCTCATGGCGACGCGCAAGCAGGTGGGCGCAGGTGAGGCCGGCGATACCCGTACCGATGATGGCTATGCGCATACGTCAGCCCTGCGGTTGGCGCGCCAGGTGGCGGCCCAACTTGAGGCGCCAGCGCGCCGGCAATGCGCCCAGCAGGCGCAGCACTAGCGTAAATGGGGCGGGGAAGGTGATTTCCAGGGGGCGACGCGGCAGGCGCGAGATGATACGGGCGGCGGCGCGTTCGGCGCTCCACATCTGGGGCATGGGGAAGTCGTTGCGGCGGGTCAGGGGGGTGTCGACAAAGCCCGGGCTGACCAGGGTGACATCAATGCCTTCGCCGACGAGGTCGATGCGCAGGGATTCGACCAGGTAACGCAATGCCGCCTTGGACGCGCCGTACGCCCCCGCACGCGGCAGTGCCAACCAGCTGACCGAACTGCCCATGACCACCAGGTGTGGTTGCCGGCCGCGGCGCAGCAAAGGCAGGGCGGCGGCCAGGCAAAGGCTGGTGCCGGTCAGGTTGGTACGCATCACCCGTTCGACCAGCATCGGGTCGAAGTGCCCCGGCTCCAGGTACTCGCAGGTGCCCGCATTCAGAATCACCTGGTCCAGCGCGCCCCAGGCGCGTTCGATCTGCTCGGCCATTTGCGCCACGTGCCCAGGCTGGTCGACATCACCCACGGTCAGCAGTACCTGGCCCGGGAACCGCGCTGCCAGCGCTGTCAGCTTGTCTACCCGGCGTGCCCCCAGCGCCACCTGATGGCCTTGCTCCAGCAAGTGCAACGCCAGCGCCGCACCGATGCCACTGCTGGCGCCGGTCAGCCAGCAACGGCTCATGCCAGCCTGCCTTTGAGCCAGCAAATCACGCTGCCTAAGACCGGCACGTGCTCGTACAGCAGTGCACCGGCGTCAAAGTAATCCTGGTGAAAGTGCACCCGCTCATGCCAGCGCAGGTGGCTGCAGCCTTGCAGGCTGATCAGTTGCCCACAGGCCAGCTGCGGGTGGCGAAAGTGCAAGGTCCAGCGAATGTAGCCGTGGCCCGGCTCCAGCTCGTCGGTGCCTTCGAAGCGGTAATGGCATTCGGGCACCTTCGCGTACAACTGGGCGAAATAAGCCCTCAGCGCGGGCAGGCCGTTGAGCTGGTGCAGAGGGTCGCGGAATTCGACGTCCTCGCTGTACAGGTCGTTCAGCAGGTCGAGGTTGTGCGTGTCGAGCGTGGCAAAGCGTTGGGCGAAGGATTGCAGGTAGCTGGACATGCACAATACCTGTACAAAATAAGTTTGTTGTACAAGGTATAGTGCAGGTCGCTGTAGAAATCTATACAGAAGAAATTTTCTGTATAGCTTTGGTTGTTCGCACTATCTACAAACCGGGCAACTCACCCAGCTCGACCCAGCCACCCTCGAATTCATCCATGGCATCCAGCACCGCCCCACGGAAATACTCCTGCGACGCCCGATCAAACAGCAACTGCAACGCCGGCCGCCCATCACTGCCCACATTCACCACAATCACATTGATCCGCGCCGCCGAAGTCTGCGCCACCGAGCCCACCGGAAAAGCCTCGGCACTCAAATCCACCCCGCACAACTTGGCCATCACCGCACTGCCATGTGCCCCTGACAGCTGCAACCAGGCATGGCTGTCCTGGCGCGGCAGCAGGTAGTTGCGCTGGGCGTCCTGCACCCACTCGGCCTCAACGGCAGCCACCCGTGCGCCGTCGTCGGCCAGGTTGCCCAGCAGCAGGTACTCGGTCTGCGACAAGCGCGCTACCCAGCCGCCGTCGTCCTGGCGCACGGCCTGGTTCGGCTGCTGCGGCAAGCGGTAGCCACGTTGCTGCAGGTAGGCGGCACTGTCGCCCCCGCGAAACCCGACCCGCGCCACCTCGGTCAGGTCGGTCAACGCACAGGCGTGCAGCAGCTCGGCCCGCGGGCTGCGAGGGATAAATGCTTTGGCTTGCAAACTGGTCATGGCTCAGAGCTCCTGGCGCAGGTTGTCGGGGTCGTGGAAGGGCAGTTGCACCACCTTGGCATGCACCATGGCACCGCCCTCTACACGGATCGGGATGTGCATGCCGGGGGTGGCCTGGTGGGCACCGGCATAGGCCAGGCCGATGATCTGCCCCAGGGTTTGCGAGTATTCGCAGGAAGTGACATTGCCGCTGATATCCGGCCCGTCCAGCACCAGGTGCCCCTCCAGCGGCTGCGGGCTGCCCTTGGGCAGGGTAAAACCGACCAGCTTGCGCTTGAGCGGCTGCGCTTCAAGGATTTCGATGGAACGCTTGCCGACGAAGAACGGTTTCTTGCGGCCAATGGCCCATTGCATGTCGATCTCTGCCGGGTGGGTCATGCCGTCGGTGTCCTGGCTGATGATCACATGGCCTTTTTCCAGGCGCAGCAGGCGCTGGGTCTCGACGCCGAACGGGCGAATGCCCAGGCCGGAGCCTGCGCTCATGAGGGCGTCCCACAGGCGCTCGGCATGGCGGGCCGGTACATGAATCTCATAGCCCAGTTCACCGACGAAACCGACCCGCAGTATGCGCGCCGCGATGCCGGCCACCTTGCCCTGGCGCACGCCCAGGTAGGGGAAGGCTTCGGTCGACAGTTCGACATCGTCACACACCTTGGCCAGCACCTGGCGTGACAACGGTCCGGCCAGGTTGACGGCGGCCAGCGCGGCGGTGACGTTGGTGATGTCCACGTCCAGGCGCCATTGCGCGTTCCACTTCAGCATCTGCTGGTAGATGCGGTCGACGCCACTGGTGGTAGCGCTGACATAGAAGTGCTGCTCGCCCAGGCGTGCGCAAACGCCATCGTCGATCACCACGCCATGCTCGTTGGTCATCAGCGCGTAGCGTGTGCGGCCGATGGGCAGCTTGGCAAAGCCGAAGGTGTACAGGCGCTCCAGCAGTTCGGCGGCGTCCGGGCCGCGTACGTCCAGGCCACCCAGGGTGGAAACATCGATCAGGCCGACCTTTTCGCGTACATGGCGGGCTTCCTCCTGCATGCAGTGCTCGCGGTCTTCCGGTTTGCCGTAATAGGCGGGGCGCTGCCAGATACCGGCAGGCATCATCTTTGCCCCGGCTTGCAGGTGGCGGCGGTGCAGGGGTGTTTGCCGGTAGGGGTCGAAGGCGCGCCCGGCGACATGTGCCAGCTTCTCTGCCTGGAACGGCGGTCGGGCGGTGGTCACACCGGTTTCGCTGATACTGCGGCCGGTGGCATGGGCCACCAGGCGCGCAGTGGGCAGCGCCGAATGGCGCCCCTGGGACGGGCCCATGCCGACCGTGGAGAAGCGTTTGACCAACTGCACGTCACGGTAACCGCTGCGGGTGGCGTTGACGATGTCGCGCACTTGCAGGTCTTCGTCGAAGTCGACGAAGTCCTTGCCTTTGGGGTGCGGGAAGATCGGCCAAGGGAAGTTGACCTTGGCTTCGGCGCCGAACGCCGACAGGGCCGGCGCTTGCAGGCCCAGCGCTGCCAATGCGTCGGCGGCCGCGCGCGTGGCATCGGCGAGGACGTTGGCCAGCACGTGGCGGCCGTTCACCGAACCTGCGCTATCCAGCCCGGCCGGCAGGTTGCTGATGGTGAACTCGTCGCGGTTGACGTCATAGGCCAGCTTGCCACCGGCCTGGCACAGCAACTGGTACACCGGCATATAGCCTGCCGACATGCAAAGCAGGTCGCACGCCAGGCGCAACCCGTGCGGGCCGACCTTGCCCTGGCCGGTGATCGGGCGAATGTCCACGCCGCTGACGTGGCGCATGCCCGTTTCGTGCAAGGCTTCGTACACGGTGCTGCCCAGGTGCACGGGGATATCGCGGCGCTTCAGTTCAGCCGCCAGTGCGGCTTCGGCTGGCGCGGCGCGCATGTCGACCACTGCGGCCACAGCCACCCCTTGTTCTTGCAGGTCGAGGGCGGCCAGGTAGCCGTCATCGTGGCCCGTGAGGATTACCGCACGCTGGCCCGGTTTGACCGCGTACAGCTTCATCAACCGCTGGGCAGCGCTGGTCAGCATCACGCCCGGCAGGTCGTTGTTGCGGAACACCACCGGCTGGTCGAACGACCCGGCCGCCACCAGGCATCGGCTGGCGCGTACCTTGTACAGGCGCTTGTGCTGGATCACCGGCAAGTAGTTGTCGGCGAACCAGCCATTGCAGGTGGCCTGCAGCAGCACCTGGATGTTCGGGTGGCCTTCGATGGCGGCCAGCAGCTCCTGGCGCAGGCTGGCGGCGCGGGTGCCGGCGATGTCGAAGCGAGCATAGGTGAGCGAGCCGCCCAGCACCGGCTGTTGCTCGATCAACAGCACCTTTGCCCCGGCATTCGCCACATCCAGCGCGGCGCGCAGGCCTGCGGGGCCGGCGCCGATCACGGCCACATCAACGAACAGGTAGGCCTTGTCGTAGTACTGCGGTTTGAAACCCAGGTCCAGCACGCCCAGGCCGGCCTTCTTGCGGATCAGTGGCTCCCACACTTTCCACATGCCCTTGGGCTTGTAGAACGAGCGGTAGTAGAAGCCCACCGGCATGAAGCGCGAGAACTTGCCCAGGTAGGCGTCGCGGTCATGCTCAAGGCTGCCGTTGAAGTTTTGCCCCTCGACCACCCGGCCTTCGCGGGCGGGCTCCAGGTCGGCCAGCACATTGGGTTCTTCTGGCAACTGCACCAAGGTGTTGGCATCCTGCCCGGCCATGCTCAGCGGGCCGCGGGGGCGGTGGTATTTGAACGAGCGCGACAGCAGCCAGCGGCCGTTGCCGAGCAGGGCGCTGGCAATGGTGTCGCCGGCAAAGCCTTGGCAGGCCTGGCCGTCAAACTGGAAATGCACGGGCCGCTCGCGGTCGATCAGCAGGCCCATGGGCGCGGGGAGGCGAGTGTGGCTGTTCATCCGGCGATCTCCGGGGTGGCGGCGGGGGTGAAGTCGACGCGGCGGTCGAACCGTTCTTTCGGGTCGAAGGTGCGCAGCACCTGGTCGCTTACCGTGTGCCGTTCGGCCAGGAACCAGTAGCTGGAGGCGTTGTGCAGCCACCACTCGGTCACTACCCCGGCCAGGTTGTCGCTGTTGAACACATAATCGGCCCATTCGGCATCGCTGCAGGCGGCCGGGTCGGGCATGTGCTTGAACTCGCCGCCGTAGGTGAACTCGCTGATGTTGCGCGGGCCATTCAAGGGGCAGGTCAGGATCTTCATTGTCGTTGCTCCTAGTGGCTGGCCGCTGTGGCGCCCATTTCGTTGACTTGCTGGAAGCGGCTGAAGCGCTCCAGGGCGAAGGGGGCGATCATTTCGGGGACCTTGCCGCCGCTGGCGACCAGCTCGGCCATGGTCTTGCCGCAGATGGGCGTGGCCTTGAAGCCCCAGGTGCCCCAGCCGGCATCCAGGTAATAGTTGTCGACCGGCGACAGGCCCATGATCGGGCTGTAGTCAGGAGTCATGTCGGTGCTGCCGGCCCACTGACGCATCAGCTTGGCGTTGGCCATGAACGGGAACATCTCGATCGCATGCGCCAGCAAACTTTCCTTGAGGTCGAGGGTGGAGCGGGTGTTGTAGAGCGGGTAGGGGTCGGAGCCGCCGCCAAACACGATTTCGCCACGGCTGGTCTGCTGTACGTAGCAGTGCAGCGCCGACGAACTGACCAAAGGATCGAGGAACGGCTTGAACGGCTGGGTGACCATGGCTTGCAGCGGGTAGGTGTGGATCGGCGCGCGGATGCCGGCCTTGGCCATCAACAGCGAACTGGCGCCGGCCACTGCTTGTACCACGCAGCCGCACTGCACCGTGCCACGGTTGGTCTTGACCGCTTCGATGCGGCCATTGCGAATCAGCAGGTCCTGCACTTCGGTCAGTTGGTGGATTTCCACCCCACGTTTGGCCGCCTGTTTGGCGTAGCCCCAGGCCACCGCGTCGTGGCGTGCGGTGGCGCCGTCGATGTGCCACAGGCCAGCCAGAACCGGCAGGTGGCCCGGGTCGAGGTTAAGGCTGGGCACCAGTTCGCGGATCTGCTGGCGGTCGATCATTTCGGTACGGCCACCGAAGTGCTTGTTGACCTCGGCGCGCTGGCGGAAGGCGCGCACGGTGGCATCGGTATGCGCCAGGGTGAGCTGGCCGCGCTCGGAATACATGATGTTGAAGTCGAACTCGTTCGACAGGTTCTGGAACATGCGCACCGATTCGGCGTAAAAGCGCACACCCTCGCTGGTGAGGTAGTTGGAGCGGATCACCGCCGTGTTGCGTGCGGTGTTGCCGCCGCCCAGGTAGGCCTTTTCCAGCACGGCGACATTGGTGATGCCGTGGTACCTGGCCAGGTAGTAGGCGATGGCAAGGCCGTGGCCGCCGCCGCCGATGATCACCACGTCATAGCGTGGCTTGAGTTCGCACGGTGGCGGCAGGTCGACCTCCACCGGGTAGTCGGCGCTCAGGCCGTATTTCAGCAGGGCGAAAGGCATGGGGTGCGCTCCTGGTGGCTGGCCTGTTGCTGCAGGTCGAGGGCGAGCAGGGTGTTTTTCATCAAATAGGCGATGGTCATCGGGCCCACGCCGCCGGGTACCGGGGTGATGCCGGCGACCTGGGGCAGGGCGGCGGCAAAGTCGACATCGCCGACCAGGCGGCTGTGGCCGCCTTCTTCGATACGGTTGATGCCGACGTCGATCACCACTGCGCCGGGCTTCAGCCAGTCGGCACCGATCAGGCGCGGCTTGCCAACCGCAGCCACCAGGATGTCGGCCTGGCGGCACAGCGCAGGCAGGTCGTGGCTGCGCGAATGCACCACGGTTACCGTGCAGTCGGCTTGCAACAGCAGGGCGGCCATGGGCTTGCCGACAATGTTCGAGCGGCCCACCACCACCGCATGCTTGCCGCGCAACTCGCCACAGGCGTCGCGCAACAGGCGCATGCAGCCACTGGGTGTGCACGGGGTAAGCACATCGCGGCCCTGGGCCAGGCCCCCGACGTTTTCGCTGTGGAAACCGTCCACGTCCTTGAGTGGGTTGATGGCCTGCAGTACCCGGTGCGCATCGATGTGCGCGGGCAGCGGCAGTTGCACGAGGATGCCGTTAACCTCGGTGTCGCGGTTAAGGCGGTCGATCAGTGTCAGCAGCTGGGCCTGGGTAGTGTCGGCGGGCAGGCGATGTTCCAGCGAGCGAATGCCCACTTCGTCGGCGCGCAGCACCTTGTTGCGCACATACACCTGGCTGGCAGCGTCGGCACCTACCAGCACCACCGCCAGGCCCGGTTGCACGCCGCTTTGGCGCAACGCCTGCACCTGTTCGCGCACCTCGGCCAGCACCCGCGCTGCGGTGGCCTTGCCGTCGATCAGCTTGACGCTGGGGATGGCGTTCATTTGAAGATCACCGTGCGGTCGTGGTTAAGGAATACCCGGTGTTCAAGGTGGTACTTGACGGCGCGGGACAGGGCGATGGTTTCGGTGTCGCGGCCGATGGCCACCAGGTCGTCCGGTGCGTAGGCGTGGTCCACGCGTTGCACTTCCTGCTCGATGATCGGGCCTTCGTCCAGGTCGCTGGTCACGTAATGGGCCGTGGCGCCGATCAGTTTGACCCCGCGCTGGTAGGCCTGGTGGTAAGGCTTGGCACCCTTGAAGCCGGGCAGGAACGAGTGATGGATGTTGATGGCCCGGCCAGACAGCTGTCGGCACAAGTCGTCGGACAGGATCTGCATGTAACGCGCCAGCACCACCAGTTCGGTGCCGGTGTCGTCGACGATGCGCAGCAGTGCGGCTTCCTGTTCGGCCTTGGTTTCCTTGGCGACGGGCAGGTAGACGAAGCGGATGCCCTGGCGTTCGGCCATCGGGCGCAGGTCCAGGTGGTTGGACACCACGGCGGTGATGTGCATGTCCAGCTCGCCCTTGGCATGCCGGTACAGCAGGTCGGACAGGCAGTGGTCGAACTTGCTCACCATCAGCAGCACGCGCATCGGCCGGGCGCTGCTGTGCAGGCTCCACTGCATGTCGAAGCGCTGGGCCACGTCGGTAAAGCCGGCCTCCAGCTGCGGTGTGTCCCCTGTGGTACCGGTGTTGTAGCGGAACACTGCGCGCATGAAGAAGCGCCCGTTGTCCTCGTCGTCGAACTGCGCCATCTCGCTGATGTAGCAACCGTGCTCGGCCAGGTAGGTGGTCACCGCAGCGACGATACCGGACACGGCCGGGCAACTGACGCGCAGGA
This sequence comes from Pseudomonas sp. NPDC089547, assembly GCF_050280665.1. Classification (NCBI taxonomy): domain Bacteria; kingdom Pseudomonadati; phylum Pseudomonadota; class Gammaproteobacteria; order Pseudomonadales; family Pseudomonadaceae; genus Pseudomonas; species Pseudomonas sp. NPDC089547. Next base: position 144,435 of record NZ_JBNNVS010000006.1, on the reverse strand, counting down.
TGAAGTGATCGGGAGCGGGGTGCATGTCGGATAGGCCTCGTGATGGAGTGGGGCAGGTCGGGCACAAGGGCAAAAGAAGCTTCGCGACGAGGCGAAGAGGTGTTTCTTGGTAGGAATATAAATTTCCTTTAGGCGATTTATAGGCGAAGAGGGGGGTGACGGTCTAGAGGTTTATGAAATTTTTTATCCTGACAGGAAAGTTCTTGCAGCCATTCGCGGGCACGCCCGCTCCCACAGGGTGAGTGGAGCTGTTGGCATTTCACCTCACCTGTGGGAGCGGGCATGCCCGCGAAGAGGCCAGTACAGGCTATGCTTGGAGCATGAGCACACCACCTCCTTTGCGCCAACCTTGCCCCCCTGGCGCCTGCATTTGTGGTCGCGAACAACTGGCAGACCACTCACAGGCCGCCCAGCGCATTCTCCTGCTGACCCGCCAGGAAGAAAAACGCCTGCTCGAACGCCTGGAAAACCTCAAGGACCTCGAAGACCTGCAACGCCTGCAGCAACGGCTGTACGACAATCTCGGCATCCGCGTGCACATCGCACCCGGGTTCAACGAAGTGCGCACCATGCGCGGCATCGTCATCGAACTGGATGACCAGCCAGGCTTGTGCCGCAGGACCCGGCAATCAATCCCGGCGGCGATCCGGCGCGGGCTGGAGCGCAATCCGCAGGTGGCTTTCCGCCTGCTCGACACCCATGACCTGTTACGCGATGCCTGACGGCAAAGCTGACTCGGTCCCTGTAGGAGCGGCCTTGTGTCGCGATCGGGCGCGTAGCGGCCGCAAAACAGGCCACCGTGATCGCCCAGGAGTACCGGGTTGCAGGTTTTGCGGCCGCTGCGCGCCCGATCGCGACACAAGGCCGCTCCTACAGGGGATCGCGTCAGCCTCACTAATTTTTTCGCAATGCCCTACGTCTACTTGAAAGCCCCCCTGCGCCACGCGCAATGCGGCATTCATCATTCAAGGAGACAGGCAATGACTTCCGTTTTCGACCGCGACGATATCCAGTTCCAGGTAGTGGTCAACCACGAAGAGCAGTACTCGATCTGGCCCGACTACAAGGCCATCCCCAACGGCTGGCGTGCGGTGGGCAAGAGCGGCCTGAAGAAGGACTGCCTGGCCTACATCGATGAAGTCTGGACCGACATGCGCCCACTGAGCCTGCGCCAGAAAATGGCCGAAGCCGCCGCCCAGTGACTGCACTGAACCTGCTGTGCCTGCCGTATTCCGGGGCCAGCGCCATGGTTTACAGCCGCTGGCGGCGCAAGCTGCCGGCCTGGCTGCAGGTGCGCCCGGTGGAATTGCCCGGGCGTGGCGCGCGCATGGCCGAGCCGCTGCACACCGACATGCAGGCCCTGGCCCGGCAACTGGCCCGCGAGCAGCGCCTGGCGGCCAGTGCGCCCTATGCGCTGCTTGGGCACAGCCTGGGCGCGCTGCTGGCGTTCGAGCTGGCCCATGAACTGCAAGCGCTGGGCTGCCCGCCACCACTGGCCTTGTTCGCCTGCGGTACGGCAGCGCCGACCCGGCGTGAGGATTACGACGGCAAGAACTGGCGCGAGCCCAAGAGCGATGCCGAGCTGATCAGCGAGTTGCGCGAACTTCAGGGCACGCCCGAGGAAGTGCTGGCCAACGCCGAGCTGATGAGCCTGACCTTGCCGACCTTGCGCGCCGACTTTCTGCTGTGCGGCACCTACGCCTACCGCCAGCGACCGGCGTTGCAGTGCCCACTGCACGTGCTGGGTGGCGTGGACGACCGGGCCAACGACGAGCAACTGCAAGCCTGGCGCAAAGAATCCCACGGCGATTTCTCGCTGCAGATGTTCCCGGGTGGCCACTTCTTCATCCACGAGCATGAAGACCGCGTGCTCGATGTGCTGACGGCATCGTTGCAGCCACTTCGGCTGTCTGCCTGATTGACGGCACTCCTTGCCTGGGGGACGCTAGGCCTTTCTCCAGGCAAGGGGCAGACAATGCTGATCGATCCACACACGGCCGCAATGCTGGTCGGTGAACAGCCCTGAACGGCCGGTTACTGGCCGCCGGGTTGATGGCGCTGGCGCTGCTGCAAGGCTGCGCCGGGCGACGTGAGGAAGCGCCCGAAGCGGACCCGGCCAAGGTCCGTGCACAGTTGTTGCGGTTGCTGCCAGCCCAGGCCAAGGACCGCGAAGGTTGGGCCCGGGACATTCAGGTAGCCTTTGAAGCGCAGCGCATCGCCCCCAGCAAAAGCAACCTGTGCGCCGTACTGGCGGTGACCGAGCAGGAGTCCACCTTCACTGCCGACCCGCAGGTGCCCAACCTGGGGCGGATTGCCCGCGAGGAAATTGACCGGCGTGCGGCGCGTGTGCACATTCCCAGGTTGCTAGTCGACGGTGCGCTGAAAACGCCTTCAGGCAACGGCCAGAGCTACCAGCAGCGCTTGCAGGCGGTGCGCAGCGAAAAGCAATTGAGTGAACTGTATGACGAGGTCATTGCCCGCGTGCCACTGGGCAAGACGTTACTGGGTGGGCTCAACCCGGTGCATACCGGCGGGCCGATGCAGGTCAGCATCGACTTCGCCGAAAAGCATGCGCAGGGTTACCCCTACAGCCACGATGGCAGCATCCGCCAGGAGGTGTTCAGCCGGCGTGGCGGGATGTACTTCGGTATTGCCCACCTGTTGGGCTACCCGGTGAACTACGAGCGCCAGCTGTACCGGTTTGCCGATTTCAATGCGGGTTGGTACGCCAGCCGCAACGCGGCATTCCAGGCCGCACTGAGCAAGGTGACCGGCATGACGCTTGCCTTGGACGGCGACCTGGTTGCACCGGGTGCAATCCTGCCAGGCGCCACCGAACTGGCAGCGCGCAAGCTGGGTGGGAAGCTGGGGCTGCGTAACCCGCAGATCCGCAGCCAGCTGGAGGAGGGCGACAGCTTGGCGTTCGAGGACAGCAAGCTGTACAGCGGGGTGTTTGCTTTGGCAGATGCCAAGGCCGGTAAGCCGGTGCCGCGGGCAGTATTACCGGGGATCGAGCTGAAGAGCCCGAAGATTACCCGCAAGCTGACCACGGCGTGGTTTGCCGGGCGGGTGGATGAGCGTTATCAGCGGTGCATGAAGCGGTAGCAGTGTGTTCCTGTACCGGCCTCTTCGCGGCTAAAGCCGCTCCCACAGGTACCGCACAGCCTTATGGCCCGGTGATATCCCTGTGGGAGCGGCTTTAGCCGCGAAGAGGCCGGTACAGGCGAGATCAGCTTTCGGCCAATGCCCCAACCACTTGGTCGATGCTAGCCTTGAGCCCTGCAAACGCATCTTCAGCGTCACTCTCCACCACCACCAGCTTCGCCCCGGCCGCCTTGATCACCTCGGCCACAGCCGCGTCCGGCTGCCGGTGGTCCAGCACCAGTGCGACATCCTGCGCCTTCAGGTTCTCACCCAGCGCCTTGAGCGCGGCGGCATCCCACTCGGCCGGCAGCGGCTGCTCCACCACGTCCAGGTTCAACCCGCTGGCCAGGTAGCCCAACCGTTCCGACAGGCTGACCACCGTCAGGTTGTCGACCTTGGCCAAGCGCGTCTGGCTGCTGGCCGTCAGCTCCAGCAACTGACGCTTGACCCCCGCCAGGTTGCCCTGGATCTTCGCTTTGTCATCCGGTGCCAGCCGCTCCAGGTCATTGGCCACTACATCGGCCATGCGCCCGAGGTTGGTCGGGTTGAGCCAGGGGTAGGCGCCATAGGCATCGTCACCCGTGACTGCAATGCCTGGCAGTGCGCCATCCACCGGCCGCGCAGCATCGATCTCGACGATGCGGATGTTGCTGCGCCGGGCCATCGGGTACAGCGGGTCGTCACGCCAGATCGAGCGCACGCCGATCACCGCGTCGGCCTGCTGTGCGGCTTTCTCCAGGCTGGGGCCACCGCGCGAGCTGAAATACGAGGGCTGGCGGCTGGCTGGCAGGTTTGCCGGCGCCGCACGCTTGAGTTGCACCGCCGTCCCGTCGAGCAAGGCACTGGCCAGGCTGTGGGTAACGGGCAGTGTGGTCAGCACTTGCGTGGCATAGGACAGCGACGGCAGGCCGGCCAGGGCCAGCGCCAGGGTCAGGCGTTTCAGGTTCATGCCGGGTTTCCTTGCAGGCGGGGGACGAGGGCGCGGGCCAGGGCGGCCAGGGCAAAGCAGATGCCGGCGACCAGGATGATCGCGGCGCCTGACGGCACTGGCAGGTCGAACACGATCGGCAGCAGGATGCCAAGCAGGGTGCTCACGGTGGCAATCAGCACCGACAGGAAGAAAAAGCCCTTGAGCGATTGACTGACCAGGCGTGCAGCAGCGGCGGGGATGACCAACAGGGCACCGACCAGAATGGCCCCGATCACCTTCACGGCGGCCACGGTCACCAGGGTTACCAGCACCACGAACAGGTAGTCCAGGGTTTTCACCGCCACCCCGCGCACCGCCGCCAACTGCGGGTTGAAACTGGCCAGCATGATGCGGTTGTACAGCGGTATGGCCAGCGCCAGCACCAGCACCGCAACGATACCCAGCACCACCAGGTCCTGGCCGCTGACGGTCAGCACCGAGCCGAACAGCACGTTCTCGAGGATGTGCACGTTGATCTTGCCCGCCAGCATCAGCAGCAGGCTGGCGCCCAGCGCCAGCGATACCGACAGGAACACGCCGATCAGTGTGTCCGGCGACAGCCCGGTACGGTTACGCAGGAAGTTGAGCAAGATGCCGAACAGCAGGCAGTAACCAAACAGGCTGCCGTAGGGGCCCGTGTAGGGTTCGCCGAGCAGTATGCCGATAGCCACGCCGGTCAGCGCGGCATGGCCCACGGCCTCGGAGAAGAAGGCGAAGCGCTTGACCACCACCAGGGTGCCCAGGCCGCCCAGCACCGGCCCGATCATCAGGCCGGCCAGCAAGGCATTGACCACGAAACCGTAGGCCAGTGCCTCGGGCAGGTAGCCGGCGGTGGCCCAGTCCTGGACCAGTTGGCGAAATGCTTCGAAACTCATGAGGCAAGGCTCTCGCTACGCGGGTGAACGGAGAACAGGCCGAGCAGGCGCTCCGGGGTCAGGGCCTGGGCGGGCGGGGCGTCGAACAGGACCTGGCGGCTCAGGCCGGTTACCCGGTCGGCCAGGCGCAGCACCGCTTCCAGGTCGTGTTCGATCCACAGCACGGTGGTGCCGGCCTGGCGCCAGCCTTGCAGTAGCTGTTCGAACACCTGGATACCGGCTTCGTCGAGCGCCGACATTGGCTCATCCAGCACCAGCAGCTGCGGCTCGGGGATCAGGCCCTGGGCCAGCAGCACGCGCTGGCGCTCGCCGCCAGACAGCGCACCCATACGCCGCTTGCGCTTGTCGAGCATGCCGACCCGCGCCAGAGCGGCATCGATGGCCGGTTGTACGCGCCCCGACAGGCCGAGGAAGGCCGGGCGGCGCTGGCACATGGCAGCCATGAAATCATCGACGGTCATCGGCAGGCCGCGGTCGAACTCCAGCGCTTGTGGCACATAGCCAATCACTTCACGCTCGCCTGGCCAGTGCAGGGTCAGCTGGCCCTGGTGCGGCATTTGCCCGAGCAGGGTCTTGATCAGCGAGCTCTTGCCACCGCCGTTCGGGCCGACGATGGCGTGCACGCTGCCTGCCGCCACGCCGAAGCTGACCTGTTCGAGGATGCGTGTGCGGCCCAACGTCAGGTCGATGCCGGTGAACTCGATGCGCGGCCCACTGGCGGTTACCAGGTTGGCGGCGGCAGTCATGCGCGGTTCTCCTGAATGGCGCGCACCACGGTGTCGAGGTTGCGCTTCATCTCCACTTCGTACTTTTCCTTGGTGTATTCGCCATAGGAAATGTGCGTCAGCGGATACAGGCGCACGCCGGATTCACGCTGGATGGTTTCGACATAGGCCGACGGGAAGTCCATTTCCGAGAAGATCACCCGCACGTCCAGGGCCTTGAGCTGGTCGATGGTCTTTTTCAGCTGGGCAGGGCTGGGCTCGATGCCATGGGCCGGCTCGACCACTGCCGTAACCTCCAGGCCGAAGTCGCGCACCAGGTAGTCGTAGGCAGCATGGATGGTGGCAACCCGGAACGTGGCGCCAGGCGCTTCGGTGACCTTGGCCAGTGCCTCGGCGCGCAGGGCACGCAGGCGTTTGGCATAGGCACGGGCGTTTTGCGTGTACAGCCTGGCGTTTTCCGGGTCGAGCTTGCCCAGCTCGCGGGCGATATTGTTGACCTGGGCGATGGTGGTGCTGATCGACAGGAAGGTGTGCGGGTTGACCACCTTGCCGGCGCCGCGTGCGGCAATGCCGGTGGCCGCCAGCAACGGTACGTTCTGGTTGGCCTCGATGGTCGCGATGCCGGGTTTTTCGCTGGCGGCAATCATGCGGTCGGCGAAGTCGTCATGGCCGACGCCGTTGAGCACCACCACGTCCAGCGTGCCAATGCGCTTGATGTCTTCGGCGCGTGGCTCGTAGGCGTGCGGGTTGAAGCCGGCCGGAATCAGCGGGACCACTTCGGCCTTGTCGCCGACGATGTTGGTCACGTAGCTGTAGTAGGGGTGCAGGGTGATGCCAATACGCAGCGGCTTGCCATTATCGGCCAGGGCCAGTGCCGGCAGGGCGAAGGCCAGGAGCAGGGCGAGGGCGGAGCGAAGCATGGGGGAGTCCTTGGGTTCAGTGACGGTGTTCGCGGGTAACCCCGGCGTCGTAGTGGCTGACCACCTGCAGCCAGCCCGCAGCGATCAAGGCCGCCTGGCCGAGGTCGTCCGGGGTGACGGCAGCGCTGTCGCGGCGCAGCCAGACATCGGCCTCGCCCGTGCTGTCGGCCGGCAGGACCAGCAGCAAGCTGCCGGCGACTTCAGGGGCCTGGCTGCGGCCCAGGTAGGCACCGGGCTCCAGCCACGACCACTGGTGCCCGCCACGGCTCTGGCTGCCGACATCCACCACGAACGGCGGCAGGCCTTCTTCGGCCAGGGCTTGCACGCTGGGCACGGCAGCGTTTTCTTCACGCAGCAGTTGAATCTCGTCGAAGGCCACCCGCAGGTCGGTGTACAGGCCTTGCTCGGCGGCGGTGAGGTCGCGGCGGGCGTCGATCTGGTGGCTGGCGATGGCCTGCTCGTCCTCGCGCTCGCCACGCAGCAGCACCACGCTGGCGGCCAGCACCACGATCAGCAGGCTGGCCAGCAGCACGTACAGGGTTTCGTGCCCGGCGCCGGCCGGGCGAATCACTTGTGCGCGGCTCATGGTTGGGCGATATCGGCGTAGTCCACTTCCACCACGTGCCCAGGGCCGGCATCGAACAGCACGTAGAATTCACCGTCCGGGCGCTTGAAAGTGAGCGTCGAGTCGTCTCCCAGCTTGCCGCCGACCAGCACCTGCTCGTCATAACCGATCACGTCCAGGGTTACGCCGGGGGCACCGCTGCCGTCCGAGAAACCGCCTGTGCACTTGACCTGACCGCTGGCCAGCTCTTCGCACTCGCACATCGGGTTGTGCGCCAGGGCGGGGCCGGCAGCCAGCACCAGCAAGGGCAGGGCGAGGGTTCGCATCAGGTTTTTCATTTTTTGCCTCCTTGTTTTTCAAGCCAGGCCACGGTGGCTGGCGATGCCTTGGCCAGAGGGACCGACGCCTGGTGCATGCTGCCGTCCCAGCCCTCCAGGGTGATCCAGATTTGCGCGTCGGGTTTGGTACGGGGCGGGATGGGCAGGTTGGTGCCCATGTTGTACGGCGCGCCGAAGAAGATGGTGCCGGCAGCGCGCAGGCTGCGCGGTTTGCCGATGCGCAGGTAGGCCGCCTTGACGTCCTTGATGCAGGCCTTGCACAGCGCTGCGTTGAACGACTTGAAGTAGCCGGCCGGGCCGTCGGCGCGTGGCGCCTCGTCGCGCAGTTCGGCCAGGTTGAGGCTGTAGGGGCCGACCTGGATGTCGCTGATCACATTGGCACCCAGGCCTGCGTCGCCACGGAACAACTTGGCATCGGCGAAATACTTGGGCATGAAGCCCAGTGGTATGAGGATCAGCAGGATGTTCAGGTGAAAACGCCACTTCAGCCACAGTTGCTTCAACGGGCTGGCGGGCAGGGCTTGGGCCTGGCTCATGGGCGGATCTCCACGGTGGTTTCACTGTGTGCGGCACGCGGCGCGCGCTCGCTGCGCTTGAGGGCGGCGGCGGTGGCCTGGGCGGTGCGCTTGGTCCAGATCAACAGGCCGCTGAACACCATCAGGGTGAGGATCAGGCCGAAGAAGAACCACACCAGCTTGATCGGCAAGCCGCCGAAGTCGCCGGTGTGCAGTGGGCGCATCGACTCGGTGACGAACTCCAGGGTCGAGCGGTCGCTGATCAGGAACTGGCTGTCGACGTTGCGGGTATAAGGGTTCACCGAGGCGCTCTGGAACATCAACGGGTACCAGCCCGGGCCGGACAAGGTGACATGGCTGTAGGCGGTGGCGGGCAGCGAAATGAAGTTGATTTCCAGCCCCGGGATTGCCAGGCCGGCAATGCGTGCGGCTTCGTCCAAATCAATGCGCGGGGCCGGGCTGCCATCCTGCGTTTGCGGCACGTCCTCCCGGGCAATCACCGGCACGATGGGGCGGCTGGAAATGGTGATGTGGTTGTCGAACAAGATCGCCTGGATCAGGAACCAGGTGCCGGTAATGGAAATGACCGCAATGAACCAGATCGACCACACCCCGGCCAGGCGGTGCAGGTCGCCCCAGAAAATCCGCGAGCCATGGCCGGTACGCACAGGCTTGAAGAAGCCTTTCCAGAACTTCTTGTACACCACCAGCCCGGTCACCAGCGAAGCAAGCATCGGCAGGCCAAGCAGCGACACCAGGTACCAGCCCCAGCTGAAGCCATTGGTGAACGGCACCAGCCACCAACCGTGCAGGGCGCGGGTGAAGGCCTCGAAGTTGAAGTCGGGTGTCTTGCCCTGGATGGCACCGGTGTAGGGGTTTACATACAGCGTCGGGCTGGTGCCGTCAGGCAGGGTGACATTGGCTTTCACCGCAAAGTGCGAACCGTCCGGTTGGCTCAGGCGCTCCACCACCATGTCCGGTTCGGCCTTGTGCAAGGCCTCCAGCACCTGCTGGAAACTCATGCGCTCGACGTCGCTGTCGGGTTTGTTGGCGCGTACCGCCGGGTCGGCGAGCCAGACGATTTCCTGGCTGACCACGGCGAGCATGCCGGTGAAACAGACGATCAGCACAAAGAACCAGATCGGCAGGGCGAGCCAGCTATGGACCAGGAACCACAGCCTGGATTTGGATTTTTTTGGTGATTTGGCCATCAGACAGTCTTCTGCAATGGGTGGTCGAGCGTATGCCCAACCAAAGGGGGCTGTACTGATAAGGACGAATGAGAATTGAAAACCTGCCGTTTTAAATGCAAGCAAATGTTTCGAAAAGCACAAGGCCGGCCTGCGCGCGAGGCGACAGGCCGGCCTTGAAGGGCTGAAGCAGGGGCGTCAGACGCGGGTCAGGGCCACGGCTGGTTGCGCCTTGCCATGCAGCTGCGCCAGGTCCTGGTAAAGCGCTCGGCCAATTTCTGCGGCGCGGGCCGGCAGTACCGAGAGCAGGGTGTCGCTCAGGCCGTGGCTGTTTTCGCAGAAGCCTTGCAAATACACCGAGGCTTGCAGGTCGGGGCTGGCCAGCACACGGTAGTTGCGGTCGACGCTGAAATCGTCCAGGTAGCCGGCCAGCGGCGCCAGCAGGTCGCGGTGCGACCGGCGCTCGTAGCCGGTGGCGAGGATCACGGCGTCGTAGCGGTGGGTTTGCTGCTGGCCGGTGGCGAGGTCGCGCAGGGTCAGTTCCAGGCCCTCGCGGGTGGCTACCACGGCTTCTACCTGGCGGCGGCACAGCACGTTGTGGCGGTGTTGGTGGGCAACCTTCTGCCGGTAGAGGATGCCGTAGATGCGCTCGATCAGGTTGAGGTCGACCACCGAGTAGTTGGTGTTGTGGTATTCGCCCAGCAGCTTGCTGCGCTGGTCAGCCGGCTCGTTGTAGACCAGGTCGGTGTAGTCCGGCGAGAAGATTTCGTTGACGAACGGGCTGTCATCGGCCGGCTTGAGCGCCGAACCCCGCAGGATCATGTCGACTTTCACCGACGGGTAGCTGTCGTTGAGGTCGATGAACGCCTCGGCGGCGCTCTGGCCCGAACCGATCACGGCGATGCGCATTGGCTTGCCGTCGGTGCATGGCAGCTTGTTCAGGCTGCTCAGGTATTGAGAGTGGTGGAAAACACGAGGGTCGTCCTTGAAGGCGCTGAACTTTTCCGGGATTTTCGGCGTGCCGCCGCTGCCGACCACCACTGAACGGGTGCGGCGGCTGTATTCACGGCCCTGGGCGTCGCGTGCGACCACGCGCAGGTGCTCGACCCTGCCGGCATGCACTTCAGGCTCGATGCGCAGTACTTGCTGGCCATACACCGCCTGGGTAGCGAAGTGCTCGGCTGCCCAGCGCAGGTAGTCGTTGTACTCCAGGCGGCAGGGGTAGAAGGTGCCGAGGTTGATGAAGTCGGCCAGCCGCTGCTTCTGGTGCAGGTAGTTGACGAAGCTGTAGGGGCTGGTGGGGTTGCGCAACGACACCAGGTCCTTGAGGAACGAGATCTGCAACTCGCTCTGGGTGGCCAGGGTTTCGCCGTGCCAGCGGTAGTCCTGCTGCTTGTCGATGAACAGTGCGTCGAGGGCATGGCCCTGGGATTCGGCGAGCTCTTCCAGGGCAATGGCCAAGGCCAGGTTGGAAGGGCCGAAGCCCACGCCGATCAGATCTTTGATGGTTTCCTGCTGTGATGACTGGCTCATGGCTGCGATTCCCTGAATGGTCGAATATGGACGCCCGCCGGGGCTCCGGCTCCTGCGCAAGTACATGAGGTGGAACGAGCCAGCCGGGGGGGAATTTAAGCGGGCTAAAGATCTGCGTGGGCTAGCCGATAGGGTAGTTACGGCAAGGACTGTTCTTTCAGCCAAGGAATCGACATGAGCGCAATTACAGCAAGCAACCTGATGATCAATGGCGTTTCGGCACAGACGCTGAGCGCCAACGCGGCGACCGAGCGTGAGCAGGCCAAACAGGCCGGTGAAGCACTGGGGCCGTTGAGCATCAGCAGCGACAGCATGAAAGTGTCGGCGGGTAGCCAGGCGCAAGCCGCAGACACTGAAGACAGCGGCGAATCGGAATCCATGAAGGAGCTGCGTCAGCTGATCAAGGATTTGCAAAAGCAGCTGGCCGAGGAGCAGAAACAGCTGGCTGCGCTGCAAAACAGCAAGATGGACGAGGCCGCCAAGGCGGCTGCGGTGGGTGCCAAGCAAGCGAGCATTGCCACCATCAACGGCCAGATCATGGCGGCCACGGCGCAGTTGCTGGAGCTGTTGCAGCAAGAAGGTGGCAGCAGCTCAGGCGGGATGGTCAGCACAACGGCCTGACGACCTACCTGCTGGTACGACCCCTGTAGGAGCGGCCTTGTGTCGCGATGGGCCGCACAGCGGCCCCAGGATTTCGGCATCGTCGCATGGATTGCCGGGGCCGCTTTGCGGCCCATCGCGACACAAGGCCGCTCCTACACAGGACCGCGTAGCATCAGATGGCGATGGTTACTCCGCCACCACCCGGCCTTTGCCCTGGCGGTCAGCCTTGTACTGCATGGCCACTGCTGGCGCCGGCTTGGCGGCGCCGGTTTCCAGCCACTGGCGCATGCGGCTGGCATCGGCAAAGTGGGTGTACTTGCCGAAGGCATCAAGGATGACCATGGCCACCGGGCGGTTGTCCATGCGGGTCAGCAGCACCAGGCAATGGCCGGCTTCGTTGGTGAAGCCGGTCTTGGTCAGCTTGATGTCCCAGTTGCTCTTGTTCACCAGGTGGTCGGTGTTACGGAAGCCCAGCGTGTAGTTCGGCTTGCGGAAGGCCACGGTCTTTTCGCGGGTGGTCGACAGCTCGCTCAGCATCGGGTACTTGCGCGAGGCCATCAGCAGCTTGGCCAGGTCGCGGGCGGTGGATACGTTCTGTGTCGAAAGGCCGGTCGGCTCGACGTAGCGGGTGTGTGCCATGCCCAGGCTACGGGCCTTGGCATTCATTGCCTTGATGAACGCCGGGTAGCCGCCGGGGTAGGCGTTGGCCAAGGAGTTGGCAGCGCGGTTTTCCGACGACATCAGGGTAATCAGCAGGGTTTCACGGCGGTCGAGCTGGCTGCCCAGACGTACGCGCGAATACACGCCTTTCATTTCCGGGTTGTTGGCAATGGTCATGGTGAGCATCTCATCCATGGGCAACTTGGCATCCAGTACCACCATCGCGGTCATCAGCTTGGTTACCGAGGCAATGGGCACCACTCGCTCGGCATGGCTGGCGTACAACTCCTGATTGGTGTTCAGGTCGATCAGCAGGGCGCTGCCTGAAGCCAGATGCAGCTTGGACGGGTCGCGTTGAACCTGGGCCGGGGGTTGTGCAGCAGCGGTCGACGGTAGGGTCGCAGTTCCTGTGAGCAACAGCAGCAGGCTGAGGATGGACAGGGATGTTTTCACGTTGAGGCTCACTAAAAGTTGGTATGTCGTTGGCTGTGCAAGGGTTTTCCCCCTAAAAACCGCTGCATTGTGGAGTATGGCCCAAACGCTGTCGAATGCCTTATGACTAAAGGGCGCAAGGTGAAGGAAATTTAATCCTGTACCCATTCTGTACCAATTACGTTCGTTTCCAGCTTCGCCAGTTCGGCCCAGTCGTTGGCTGAATTCAACTACTTGGCATAGGTTGTGAGCAGTACCTGTACTGAGTGACCCAGCTGAGGCTTTCGCGCACGGGTAGCACTCAAATGTGCATTGGTGCGTGTGCCCCAGTTGATCACAACGCAGTACAGTGTGTCAGCTGTCGTAGTGATAGCGGCATTGCAGGATAGTGAGAACGTTGGCCTCGAAGAAATAGACCAGGCGGTGCTCTTGGTTGATGCGGCGAGACCAGAGGCCAGTCAGATCGCCCTTGAGGGCTTCAGGCTTGCCAGTTCCGGTGAAGGGCGTACGGCGGCATTGGGTGATCAGCGAGTTGATGTTGTTCAGGATTTTGGCATCGGCCTGCTGCCAGTGGCAGTAGTCTTCCCATGCTTCATCCGTAAACTTAACCCCTGCGATGGTGCGGGTGTTGTCTTTGTTACTCTGCTTCTTCTTGCTCATTTATTGTCAATTCCTTGGTAACGGCTTTACCGTCCCGGAGCTGAGCAATGGATGAACGGAGGCGTGAGGCGTTCTTTGTCGAGGCTGTCAGGTACAGGGTCTCGGTCAGTCCGTTGTAATCTTCCAGAGAGAGCATTACGACGGGTTCGCCACGCTGACGCGTGATTATGGCGGGCTCGTGATCCCGGCAAACATCATCCATTGTCTGCTTCAGTTCGGCGCGAGCCTGGCTAAAAGTCAGTACGTGCATTTTTCAATCCTCGGCTGCTTACTTACCAGCCTATAGCTCTCGATCGAACCTGCAATGGCAAGGTTTACGAGGGAAGGTGTCTCTAATGGTCTTTTACCCGCGTCTTGGACTGCCTGGGTGACCTGTGATGTGCTTGTGCTACATACACATCGGCCAATACATCGGAAAGGTCCTGAAGGGCCGACAGTTATTGCTGTAAGTCAGCAATGCGGGGATGGTACAAAACGTTGTACAACCCTGTCAAGGCCCAACGCAGCTCCCGCACACATCCTGCATGTCAGTGCATTATTTTCGATACAGGTTGGCCATGGCCACTTGGCGTGGCCATGTTCCCTAAGGATGGTGGATTGATCTGCCCGGAATCAATCTGTACGCAAAATGGGAAACAGCGCTTGTGGGTTGCGTGATTCATCGTTCATCAACGTGCACGCCGCCGCTGCCTCGGACTTGTTGATAAAGCCGCGCTTGAGCCGTTGTTTCTCCTGGTTGTCGTAGATATCGAAGCCGCCCGAAGTGGTAGCGGCATAGAACCGGTTGCCGATGCGGACGGACTCGCCTTCCACTGGCACGGCAGGAACGATAACGAATCTTGGTTGCATGTTTCGCGCCTCCCCAGGCAGACAGTTAATTATTAGTCTGAGAGCGGGAAGGCAACAATATGACTCATCGAGACGAATCACTGGCGTGGCGTGTCACGGCGATCCCGGTGCAACCCATGATGGGCAAGGCACCGGGCTGCCTTTCGGGCTTGCGTCGTTCAGCGGTGGATCAGCGACAGTTCGCTGATGATGCAGATCGAGCCGTCATCGGCTGGTGTTGCAGCGGTGTAGTCAACCTGGTTGTAGATGCCGCCGTGGAATTCAAACAGGCGAGATGCCCAGGTGCTGTCGAGGTGCAAGTCACCTGAAGAGCCGGATACACCATTGTATTTGGCCGTAACATTGACCACACCAGCAGACGTGGTGTGGATGCTGACGATGAACCTGCCCCCCAGCGGCACCCCTTTGAGCACTGTCGAGTTCACCGGGTCGGCCTGGTTGTAGGTGCGCCGAAACCCCAAGGTGATGTTGCCTTTGTTCCAGAACACTTTTACCGGCGGGCTATCGTCCCCACGTACGTGCATCTGGGCGATTACCACCTTCTGCGCCGAATTGACCTTGGTCAGCGTCATGGTTTGGTAATTCCAGTGATCCTGAGCGCTGTCCAGGTTCCAGCCTTCAGTTTCCGTCCATTCGCAGCGGGTCCTGCGGGTGCTTTTGCTTGAAGCGCCTTTGGTGGGGGCGGAAAACTGGACAGAACCGTCGCTGAGCACCTTCACGATGCTCGGGTACCGGGCAATGGCCTGGGCACCGTTCAGTTCGAGTGCTACCGGGTTGGTCGAGGATACGGCTACCGGTGTGGCGATGATGAGGTTGCTGATGTCTACGGTCATGAGAAATCCTTACGTAATGCTGGGGTTGGGGTGCTCTGGCAGCCATGTTGGCGCCTGCCGTATAAAAGTTAGCGGCAGGCTAAATGTTGGTCAATAGCTTTAGGCTAAATAAATTTCGCTTTGCGCAAAATTACCCGCTGGCGAAAATTTTAGCGGCGGGGCTTTACGCTGGATTTGGCGGTGAGATAAGCTTTCTTCGAGCACTGTACTAATATACAGCTATCAGGATGAGAATATGTCTATGCACATGCAGTCAACCCCCCAGCAGCGCCTGGCAATGACCGGAATAGAGCGACTTAGCCTGCGGGTGTCGTCGATGATCAACCACCCGCTGGCGCAGACCCAGCGCTGGGTTGTGGTGCATCGCCTGGATACCGACGGTGATGCGGAGTGGGAAGAGGTGATGGGCCTTTTGTCCGAAACGTCCGAGTTGGACCTTACGTTCAATGATGACGAGAGCGTGACCGTGCGCTGGGCGCGCAGCAGTGTAGAGGAGCGCGACAACTTCATCGTCGAGCAGGGCAGCAAGGAGGAGGTCGAAGAGGCAGCGCCTTTCTGAGCATCATGAAAAGCCCGCCTGGATGGCGGGCTGCGGCGTTAAACCAGGTGTGCATTCCAGACCAGCAGCACCCTGGCCTGAATGTAGGTTTCTTCGCGGCGAATCATGCGGTCCTTGTGCCGTGCGTTGTCGGAGATCATTTCGAAGTGGTCCTCATCCGCAATTTGCAGCCGCTTGATGTAGATGTGATCACCCCAGGAAAAGAAGTAGATCCCGTCGCCCACGAAATCCCGGATGCTCACGTCCACGATCAAGGGGTCGCGGTGCTTGATGGTCGGCTCCATCGACTGGCCCCAGCCGGTCACCATCTTGAGGTGGTGGTGTTCGATGAATTCCAGGCCCAGTTCGCGAAGATGGCTGGGGCTGACGCGAACGTCCTTGAACATTTCCGGGTAATCGTGGGGGATCTGGCCACCGCCCATGGCGGCCCGCACGTCGTAGTGGGCAATCCACACTTCGTCACCCACCAGGCCAGGGCGGCCACGCTCGGCTTTGATCAGTGTGGCGTCCTGCGGTTCTTCAGCGGCGGCCAGCAACCGTTGCCGGGTTGCTTCCGCGATGCCTTTGCCGCTTCTGGCAAGCATCTGCTTGACCAGGTCGGCCGCAGAAAGTCTGCCATCGCCAGCTTCGACTGGCATCTGCACCGGGTCACTTGCCGACAGTGCGTCGAACCACCCGCGGGGCAGGCCCTCGATACCCTCGATTCGGCGGGCCACGTCATCGCCCAGGTTTTTTGCGGTCTTGTCAGAAAGGATCTGGCTAAGGTGTGCAGGCGCCATCCCCCAGCGCTCTGCGCAGGATCCCTTTCTCTGGTTGCCGATCAACTTGACCAGGTTGTGCTTGCGAATGTCGTAGATGTCCATGGGGCGAAGCATGCCAGTGTTTAGCTTGCTGCTAAATGTACGCATGGCTAAATTGGCTCTTGTGGTTGAATTAGCTCTAGGCTAAATTAAATCTACAAACAAGAAAAGCCGGCGAGACACCTTTCTCCATGGCTCATCACATCATCATCCGTAATGAGGTTCACATGGATCCGACCGACCTCGGCCCGGGCACAGTCACTTGGCTGAGCGGCACGGGCACTGTGTTGCTAGGTGCATTTCTGTGGCTGCGCAAGTGGTTGTCCAGGGATGCGACTGAGCGCGCGATGGACAACGCAGATGTTGCCGTCATTCGCCGCCTGACCGAGTTGCTGGACCTGGAACGGGATGCTCGCCGAGAAGCAGAGGCCAAAGCCGACGAGTTGGCGAAAGAACGTAACAGGCTGGTGCTGACGGTCGGGCGACTGCAAGGCAAGGTCATGGCGCTGAGTAGCCGACAGGGCCCTGGCGCCCAACGCTGAAGCTGCAGCCACAGGCAAAAAAAAGCCCACCATATTGGTGGGCCATAAGGGCGTAGGGAGCAACGCACAACAAATTCGGGTCAGGCGACGAGGGTGCCTGGTTGCAGCTGTTCAACCAGGGCTTGCGCCGAGGCGAGGGTTGGCATCGGGCCGCTTACGGCTTCGCCGTTACGTACCAGGTACCAGCACGCCAGCAGGCCCTGCTCACGCAGTGAAGTGGGAACGGCGCTGCCGACAACGGACATGATCTGGATAGTGGCCATGGGGACCTCCTGTGAAACATGGCTCTACCATACGCAGCAGCCTGGGCGGTTTGAAATCAACTTCCTCGATAGTGGTCATTAGTTCTATCAACCGTTACCAGCGCGGAGGGCCGTAATACACCGGCGGCGGGCCGTAGTACGTGCGGTAGCCCGGGGGCGGTGGCGCAGGCGCGTAGTACGGCTGGTAGTACACCGGCTGTGGTGGCGGTTGCACGTACACCGGTGGCGGCCCGTAATAGATCGGCTGGCGTTCGACATAAACGGTACGGTCGCGCCCGCCATATACCGTCGCCCCGACCACGGCACCGACCACCGCCGCACCTAGCAGCGGGCCGGGCCCATACCAACCACCGCCACCATGGCCGCCGTGCGCGGCAACAGGCCCGCTGGCAGCCAAGGCACCGACCAGCAGGGCGATTCCGGGAATGAGACGGTTCATAAAACAACCTCGCAGGCAAACCCCACGTTCGGGGCCTTACTACTATGACTCCGGTCTTCGTCAGCTGAGCACAGGGGAACGGTAAAGGTTGTGTAAGGGACGACCAGTGGTTACCTCTGTTACGCTGCACAAACGTTTCAGTTATGACAAAGGAGCAGGTTATGTCGACAACTCCAAGCAGGGACACTGTGCTGTGCATCTCACTGGCCGGTCGCCCTGGCACCTTCGGCGTGCGTTTTCACAATCACCTGTACCAACAGCTGGGTCTGGATTTCTACTACAAGGCGATGCGCACCGATGACTTGCCGGCAGCAGTGGCAGGTATCCGTGCATTGGGGATCCGCGGGTGCGGCGTGTCGATGCCGTACAAGGAGGCTTGCATGGCCTTGGTCGACGAAATCGACCCGTCGGCGGCGGCCATCGAGTCGGTCAATACCCTGGTCAATGCTGATGGCCACCTGAAGGCCTACAACACCGATTACCTGGCCGTGCGTCAGTTGCTGGCCCAGCATCAGGTTGACCCGGGCACCGCGTTTGCCCTGCGGGGAAGTGGTGGCATGGCCAAGGCTGTGGCCAGCGCCTTGCGGGACGCCGGGTTTACCGAAGGCATCATCGTTGCGCGCAACGAGCAGGCCGGGCGGCATCTGGCGGATGTGTGTGGCTACCGCTGGCTGCCTGAGCTGGGAGACATCTGCCCGCCAATGCTGGTGAACGTGACACCGATCGGGATGGCGGGGGGGCCGCAGGCTGAGGATCTGGCGTTTTCCGAACATGCCATTGCGGCGGCGGAGCGGGTGTTCGATGTGGTGGCGATGCCGGCACAGACGCCGCTGATCCGCCGGGCGCAGGCGCAGGGTAAGCCGGTCATCACCGGGTTGGAGGTGATTGCTTTGCAGGCGCTGGAGCAGTTTGTGCTGTACACCGGGGTGAGGCCGACGCAGGAGCAAGTGGATGCGGCGGTGGCGTACGCCCGGGATATCTAGTTACTCCTGTACTGGCCCTTTCGCGGCTAAAGCCGCTCCCACAGGTACAGCACAGCATCTGAAATCTGTGCGGTACCTGTGGGAGCGGCTTTAGCCGCGAAAGGGCCAGTACAGACTGCAACAGGGTCAGAACACCTTGTGCCCCTCGTCCAGCTGCTGATCCACCAATGCCCGGCCATGGGCCAGCGACACGTGCTGCGCATTTTCAACGTCTGAGAAAAACTTCATCGGCATCGACATGCGCCTGCTGGTATGCCCGTCAGGGGCGGTGATCAGGCAGCCGGCGGCATAGGGCAGGGGGGAGTCGGGGTGCGGCATCACGCTGGCGGTGATGGTGTGCTTGCGGTATTCACAGTGAAGAGATTGCATCGTCATTACCTCGCTGTGGCATGTGAAGCAGTTACCTTCATATACCACAGCAAGGGGCCGGGAGTTCCCGGCCCGACGAGCGAACGACGATGAACGCTTAGCCTTTCAGCTCGGTTGGCTGGATCACTTCTACCCAGTAACCGTCCGGGTCCTTGACGAATGCCAGGTGGTTCATGCGCCCGTCCTGCAGGCGTTTCTGGAACGGTACGTCCAGTGCTTCGAAGCGGGCACAGGCGGCGCGTACGTCCGGCACCGAAATGCAGATGTGGCCAAAGCCACGCGGGTCGGTGTTGCCGTTGTGGTAGGCAAACCCGGCATCGTTTTCGGTGCCGTGGTTGTGGGTCAGTTCCAGCACGCCAGGGATAGACTTCATCCACTGGTGGCGTTCGGCGTCATCGGCAGGGATTTGCGCCGGGTCGACCAGCGCCAGGAAGTACAGGCTGAAGGCGGCTTCGGGGAAGTCGCGCTTGTCCACCAGGCGGAAGCCCAGCACGCGGGTGTAGAAGTCCAGCGACTTCTCGATGTCCTTGACCCGCAGCATGGTGTGGTTGAAAACGAACTGGGCAGTGGCAGTGTCCGGCTGGGCAGTGACGCCAGGCAGGGTTTGCAGATCGTGCAGGCTCATGGGAACTCCTGAGACGGGGCCGGGCGCAGGGCACCGGCAAAACAGACAGGCTGGCCATGATACGGCAGTGCGCCGATAGCGCAAATGAAAGCGCCCTGCACGAGGCAGGGCGCTGGAATTAGAGGCCCGCATGTGCGGGCGCGTGGGGTCGCTAGTCCTTTAGCTGTCTCGATACTGAGCCAGCCCTTGTGAAAAAAGTGTGAAGTGGGCGTTGATGTTTCATCAGCGCACCCAGCTTTCAACCGTAGCGGCCCCGTACTGTTCCTTCCAGGCCTTGAGACCACGGTGGTTGCCGCCTTTGGTCTCGATCCGCTCGCCGGTGTGCGGGTTCTGATACACCTTTACCACGCGCGGGCGGCGCGTTTGCTTGGGCGCGGTGCTGGCAACCCTGGTCACGGCTTTGGGGTCGAGGATGGCGATGATATCGCGCAGGCTCTTGTCATAGCTTTTCATCAGGCCGACTAGTTTCTGCTCGAATTCGATTTCGCGTTTGAGGCCGGCATCCTTTTTCAAGGCTTCCAGTTGCGCCATTTGCTCCTGGAGCGCTTTTTCGGCAGCACGAAACTCTGCAAGTCTGGACACTGTAATCACTCCTGTACGTCGGTCGTGGCAGGGCGTGACGAACATTGAATACACATAAAACGCCAGCCACGCGGGTGGGTTCCGCTGTTCGCTGATATCGAGTGTAGTCATTCATTGCTACTGGGTAAACTGCAAACTTTTGTAAGTAAGGTGGGAACTTTCCTAGTTTTGCGTGCGGTATTTTCCGATTTTTTGGCGGTTGCCTTTTGCTACGTTTAGACCATGGTCCAATGGCCTGTGCCAGGGCCTTTGCGCGATCATTTCAGATGATGGCCGGCGATTGTTCGGCCGTGTCGCAGTACCGTGGCCAGTGCGTGCCACAGTGTGTTAATTCGCCTTTGATTCTGGATGTTTCTCCGCATGTTTCCCCCATCTCCTCACGCCTGCGGGCGTCGTGTTGCCGGCCTGTTCCTGTTGTGTGCCGGTGCCAATGCCCAGGCCGTCGGTTTTCTTGAAGACAGCAGTGCCAAGGTTGAAGCACGCAATGTCTATTTCAACCGGGATTTTCGTGACGGCCACACCAGTTCCACTCAGGGCGCGTCAAAGCGGGAAGAGTGGGCGCAAGGTTTTATCCTGAATGTACAGTCGGGTTATACCCAGGGGCCGGTGGGTTTTGGTGTTGACGCCCTGGGCATGTTCGGCTTCAAGCTCGACTCCAGCCCGGCAGACAGTAACAGCGGCTTGCTGCCGTCGTCGGGCCACGATCCGCGGCATTCGGCTGACCAGTACGCGAAGATGGGGCTGGCGGCCAAGGTCAAGGTGTCCAATACCGTGCTCAAGTACGGCTCGATGATGCCGGATGTACCGTTGCTCAAGTACAACGACGGTCGCCTGCTGCCCACCCTGTTCCATGGCGCCATGCTTACCTCCGAGGAGGTACGCGACTTCAGGTTCACCCTGGCCCGCCTGGACAAGTACACCGCACGCGACTCCACTGACCGTCAGGACATTCGCGTGCATTGCAAGAACAAGCGCTATGCCTGCGATACCGAGGCTGATCACTTTGACCTGGCCGGTGTCGATTACCGTTTCAACGAGCGGCTCACTGCCCAGTACCAGGTGGCGAAGCTTGAGAATATCTACCGCCAGCACTTCCTTGGCCTGGTGGCCAGCCAGCCTTTGGCGGTGGGTAGCGTGTCTGCCGACCTGCGCCTGATCAAGAGTGATGACATCGGCAATGCCCGCGCCGGCGAAATCGACCATCGCGCCTTCAGTGCAATGCTCGGCTATAGCCTGGGCGGTCACAAGGTCAGTGCCGGCTGGCAGCGCATGTACGGCGACAGCGCCATGCCCTATCTGGATGGCAGTAACCCCTACCTGGTGAACTATGCGCAGGTCAACGATTTCGCCGCTGCACAGGAGCGTTCCTGGCAGGTGCGTTATGACTATGACTTCAAGGCACTGGGTGTGCCTGGGCTGACCTTCTTCACCCGTTATATCAATGGTGACAACATCAAAGTGCCGGGCAGCATGGCCGAAGGCAAAGAGTGGGAACGCGACACCGAGTTCAAGTACCAGGTGCAAAGTGGCACGTTCAAGGATGTCAGTGTACGCCTGCGTAATTCCACTTACCGTAGTAACTACGAAAAGTGGGCACGCGACATGGATGAGACGCGGGTTATTGTCAGCTACAACTTCTCGATCTTCTAAGCGGTCGCTTTGCCAAATACCGGCAGCCGCCTGACAATGGCTGCTGGTTCCCGTAAAGGGCAGGGCAATGAAAGACCTGTTGTTGATCGGTATCGGCCCGGGCGACCCGCGCCAGATCACCTATGAGGCAGTCGACGCGCTGCGTAGCGCCTGCGTGTTCTTCGTGCTCGACAAGGGCGGCGACAGGGATGAACTGGTACGCCTGCGCAAAGCTATTCTGCAACGCTACCGTCCCGAAGGCGGGTTTCGGCTGGTGCAGGTGGCCGACCCCTTGCGTGATGGCCGGGCAAGTGACTACCTGGGCGCGGTGCAGGACTGGCACAGGCAGCGCGCCGGGCTGTATGCCCAATTGATCGAGCAGGAAATCGGCGACGGGGAAACCGGCGCCTTTCTGCTGTGGGGCGAGCCCACCCTGTACGACAGCACCTTGCGCATTCTCGACCTGGTCCGCGACCGGGGCGTGGCGCTGCGTCTGCGGGTTGTCCCGGGTATCAGCAGTGTGCAGGCGCTGGCGGCGCGCCATCAGGTGCCGCTCAACCGTGTCGGCGAGCCGCTGACTGTGCTGCCCGGGCGGCGTCTGGCCGGGCAGGGGCAGGTCGACAACGTGGTGGTGATGCTCGACGGGCAGTGTGCGTTTGCCCAGCTTGATGACCCGGCGTTGATGATTTACTGGGGCGCTTACCTGGGGACCGAGGATGAAGTGCTGATTGCCGGGCGGTTACGGGCGGTCAAGGCGCAGATTCTGCAAGTGCGTGAGCGGGAGCGGCGGCGCAAGGGGTGGATCATGGATACCTACCTTTTGCGCAGGGAGCTGTGAAGTGTGTTGCCTTTGCTGGCCCCTTCGCGGGTAAACCCGCTCCCACAGCAAGTGCACAAACCTTCAATCCATGCGATCCCTGTGGGAGCGGGCGTGCCCGCGAAGAATCCAACGCGGTACATGGCACCGGCTGCGCCGGTGTTCGCGGCGGTTCGACGCATCGACTCGCCCGCTCCCACAGGGTCCCTGCTAAATCAGTAAGTAATGTGCAGTTCTGTGGGAGCGGGTTTACCCCCGAAGAGGCCGGCACAGCCAATACAGGTTTCAAGCCTGGCCCAGAATGGCCACTACCTTTTCCCGCAACTGGTCGATACTGAACGGCTTGCCGATCATGTGCATGCCCTCGGGCACATTGAGGCTGTCGGCATATCCACTGGCGAACAGCACGGGCAGCAGCGGGCGCAATTCGCGCGCCTTGCCTGCCAGCACTTCGCCGCGCATGTCCGGCAACCCCACATCGGTCATCATCAGTGCCAGTGCCTGGCTTGGGTCTTCGAGCACCCGCAGGGCGGCTGTCGCATCTTCTGCCTCGATGACCGTGTAGCCCAGCTCGTCGAGCACTTCGACCATCAGCATACGAACGATGTCGTCGTCTTCGACTACCAGAAGGTGCATGGTTCGGGTCCTGTGCAATGAATGTCTTTAATCTGTGCACCGCATGGCAGCAGAAGTTCCCGAGGATACCGATACGTGCAATCAGATGGAACGATTGGCGCACACTACCTTCAAATACTGGCTAAATGCCCTGCCAGACCCGGCAAAGCTGGTTAGACTCGCTTAACAGGACGGCGCAGTGGCAGATAACGACAACAATTGATCCGCCACGCTTTCAATGGACTTTTCTTGCTTGGGCCTTCTCACATGATTCAAACAGCCTCGATGGACCAACGTAGCTTTCGCAAGCTGTTGAGCCGAAACGTCGGCCTGCCTCTGGGCGTAGGCCTGTTGGGGGCCGTGGCATTTGTCGCGGTGATCAACTACCTGCTGTCAGCCATGCAGTGGGTCGAACACACTGACCGGGTCATCGGCAATGCCAACGAGACGGTCAAGCTGTCGATCGACATGGAAACCGGCATGCGCGGCTTCCTGATCACTGGCGACGAGCGTTTTCTCG
This sequence comes from Pseudomonas sp. NPDC089547, assembly GCF_050280665.1. Classification (NCBI taxonomy): domain Bacteria; kingdom Pseudomonadati; phylum Pseudomonadota; class Gammaproteobacteria; order Pseudomonadales; family Pseudomonadaceae; genus Pseudomonas; species Pseudomonas sp. NPDC089547. The sequence continues at coordinate 120,880 of NZ_JBNNVS010000006.1, read as the reverse complement.
ACCCCTACGAGGTGGCCAAGCCGCGCATTCTTGGCAGCCTGCAAAGCTTGCGGGGCATGGTTGCGGACAACCCGCAGCAGGTTGACCGCATCGACCGTCTGATTGCCTTGCAGCAAGCCTGGAACAACTTCGGCAGCGAGATGATTGCCCTGCGCCGCAGCCAGGGCGACTACCAGGCGTCGGTCGGCAATGGCCGGGGCAAGCGCCTGACTGACGAAGTGCGCAAGGAGTTCGACGCCCTTATCGGCACCGAACAGCAGCTGCGCATGGCCCGTAACGAAAAGGTCAGTAGCGTCACTGTTACCGCTATCTCGGTATTCGTGCTGTTCATTGTTGGCCTCAGCGCCTTGCTGGCTTACCTGGGCCGTCGCGACCTGCTGGCGTTGTCGAACAATTACGAAGAAAACTTCAAGGCGCAGCAGCGCGCGGCCGAGCGCCTGGAGCATCAGGCCTGGCTGCGCAATGGCCAGACCCAACTGGCCGAGCAGGTGCTGGGCCAACTGACGCTGCCCATGCTGGGTGACAACATATTGCGTTTCTTTGCCAGCTACCTGAGTAGCGTGGTGGGGGCGGTCTATGTGCGTGACGAGCACGGGCGGCTGGTGCGGGTGGCTACCTATGGCCTGGATGCAGAAGAACAGGCACGGGAGCAAGTTAAAGGTGATCATGACGGCTTGTTGGCTCAGGCCGTACGCGAAGGTCGTCTGCTATGCCTTGAGGACCTGCCTGAAGACTATTACCGCATGAGTTCCGGTCTGGGCAGCGGCCTGCCACGCAATGCCCTGCTGATGCCGGCAACTGACGACGGCCATATCAACGGTGTGATTGAACTGGGCTTCCTGCGCCCCCTGGAGGCGCGTGATCACGAAATGATGGAGCGCCTGGGCGGCAACCTCGGCATTTCCATCGAAAGCGCCCGCTACCGCCAGCGCCTGCAGGAAGTGCTGGCCGAGACCCAGCAACTGAACGAAGAGCTGCAAGTGCAGCAGGAAGAGCTGAAAACCGCCAACGAAGAGCTGGAAGAACAGTCCCGTGTGCTCAAGGAGTCGCAGGCCTACCTTGAAACCCAGCAGGCGGAACTTGAGCAGACCAACGAGCAGTTGTCCGAGCGCACCGAGGCGCTGGACCGCAAGAACGACGAGCTGATGCAGGCCCAGGATGAACTGCAGGCGCGTGCCGACGAGCTGCAACGCTCCAGCAAGTACAAGTCCGAATTCCTGGCCAACATGTCCCACGAACTGCGCACGCCGCTGAACAGCTCGCTGATCCTGGCCAAGCTGCTGTCGGAGAACGCCGAGGGCAACCTTAGCGACGAGCAGGTCAAGTTCGCCGATTCGATCTATTCGGCGGGCAATGACCTGCTCAACCTGATCAACGACATTCTCGACATCGCCAAGGTCGAGGCTGGCAAACTTGAAGTGCGCCCGGAAAGCACCCAGGTGGAGCGACTGGTCGAGGGCCTGCGTGGTATGTTCGAGCCGTTGGCGGGTCACAAGGGCCTGGCTTTTGAGGTAAATGCCGAACCGAACGTGCCGGCCACCTTGTTCACCGACCGCCAGCGCCTGGAGCAGATCCTCAAGAACCTGTTGTCCAACGCCATCAAGTTTACCGAACGGGGCCGGGTCAGCCTGAACATCGGCTACCAGCCCGGCACAGGCATTGTCTTTGCCGTGCGCGATACCGGCATCGGCATTGCTGCCGACCAGCAGCAGGCGATTTTCGGCGCTTTCCACCAGGTAGATGGCACCAGCAACCGCCGCTATGGCGGCACTGGCCTGGGCTTGTCGATTTCCCGCGACCTGGCGCATCTGCTCGGTGGGCAGATCAGCGTCGACAGCAGCCCCGGCCAAGGCAGCGTGTTCAGCCTGATCCTGCCCGAACGCTTCGAGCGTGCCGGGCAGGATATCGAACCCCTCAGCCTGCGCCCGGCAGTCGACACCCTGCCACCCGCACCGCAGGTGCCGGTGCTGGCAGCCCCGAAACGCCCGCTGCTGGCGTTTGATGACGACCGCGAGCGTGCGCCGTTCGGCAACCGCTGCATCCTGGTGATCGAGGACGAGCCAAACTTTGCCCGTATTCTGTTCGACCTGGCCCACGAACTGGGTTACAGCTGCCTGGTGGCGCAGGGTGCCGACGAAGGCTTCGAGCTGGCTGCCCAGTACATTCCCGATGCAATCCTGCTGGACATGCGTCTGCCCGACCATTCTGGCCTGACCGTGCTGCAACGCCTGAAAGAGCAGGCCGGCACCCGGCACATTCCCGTGCATATCATTTCTGTCGAAGACCGGGTCGAGGCCGCCATGCACATGGGCGCCATCGGTTATGCCGTCAAACCCACCAGCCGCGAAGAACTGAAAGAAGTGTTCGCCCGTCTGGAGGCCAAGCTGACGCAAAAGCTCAAGCACATCCTGCTGGTGGAAGACGACGACCTGCAGCGCGAGAGCATTGCCCTGCTGATTGGCGACGACGATGTGGAAATCACTGCCGTGGCGATGGCCCAGGATGCCCTGGAACTGCTGCGCGAGAACATCTATGACTGCATGATCATCGACCTCAAGCTGCCCGACATGCTCGGCAACGAGCTGCTCAAGCGCATGACCGCCGAGGATATCCGTTCATTCCCGCCGGTGATCGTGTATACCGGTCGCAACCTCACCCGCGAAGAAGAAGCCGACCTACTCAAGTATTCGCGTTCGATCATCATCAAGGGCGCACGCTCGCCGGAGCGCCTGCTGGATGAAGTGACGCTGTTCCTGCACAAAGTCGAGTCGCAGTTGTCCAACGAACGCCAGCGCATGCTCAAGACAGCACGCAGCCGCGACAAGGTGTTCGAAGGCCGCAAGGTGCTGCTGGTGGACGACGATGTTCGTAATATCTTCGCCCTCACCAGTGCCTTGGAGCACAAGGGCGCGATCGTCGAGATCGGCCGTAATGGGCGTGAGGCCATTGAGCGCCTGGAGCAGCATGACGACATCGATCTGGTGCTGATGGACGTGATGATGCCGGAAATGGACGGCTTCGAGGCCACCCGCCTGATCCGCCAGCAACCGCGCTGGCGCAAGCTGCCGATCATCGCCGTGACCGCCAAGGCCATGAAGGATGACCAGCAGCGTTGCCTGCAGGCGGGCGCCAATGATTACCTGGCCAAACCGATCGACCTGGACCGCCTGTTCTCGCTGATCCGTGTATGGCTGCCGCAACTGGAGCGAATTTGACTAGCGAACGTAACACCGACATCGAAATCCGCTTGCTGATCGAGGCCATCTACCTCAAGTACAGCTACGATTTTCGCAATTACTCCGGCGCTTCGATCAAGCGCCGGATCCTGCATGCGCTGCGCCAGTTCGACTGCCTGACGGTGTCGGCGCTGCAGGAGCGCGTGCTGCACGACCCGGGCATGTTCATGCAGTTGCTGCAGTACCTGACGATCCCGGTCAGCGAGATGTTCCGGGACCCGGGGCATTTCCTGGCCCTGCGCAACGAAGTGGTGCCGCTGTTGCGCACCTGGCCGTCGATCAAGGTGTGGATTGCGGGCTGCAGCACAGGCGAGGAGGTGTATTCCATGGCCATCCTGCTGCGCGAGGAAGGCCTGCTGGAGCGCACCATCATCTATGCCACCGACATCAACCCGCATTCGCTGGACAAGGCCAAGCAGGGCATCTATTCGATGCAGAGCATGCGCGAGTACGCCGAAAACTACCGCATCGCCGGTGGGCGCCGGGACTTTTCCGAGTACTACACGTCGGCCTACGGCAACGCCATCATGGACAGCACCCTGCGCGACAACGTGACCTTCGCCGACCACAGCCTGGCCACTGACAGTGTGTTTTCCGAAACCCAGCTGGTGTCGTGCCGCAACGTGCTTATCTATTTCAACAAAGCGCTGCAGGACCGTGCTTTGGGCCTGTTCCATGAGTCGCTGTGCCACCGCGGCTTCCTGGTACTGGGCAGCAAGGAATCGGTGGACTTTTCGGCTTACGGCGACCATTTCGAACCGCTGGTGAAGCCTGAACGGATCTACCGCAAATCATGAACGGCGTGCGCGCGGTAGTGATCGGCGCTTCGGCGGGCGGGGTGACGGCACTGTTCACCGTGCTCGGTGGGTTGCCCATCGGTTTCGGTATCCCGGTCATCTGCGTGCTGCATCTGCCCGATAACCGCCACAGCCAGTTGGCCGAGGTGCTGCAACGGCGTTTGCAGCGCCCGGTGTGCGAGGCCCGCGACAAGCAACCGGTCGAGCCCGGGCAGGTTTATGTGGCCGGGCCTGGTTACCACTTGTCGGTAGAACGCGACTTCACCTTGTCGCTGAGCCAGGAGCCAGCGCTGCATTTTTCCCGGCCATCGATCGATTTCCTGTTCATGTCGGCGGCCGATGCCTACGGTGAAGGCCTGCTTGGCGTGTTGCTGACCGGTGCCAATGAAGATGGTGCCGAAGGCCTTGCCTACATCAAGAACAGCGGGGGCCGGACAATCGTTCAGGACCCTCGCGACGCACAGGTTGCGCTGATGCCCGAGGCCGCCCTGGCCCTGCACCAGCCTGACCATATTCTTCCTTTGAGTGGCATCGAGCAGTTGCTCGCCGCCCTGGAACCCAGCGCATGTTAAGCCACACCATCGCCAAACTGCTGATCGTCGATGACCTTCCGGAGAACCTGCTGGCCCTCGACGCCCTGATCCAGGGTGAAGACCGCGAGGTACACCAGGCCCAGTCTGCAGAAGCCGCGCTGTCGCTGTTGCTCGAACACGAGTTCGCCCTGGCCATCCTCGATGTGCAGATGCCGGGCATGAACGGTTTCGAGCTGGCCGAGCTGATGCGCGGCACCGAAAAGACACGCAATATTCCCATCGTGTTCGTCACTGCTGCCGGGCGCGAGATGAACTACGCCTTCAAGGGCTACGAAAGTGGCGCGGTGGACTTTTTGCACAAGCCGCTCGACACCATGGCGGTAAAAAGCAAGGTATCGGTGTTTGTCGACCTGTACCGCCAGCGCAAGGTGCTCGACCGCCAGTTGCAGGCGCTGGAGCGCAGCCGCCAGGAGCAGGAACTGCTGCTGGCCCAGCTACAGGCCGCACGCGCTGAACTGGAGCACGCTGTGCGTATGCGCGATGACTTCATGTCGATCGTTTCCCACGAGGTGCGCACGCCGCTCAATGGCTTGATCCTGGAAACCCAGCTGCGCAAGATGCACCTGGCCCGTGGCAACCTTGCAGCGTTCAGTGGCGACAAGTTGCAGGCGATGGTCGAGCGCGACGAACGGCAGATCAACAGCCTGATCCGCCTGATCGAAGACATGCTCGATGTGTCGCGTATCCGTACCGGCAAGCTGTCGCTGCGGCCCAAAGCTTTCGACCTGAGCCAGCTGGTGCGTGGCCTGGTGGAGAATTTTGCGGCCCAGGCCACCGCGTTGGACACGCACATCGAGTTGCAACGCTGTGAGCCACTGCAAGGTGAGTGGGACGAATTTCGCATTGAACAAGTGGTGGCCAACCTGTTGTCCAATGCTTTGCGTTACGGTGAACGCAAGCCGGTTCACGTCCGTGTTTTCAGGCAGGACGGCGTGGCGTGCGTGCAAGTGCAGGACCAGGGTATCGGTATTGGTGCGGCCAACCAGCAACGTATTTTCCAGCAGTTCGAGCGGGTGGCTGCTCAACAGGCCAGTGGCGGGTTGGGCTTGGGGCTGTACATATCGGAACAGATCGTGCACGCCCATGGCGGCTGCATAAAGGTTGAAAGTGCAGAGGGCCAAGGTGCCACCTTTACCTTGCAACTGCCGCTGGCAGCATACGAACAACAAAACGACCAGGCGCGGGCAACCTCTGCATGAGCTTGGGGTCTGATGGCCAACTGTAAGTATTTCAAGGCGTTAACATGAGTGAAGATGCACAAGATGTGGTGCTGGTCGTCGAGGATGAACCAGCGATTCGCATGATCTTGCGTGATTACCTGGCGGGTGAGGGGTATCACGTGCTGGTAGCCGAAGACGGCGAACAGGCGTTCGCGATTCTGGCCAGCAAACCCCATTTGGACCTGATGGTGACGGACTTCCGCTTGCCCGGGGGGATCTCCGGGGTGGACATTGCCGAGCCAGCGGTCAAGCTGCGGCCGGATCTGAAGGTGATCTTCATCAGCGGCTACCCGGCTGAGATTCTTGAATCCGGCAGCCCGATCACCCGCAAGGCACCGATCCTGGCCAAGCCGTTTGACCTGGATACCTTGCATGAGCAGATCCAGGCACTGCTGCGCTGAGATCAGACATCTCGAGACAGGATACGGTCCCTGTAGGAGCGGCCTTGTGTCGCGAAAGGGCCGCAAGGCGGCCCCGGCATTTTTTGCATCTGGCTTGATACCCCGGGGCCGCTGCGCAGCCCTTTCGCGACACAAGGCCGCTCCTACAGGATCTGCGCTTACCTCAAGGTTCTTTCTATTCCCCCCATCAGCATACTCTCCATCAACCTCAGCCCCTGTTCCTCGGGCAATGCCTTCAGCATCCCCGGCAACTGGTTCAGCAGCGTCGCCACCACATGCGCCGTCGCCACCAGCGCTTCCCCCTGCAACTTTGCCTGTGGCGCGATCAACCTCAGCAGCCCTGCCTCATAACGCGAACGCAACAACGCTAAACGCGCCCGCTGCTCGTCACTCAGGCAGCACAAATCCCGCTCGGCCAGCCGAAACTGCAGGGGCCGCTCGGCATGCAACTGCCAGTGCGCCGCAATGAGGCAACTCAACGCCGACGCCCCGCGGGCCATGGCCCGACGGCCTTGCTCCAGGGTGGCCTGCAGCTCCTCGTACAACTCCTCGATCAAGTCGTACAACAGGTCCTGCTTGCTGGGGAAGTGATGGTAGAGCGAGCCAGCCGTCAGCCCGATATGGGCTGCCAGTTCGCGCATGCTGACCTGGCCAAAGCCCTTTTCGGCAAACAGCGCCATGGCCTGGTCACGTCGCTCTTCAAAGCTGGCACAGCGCATTGCGGCATTGACCGGGGGCATGGCGCATGGTCCTCAGTAGGTGAAGAAACCGCGGCCGCTCTTGCGCCCCAGCCAACCGGCCGCGACCATTTCCTTGAGCAGTGGGGCAGGGCGGTATTTGCTGTCGTTGAAGCCCTCATGGAAAGCCTCCATGATCGCCAGCAGCGTGTCCAGGCCAATCAGGTCGGCCAGCGCCAGCGGGCCGATGGGCTGGTTGCAGCCCAGGCGCATGCCGGTGTCGATGTCTTCGGCGCTGGCCAGGCCTTCCTGGCGCACGAAGATGGCTTCGTTGATCATTGGCACCAGGATGCGGTTGACCACGAAACCCGGGCGGTTGCCCGCGGTGATCGGTGTCTTGCCGACCTTTTCTGTCACCACCAGCGCCTGGGCGTAGGTGCTGTCGCTGGTCTGCAGGCCACGGATGATTTCCACCAGCGCCATCATCGGCACCGGGTTGAAGAAGTGCACGCCAATGAAGCGCTCGGGGTGCTCGATGCTGGCGGCCAGTTGGGTGACCGACAGCGACGAAGTGTTGGTGGCGATCAGGCAGTCGGCGGCGACGTTGGCCGCCACTTGCTGCAGGATGCGCTGCTTGAGTTGCAGGTTTTCAGTGGCGGCTTCGATCACCAGCTGTGCCGCGCTGAGCTGGGTATAGTCCGTGCTGGTGCGAATGCGGGCCCTGGCGGCGGCTGCCTTGTCCGCATCCAGCGTGCCTTTGCTGACCTGGCGTTCGAGGTTCTTGCTCAAGGTGGCCACGCCGCGCTCCAGCGCCGCGTCGGAAACGTCCACCAGCAGCACCTGATAGCCAGCTACCGCGCACACCTGGGCAATGCCGTTGCCCATGGTGCCGGCGCCGATCACCGCGATCTGTTCAATGCTCATGTGTCAGTCTCCCTCAAACGCGCTCGAAGACCACGGCAATGCCTTGGCCGCCACCGATGCACATGGTCGCAAGCGCGTAGCGGCCCTGGATGCGCTGCAGCTCATGGATGGCCTTGGTGGCGATGATCGCGCCAGTGGCGCCCACCGGGTGGCCCAGGGAGATGCCGGAACCGTTGGGGTTGACCTTTTCCGGGTCGAAGCCCAGCTCGCGGGCCACGGCGCAGGCCTGGGCGGCGAACGCTTCGTTGGACTCGATCACATCCAGGTCCTGCACGGTCAGGCCGGTCTTTTCCAGCACCTTGCGGGTGGCCGGGATCGGGCCCAGGCCCATCAGCTCGGGCTCGACACCGGCATGGGCGTAACCCACCAGGCGTGCCAGTGGTTTCAGGCCCAGGCGGCGCACTGCATCACCCGTGGCCAGCACCAGGCCGGCGGCGCCATCGTTGATGCCGCTGGCGTTGCCGGCGGTGACGGTGCCGTCTTTCTTGAACACCGGTTTCATCCCGGCCAGCTGCTCTGCGGTCACTTCGCCACGCACATGTTCGTCGACGCTGAACTGCACACTGCCTTTACGGGTTTTCAGTTCCAGCGGCACGATCTGGCTGTCGAAGCGGCCTTCGGCAATGGCACGGGCGGCGCGGCGCTGACTGGCAAGGGCCAGTTCGTCCTGCATCTCGCGGGTGATGCCGTGTTTGGCCGAGACGTTTTCGGCGGTGATGCCCATATGGAAGTGCTGGAACGGGTCCTGCAGCACGCCGACGGTGTAGTCGATGCCTTGCATGTCACCCATGCGGGCGCCCCAGCGCGCCTGTGGCAGCAGGTAGGGGCCACGGCTCATGGATTCGGCGCCGGCTGCTACAGCCACATCGGTGTCCCCCAGCAACAGGCCTTGGGCCGCGGAAACGATGGCCTGCAAGCCCGAGCCGCACAGGCGGTTGACGTTGAACGCCGGGGTTTCCTTGGGGATGCCGGCGTTCATCGCCGCCACCCGGGCCAGGTAGGCATCGCGCGGCTCGGTCGGAATCACCGTGCCCATCACCAGGTGGCCCACGTGCTCGGCGGCCAGGCCAGAGCGCTCGATGGCGGCGCGGGTAATGGTGCTGGCAAGGTCAGCCAGCGGCAGGTCCTTGAGGGAGCCGCCAAAGCCACCAATGGATGAACGGACGGCACTGACGACGTAGATTTCTGCGTTGCTCATAGGGGCTCCGATTGCGAAGGCATGGCGGGACCGGGCCTGGCTCTGCGAGAATGGCCGGCGGTCCCGGAGTGGGATCGAGTCTAGGCAAAGGCTCTGTTTCAGCCTATGCCGGAACTGTTCATACAACCTGGCACTTTTTGCCACTCAGCATAGACAGCGAAAACCGCCATGCGCGATAGCGATTCGGTCGCCGTGTACTTTCTCAACGCCATGCTCCATGCCCTGCGCGACAGCCCAGCCGAGCGTGATGCACAACTGCGTGCGGTGGGCATCGACCCACGGCTGCTTGAACAGCCACAGGCGCGTGTGCCGGCCAAGGCGTTCGCCGAGCTTTGGCTGGCGATGATCCAGCGCCTGAACGACGAGTTTTTCCGCCTCGACAGCCATGGCATGCCGCTGGGCAGTTTTGCCCTGATCTGCCGGGGCTTGATACTTGAACCCAACCTGGAAAAGGCCTTGCGCCAGTGCATGGCCGGCTTCGGCCTTTTCCTGCGTGACCTGCGCGGCAGCCTGACGGTGCGGGGCGGGCGGGCGCTGATCAGTGTGCAGTCCAGCATTGCCGACCCGTTGACCCGGGTGTATGCCGAAGAAACCTACCTGGTACTGATGATCGGCATGCTGTGCTGGCTGGCCGGGCGGCGCATCGCCATCGACCGCACCGAGCTGGCAGTGGCGCGCCCGGCCCAGGAGGACGACCTGCTGCTGTGGGGGCCGGACCTGCGCCTGGGCAGCGGGCGTACCGAGGTGGAGTTCGACAGTGACTACCTGCGTTTGCCGGTGGTGCAGGACGTGGTCGCCTTGAAAACCTTCCTGCGCAGTGCGCCACAAGGGTTGGTTATTCGCTTTCGTAACCAGAACGGGCTGGTGGCCGAGGTGTACCGGCACTTGCGCACGCGGTGTTATGGGCAGTGGCCGACGCTGACGGCGCTGGCGCAGCAGCAGGGGATCAGTGCCAGTACGTTCCGGCGGCAGTTGGAGCGGGAGGGGCGTTCGTACCAGCAGATCAAGGACGAGGTGCGCCGGGCAATGGCGTTCGAGCGCTTGCGTGAAGGGGTGTTGAGTATTGCCGAGATCGCCGAACAGGCGGGGTTCCAGGAGCCCAGTGCGTTTCACCGGGCGTTCAAGAAATGGACCGGGCACAGCCCTGGCAGCTACCGGGCGCGGCTGGCCGGGCGTTAGCGGTTACCTGCACTGGCCTCTTCGCGGGCTTGCCCGCTCCCACAGGTACTGCACCGGTTTCAGGCTCGGTGCGGTCCCTGTGGGAGCGGGCAAGCCCGCGAAGAGGCCGGCACAGGCTAGCGATCAACGATCAGGCCGGCACCATGGCAAACCCGACACCAAACCGGTTCCAGGCATTGATCGTGGCAATCGCCAGGGTCAGGTTGGCCACTTCGGCCGGTTCGAAGTGTTCCTGCAGGGCTTCATATTGCCCCTGCGGCGCGCCCTGTTCAGGCAAGCGGGTCAGGCTCTCGACCCAGGCCAGCGCCGCACGTTCGCGGGGGGTGAAGTAGGCGGTTTCCTGCCACACGCACAATGTCTGCAAGCGTGCTTCGGTCTCACCTGCCTGGCGTGCATCATTGGCATGCAGGTTGACGCAGTAGGCGCAGCCGTTGATCTGCGAAGCCCGCAGGCGCACCAGCTCCAGCAGGGAACTCTCAAGGCCGCTCTTGGCCAGGGCCTGCTCCAGGCCGACCATGGCCTTGTAGGCTTCGGGTGCGTGTTTGGCCCATTCGATACGGTTGTGCATGGCTGTCTCCAAAAGGGTGTGCAGTGGGGATGGCGCTACTGTAACGCCGCCCATTGGCCTCCCCGATAGCCAATCGTGCGCATAAGCAGGAGGCCAATCGACCATTCAGGTGGCCACTGACAAGCATCCAATCTCTTCATTTCTGCCTGGCCGGTCGAGCCGGGATAATGGCCGGATCTTGTTACCAGAGAACCGATTCGCAATGAGAGCTGCCTTGAACCTGCTGCTGGTGATTCTGCTGGCGCTGAACCTGCGGCCGATCCTGACCAGTATCGGCCCCTTGCTCGAACCCATGCGCGCCAGTACCGGCCTGGGCTACCAGCAGGCCGCCCTGCTGACGGCGTTGCCGGTACTGTGCATGGGCCTGGTGCCGTTGCTGCAACCGTGGTTGCGGCGCTGGATCAGCGAGCATGGCGGCATGCTCGGTGGCCTGGCTGCCATTGCCCTGGCCTGCCTGTGGCGCTTGCAACTGGACAGCACGTGGGCGCTGATTGCCAGTGCGGTGTTCGCCGGCCTGGGAGTGGCGGTGGTACAGGGCATGATGCCGGGGTTGGTCAACCGCTGGTTCCCCGGGCGCCTGGCCGGGGCGATGGGCCTGTATTCGGCGGCACTGATGACGGGCGGCGGCCTGGCCGCCGTACTCGGCCCACATATCAGTGGCTACTTCGGCCATTGGCAAGCTGGCCTTGGCCTGTGGGCGATACCGGCGCTGCTGGCGGTTCTGGCCTGGGCTGTGCTGCGGCCACGTCAGGAGGCACCCAAGCTGGCGGGTGCAACAGGCGGGCACTGGTTCGGCACGCGCCGGGCCTGGTTGCTGGCCCTGTACTTTGGCCTGATCAACGGTGGCTACACCAGCATGGTGGCCTGGTTGCCGGCGTACCACATCGAGCACGGCGGCAGCGCCCAGGGCGGTGCAGACCTGGTCGGCTTGATGACGATTTTCCAGGTGGCGGGTGCACTGGGTTTGCCGTTGCTGCTGCGCCGCCTGGCAGACCGCCGCCCGGGCTTGTGGCTGGCGCTGGCCATCCAGCTGGTGGGTTTCCTTGGCCTGCTGCTGGCGCCAACGCTGGCGTCGGGGCTGTGGGTAGCGATGATCGGTTTCGGCCTGGGCGCCTGCTTCAGCCAGTGCCTGACGCTGACCCTGGAACACCTGAAAACGCCTGCCGAGGCCGGCAGCCTGGCAGCATTCGTACAGGGCGTTGGCTTTATCATCACCGGTATCGTGCCCTATATCACCGGTTGGCTGCGTGACATGAGTGGCAACTTCCAGGCATCGTGGACGCTGCTGACCGTGACTGTGGTGGCCATGTTGCTGGTAACCACCTGCTTCAACCCCCGTGGTTATGCCGCAGCCGTTGCACGTACGCCCGCGCCGGGCAAGGTCGCATCGGTCAGCTGAGGCCCTGCAAGGTGTCGCGCACCCGGTCCAGTGCCGGGTCGATGTCCAGCAGCTCGATGGCCCCGAAGCCCAGCAACAGCCCCGGGCGCACCGGTGCCTCGCTGAAGAACGGTGCCAGCGAATACAGGCCGACTTCCACCTTGCGCGCCAGGTTGGCCAGCAACTCGATATCAACCCCGGGTTTGGCCAGTGCGCTGAGGTGGAAGCCGGCGCTGGCGGGGATGGCGCTGAACCACGGTGACAGGTCGCCACCCAGGCGCGTCAGGATGCGTTCGCGGCGGGCGCTGTAGACTTCGTGGCAGCGGCGGATGTGCTTGTTCAAGTGGCCTTCGCCCAAAAAGCGCGCCAGCGCCCATTGCAGCAAGGTCGGGCTGTGCCAGTCACTGAGGTGCTTGGCCACACAGGCGGCCTGCAAGACTGCAGGCGGCAACACGGCATAGCCCAGGCGCAGCTCGGGCAGCAGGGTTTTGGAGAAGGTGCCCACATAGGCCACCAGGCCATGCTGGTCGAGGCGCTGCAAGGCATCCGGGGCCGGCCCGTGGTAGCGGAACTCGCAGTCGTAGTCGTCTTCGATAATCAGTGCACCCAGCTCGGCGGCCCGTGCCAGCAGGGCATGCCGGCGTGGCTCACTCATCGGCATGCCCAGTGGGAACTGGTGCGAAGGCGTTACGTAGATCAGCCGGGTGCCCTCGGCGATCTGCTCCACGCATAGCCCTTCGTCATCCACCGGCACGGATTGCAGGCGTGCGCCCAAGGCCAGGAACAGCTGCCGTGCCGGCGGGTAGCCTGGGTCTTCCATGGCCACCTGGCAACCCGGCTCTACCAGCACCCGGGCGATCAGGTCCAGCGCCTGCTGGGCGCCGTTGCACACCAGCAGGTCGGCCGCGCTGCAATGCACGCCGCGGGCGTAGGCGATGTGGTGGGCAATGGCCTCGCGCAGTTCCGGCAAGCCTTGGGCCGTGAACTGCCGCTCGGGGTGGCGCTGGCTGCGTCGCAGGGCGTAGTTCAGGCAACTGCGCCACTGGTCGAACGGGAACTGCGCCTTGCTCGATGCGCCGCCGACAAAGTCATACCGCGACGGTGCTTGCAGCTGGCGCTGGCCGAGCACGGTGGCACGCTGCTGCCAGCGTTCGAGCGACGCGGCGCCGGCCAGGGGGATGGTGGTGGATGCAGGGGGGCGCAGGGGTTGGCGCGGGCTGATGAACGTGCCGCGGCCGACCACGCCGCTGAGCAGGTTGTCGTAGGTCAATCGCGAATAGGCCTCGGCCACGGTCTTGCGCGATACGCCCAGTTGCTCGGCCAGCAGGCGGGTGGGCGGCAGCTGGGTACCGGCGGCCAGGTGGCCACTGTCGATACCGGCACGCAGTTGCTGGTAGAGCTGGTCGGCCAGGCCTTTGCGGCCCTCCAGGCGAATGTGCAGTTCCATGGGGCGGTCCGAAGCGGGGGAGTGCTCAGGATAGCGGATTGGTCGGGGAAGGGCATGGGGCCGCGAGGCAGCCCCGAAAAGTCAGAACCGGGCGGTGCTTACGGTGATGTAGCCTTTATCCGCCACCGCGATGCGTATCACCGTCTCATCGGTCGGTGCCTTGCGGTTGCGCTTTATGCGCACGCCATCCACCGTCGCAGCCTTCATATGCTGTGAGATGGCCCGCCCGTTCGGGTCGAAGAACACCTCGCTGGCCAGCAACTCGATACGTTCGACCAATTGCCGGGAGTGTTCGTCGGTAGCGCAGAAGAACATCACCCCGGACAGGTGGGGGTCTTCATCGGGGTTGCTGATGTCATGGGTTAGCATTTCGCGCAGGCTGCTGCGCAGTTCGGCAATGGAGCGGGCGTACAGGTGCATACGGAGCCTCCTCTGGATCGCGACCTGGCGTTGTCCAGTGACGATCTTGTTTTCCGTGCGCCGGGGCGGCAAGTAGGATGCGTCCGAGAGTGTTGTGGGAAATTTCTGAAGGCGCCGAAATGCCAGCCCTGTCTGGCAGGTCGTGGAGGCCTGCGGCACAATTCGCCGTCTGATACCCGTTTTGCCGAGGATTGCCATGAACAGCCATTTCCAGCCCGTCGACCTGCAAAAGGCCTATCGCTTGCTGAACCACGGCCCTACGGTGCTGGTTTCGGCCAGCCATGAAGGGGTGGACAACGTGATGGCAGCTGCCTGGGCGTGTGCGCTGGACTTCGACCCGCCCAAGGTGACGGTGGTGCTCGACAAGATCGCCCGCACCCGGCAGCTGGTGGAGGGCAGTGGCTGGTTCGTGATCCAGGTACCGACCGCAGCACAGGCGCAGCTGACCCATCAGGTGGGTACCCGCAGCTTGTTCGACCAACCCGACAAGCTGGCCAGCATCGGTGTGCAGCTGGCCCGGGTCGAGGGGCATGCGGCACCACTGGTGCAGGGGTGTTCAGCGTGGTTGATGTGCCGGGTAATCGACGAACCGCACAACCAGAGCACCTATGACCTGTTCATTGGCGAAGTGGTGGCGGCCTGGGCCGATGACCGGGTGTTCCGCGATGGGCACTGGGCTTATGAACATGCCGACCCGCAGTGGCGCAGTTTGCACTATGTGGCGGGTGGGCATTTTTATGCGATTGGCGACGCGGTGGTGGTCGACTTACCGGGTTGATAGCACGGCGTGCTGACGTTCACCACAACGCGACCGAGGCAGTCGCCAGCACCCGGCCGAACACCTCAAGCGCCTTGTCCACGTCGGCCTCGCTGCTAAAGCGCCCGATGCTCAAGCGCACACTGTTGCGGGCCTGGCGCTCATCCAGCCCCAGTGCCAGCAGCACATGCGAGGCAGCATTGCTGGCGGAGTTGCAGGCCGAGGTGGTCGACAATGCCAGCTCGCTGGCCAGCGCTGCACTGTTGAAGCCTTTGCTGTCGATGCACAGGTTCAGGGTGTGCGGTATGCGTTGGCTGGCGCAGCCGTTCAGGCTTACGCCGGGCAAGGCCAGCAAGCCTTCGCGCAGGCGTGTTGCCATCTGTGCCAGGTGCTGGTGCTCACTGTCACCGGGGTGGCCGGCCAAGGCAAAGGCGCTACCCATGCCCACGATCTGGTGGGTGGCCAAGGTGCCGGAGCGCAGGCCTTGCTCATGGCCGCCGCCGTGCATCTGCGCGCGCATCAGCGTACGGGCGCGTGGCCCGACATACAGCGCACCGATGCCCTTTGGCCCGTAAACCTTGTGTGCCGAAAACGACATCAGGTCTACGGCCATTGCGTTCAGGTCGATGGCCAGCTTGCCCACGGCCTGCGCTGCATCCACGTGCAGCAAGGCACCGTGTGTACGCACCCGCTCGCCAATGGCGGCAAAATCGGTGACCGTGCCCAGCTCGTTGTTGACCGCCATCAGCGATACCAGGCGGGTATCGGCACGCAACGCTGCCTGTACGCTGGCTGGCTGGATCAGACCAGCGGCATCCGGTGCCAGGCGAGTAACGGCCCAGCCCTGGCGCTCCAGTTCGGCCACCGTGTCAAGCACGGCCTTGTGCTCCAGCTGGCTGGTAATCAGGTGACCGGGCTGGCCAAAGCCTTGGGCAATGCCTTTGAGTGCCAGGTTGTTGGATTCGGTCGCGCCCGAGGTCCAGACCAGGCTCTGGGCCTGCGCGCCAACGCGCTCGGCCACTTGCTGGCGGGCTTGTTCCACGACATGTCGGGCAGCCTGGCCGTAGGCATGGCCACTGGACGCCGGGTTGCCAAAGTTGGCCTGGCTGCCAAGGCAAGCGAGCATGGTTTCGATGACCCGGTCATCGACGGGGGTGGTGGCGGCATAATCGAAGTAGAGCGGGGCGCTAGGCATCTGGGCAGGTCCATGTCTGTCGCCGTGGAATCGGCGATTGATGGAGTAAGCGTATCCGGTGCCTGCGAGATATTTTTCGCTTCCCGTAGCGTTTTTCTGAATTGAATGAAGAAAACTTTCTATGAAACTCAGGTTTTGCAGGATTTATTTCTCTGAAGCGGGGCGTTGAACGCCCCTTGTTCGTGCCTTCAGGCGGGCTCCAGGGCTCTTTCTTCCTCTGCCACCACGCGTTCGCACAATTCGGTGATTTGCTCGCGCATCCAGCGGTTGGCCGGGTCCTGGTCGGTGCTTTCATGCCAGTACAGGTGCGTTTCCAGCGCGGGTACCTCTACCGGGAGAGGGTGGTAGCGCAGCTGATGACGGCGGGCGAAGCGTTCGGGCACTGTCATGGCCATGTCGGTTTGCTGCAACACCTGCGAAGCCATCAGGTAGTGCTGCGAGCGCAGGGCAACCTTGCGCTGCACGCCCATCTTGCCCAGGGCCAGGTCGACATAGCCCAGGCCATTGCGGCGGCTGGAAATATGGATGTGGGTCATGCCCAGATAGCTGTCGAGGGTCAGCTTGCTGTCGGCCAGCGGGTGGCCCTGGCGCAGGGCGCAGACGTAGCGGTCCTGCATCAGCTTGACGTGGCGCACCTGCGGGTCGGTGTTAAGAGGCGCGTCGATGGCGAAGTCCAGGCGGCCGGCGGCAAGTTCCTTGGTGGTCTCGCGGCGCTTGCACAGAAAGCTTTCAATCAGCACCGCCGGCGCCAGGCGGCGCAAACGCTGGAACAGAGGCGGCAGGATGACCGCTTCGGTCAGGTCGGTCATGCTGATGCGGAAGGTTTTGTTGGCCTGTTGCGGGTTGAAGATGCGGCTTTCCTGCACCGACGTACGTAACAGCGCCAGCGCGTTGCGCACCGGGCCGATGATGTTCTGCGCCATGGGCGTCGGCACCATGCCTTGCGCGGTGCGCACGAACAGCGGGTCGTTGAAGGTTTCGCGCAACCGCGAAAGGGCGTTGGACACCGCCGGCTGGGTGATGCCGACAATTTGCCCGGCGCGTGTCAGGTTGGCTTCGGTGTAGATCGCGTCAAACACGATGAACAGGTTGAGGTCGACCTTGCTGAGGTTCATGGGCGCCGCTCTTTGTTGGAATTATGGGCCGATCATATATCGGTTATGAATGTTTATACACGCGGAAAATAGACTAGGTGGATGGGCGCTTGCTGCTCTAGGCTCAGGCCCATGTTTTCCGAACCGTGAAGGTAGCCCCGATGGATTTCGCCTATTCGCCCAAGGTCCAGGCACTGCGTGAGCGCGTTACTGCGTTCATGGACGCTTATGTCTACCCCGCCGAAGCCGTGTTCGAGCGCCAGGTTGCCGAAGGCGACCGCTGGCAGCCCACCGCGATCATGGAAGAACTCAAGGCCAAGGCCCGCGCCGAAGGGTTGTGGAACCTGTTCCTGCCCGAGTCGGAATACGGCGCTGGCCTGAGCAACCTGGACTATGCGCCGCTGGCCGAAATCATGGGCCGCTCGCTGCTCGGGCCCGAGCCGTTCAACTGTTCGGCGCCGGATACCGGCAACATGGAAGTGCTGGTGCGCTACGGCAGCGAAGCGCAGAAACGCCAGTGGCTGGAACCGCTGTTGCGCGGCGAGATCCGCTCGGCATTTGCCATGACCGAGCCGGACGTGGCCTCCTCGGATGCCACCAACATGGCCGCCACCGCCGTGCGTGACGGTGACGAATGGGTGATCAACGGCCGCAAGTGGTGGACCTCCGGCGCCTGCGACCCGCGCTGCAAGGTGATGATCTTCATGGGCCTGTCCGACCCTGAAGGGCCACGCCACCTGCAGCACTCGATGGTGCTGGTGCCCACCGATGCGCCCGGTGTGAAGATCGTCCGCCCGTTGCCGGTGTTTGGTTATGACGACGCGCCGCATGGCCATGCCGAAGTGCTGTTCGAGAACGTGCGCGTGCCGTATGAGAACGTGATCCTTGGCGCAGGCCGCGGTTTCGAGATTGCCCAAGGGCGCCTTGGGCCTGGGCGTATCCACCACTGCATGCGCTCGATCGGCATGGCCGAGCGTGCGCTGGAGTTGATGTGCAAGCGCTCGGTGGAACGCACGGCCTTTGGCCGGCCACTGGCACGGCTGGGCGGCAACGTCGACAAGATTGCCGACTCGCGCATGGAGATCGACATGGCCCGGCTGCTGACACTGAAGGCGGCGTACATGATGGACACCGTCGGCAACAAGGTGGCCCGCAGCGAAATCGCGCAGATCAAGGTGGTGGCGCCTAACGTGGCCTTGAAGGTCATTGACCGGGCGATCCAGATGCATGGTGGGGCAGGGGTGAGCGGCGATTTCCCGCTGGCCTACATGTACGCCATGCAGCGTACCCTGCGCCTGGCTGACGGGCCGGATGAAGTGCACCGGGCGGCGATTGGCAAGTATGAGATTGGCAAGTATGTGCCGGTGGAGATGTTGCGCAGCGGGCGATAGCGGGTTGCTACCGCCAGTTCAGGATAACTTGTAGGACGCTTCTGATTCTCCGCTCCAAGCGCTTAAGGCCGCCCGGTGGGTGTTAGGTTTCCAACCCTATCCACCCACAGGGAGCTTGAAGATGCGCGTCAGCCTAGAGGGAAAAGGTCAGGCGGTAGATGGTGATGTGACCACAACGGGGGCCGTGTGTATTGCGACGGGTGCCGGCTATCTCGACGAGGGTCGAATGGTGCTGCGCGAAGGCGACCACACCACGGCATGCCCTGTTTGTGGGCAGGTGGGAATGGTCGCCGAAGGCGTGGACCATTTTATTTCCGATGGCCGCCGGGTGGCCATGGACGGTGCGCTGGTGCTCTGTGGTTGCTCGCCGGGTAGCAATCGGGTGGTTGCACCAGTAAATGAAGTACCGCCGTCCAGGCATTCCATTGCAGTGCGCGCGAATACCCACGTTGCCCAGCCATCAACCCCCGTTTACCCCGAACGTTTCTCGCAACCCATTGCCGTAGCCATGCCCGGTACCCTGGAGCCTGGCTTCTACGTTGTTCCGCGGCGCATGTCATTTGCACAGGTACTGCTGGAGCTGGCCGAACACGATGCCACGTTGCCAATTTCCCGGTTGCAGCGGCTTAACCCTACGTTCGAACAGGGGTTCAAGGCCGGGGAAATTTTCGTTATTGGTGACCCAGATAATGGTGACGCCTGCACCCGCGAGGAAGGCCAGCTGATGGCGGCGGCGCAGCACGCACGCCGTGCGCTGGCGGTGCTCGATTTCGCCGAAGCGGACTTCATGATGAAGCATCAGGCCGAGATTGCGGGGTTGCTCAGCGACGCTAGCCTGTCCATGGGCGTGGGCAAGGACATGCTGGAGCAAGGCCTGAAGCAGGTCAGTCAGACGCTGACCAGTATCGAGCAACTGCACCAGCGGGAGTTCATGCGCCACGGCCACCTGAACAGTCCAAGCTTCTTTGCCGAACGGCGGCGGTTGCTAGGAATGCTGGATGGACAGTTGAAAACGGCATTGCTTAACAAACAGCTGAACTTGGGTAGCTATGAGCGGCTGAAGAAGAGCTTGAATATCTCGACCAAGAGCCTTGTGCACCACTGGTCGAAGGCCGGTGGGCCGGGGCAGATTCCGGGGTATGCGACGCATCTGGATAAGGTGGCGCGGCTGAGCAAGTACCTTGAATATGGCGGGTACGCTGCGATTGGGCTGGGTGGGACTTCTTCGTACTTAAAAGTGCAGGAGGGTTGTCGTGCCGGCAACGCAGAAACTTGTGAAAGGATCCAATATGTTGAAACCGGAGCGTTCAGTATGGGGGTAGGTGGCGCTGCGGCGGGGGCAGCATTGACTGGCACTGCCGTTGGTACATTGTGTGCAGTCTTTGCTGCAGGTACTGCGGGGATAGGCCTTCCGATTTGTGGCATAGTTGTTGCGGGAACAGGTAGTCTCGTTGGAGCAAAAGTAGGGGAAATAGCGGGCGGGTCGTTGGGGGAATTCATCTATGAGGTTTCAAGTGATGGATTTTGAAAGCTGGCCTGTCGTACTGAAGATACTATTCCTGATTATTCCCTTCGCGGTTTCCCTCATAGGGGTCTTCATTAGCCTTTACATCACGCTAACACGTGATTTTCATGTGGTCTGCTCAGCGATTACGAGTAACCCATATGTGGAGCAAGTGAAGGTGGCTTGGGGAACTTCAAGTTTGAAGTGGCGATGGCTCTTGGTCTGCAGTATAGGTGGTCTTGTTACGTTCCCCGGATTGGCTTTGCGATACGGCAAGCTGGATATTAATGAGTTAAAAACATTTCCTCCAAAACTCAAACGAAGGCTTGGGATATCGGCGTGGCTGTCAATTGTCGGGTTTGTCTGGATTGCTATTGCAGTTGCAGTAGTCGAGCTTTCCAAAGCGTAGTCAGCCGTCAACTATGTTCGAACAGGGGCGAAACGGGTAGTTTCGCTGGTGGCTTAGGAGGAGGGATGGTGGGAGGTTACATCGCAGGTGCTGCCGCTACGACGCTATGCGGTGTTTTCGCGGTGGGTACCGGCGGCCTTGGCGTTCCCGTATGCGGGATCGTCCTAGTTGGCGCCGGCTCTGCGGCAGGCTCTATTGGTATTGGCGCAGCTGGCGAGAAGGTGGGTGAAATGATTTATGAGGTGAAGGGTGATTGACTTTGATAGCTGGTCGCCATACCTGCGAATAGCTTTCTTAGTTGCGCCCTTCATCATCGGCCTTGTCGGTATTGCTGTGAATGTTCAGATAGCGCTGTCGACGGATTTTGATATCGCTCTTTCAGCGATTACCAGCAATCCCTACCTGGAACAGATGAAGCCCGTATGGGGCGGAGGGAATCTGAGGTCTCGATGTCTACTGATGAGCGCGGTAAGCGCTTTGGTCACATTTCCTTGGCTTCATTTGCGTTTGGGATGGTTGGACGAGGCGGAACTTGAAAGGTTTCCGCCCAAGTTGAGGCGAAAATTAGGGGCAGCTCTTTGGCTGATCCTGATCTCATCAGTCTGGGCGGCGGTGGGTTATTTCATTATCAAGAAATGATCACTGCTCAGGCCCGTCAATTCTCATTAGAGCGGCTTCCAGGCGGCGGTACGTCACCTGGGAGCGCTCTAGTGGTGACAGAAGTTGACTCTTCGCCAGCTCGTACTGGCCTCTTCGCGGCTTAAGCCGCCCACAGGTACTGTGCAAGTCTTGGGCGTACTCGATCCCTGTGGGAGCGGCTTAAGCCGCGAAGAGGCCAGCGAAGGCTTACTGAGTCTTCAGGTCAATCACCAGATCGTTGGCGGCTTTCGTAGCCAGTACACTCATGAGCTTGCTCATTTCATCCTGCCGCCCAATGCCTGATTCGGGGCTCCCCATCATTACGCTCGGCACTGGCGCCCTTGCAGCAGCCTCTGCCCAGGCCCGGTTGATCTTCACCATCGCATCCAGCTTGGTTTGCAGGGCGCCATCCGCCTTGAGCGTGGCCTCACGGGCGTAGGCTTCGGCATCGGCCGTGATCTTGGTCGCTTCTGCCGTGACACGGGCCTTGTCCCGAAGCAGTTCGGCCGTCTGTTTGTCGATCTCGGCGCGGCGCTTCTCACGTTCCGCGTTGATCAGCGCAAGCTGTTTCTCGGTCTCGGCTTCGGTGGTACGTTCGATTTGCTGGCGCAGGCTTTCCTGACGTTTGGCCTCGACGTCCTTGGCGCCACGGGCAGAGACCAGTTCCTTCTCTTCTTCTTCCTTGAGCCGGTTTTGCCGGGCCACGGCCAGTTCGGCCAGCGCCTGTTGTACGCGGACCATACGTTGCTGATACTGCGGGTTAGGGTCGATATGAGTGACACGCGCGTCGACAACTTCGACGCCAAACAGGCGGAATTGCTGTTGCTTGCGCAACTCTCGACCATCTTTGTCGAGTTTCTTTTCGATGACGAAACGGGTAGCGCTGTTGTCCCCGAAACTACCCTGTTCGGTGCCGGCCTGCAGAATCGCGGTTTGGGCCGGATGATTTTCACGTTGAACGCGGATCTCCTTGCGGCTGGTCAAGTACAGGCCGTTGCGCAGCTGATTCTCGAATTCGGCACCGAAGTGGCTACGGTTACCCGCATAGTAATCGTCGGCACTCATCAGTGAGGCCGTGGCTTGCAGCGTTTCCTTTACCGCCGGCAATAATGCACGTTGCAGGAAGTTGTCTGGTGTGCGGTACTCTTGGGCGATTTTCAAGAAGGCTTCACCTGAAGGCAGGCGAAACTGGGTACTGAATTCTGCCTTCGCATCGACATTGCCCAGAAACACGATGGGCAGATTGTCCAGTGTGATGGACGGATGCCCGCCGCGAACGTCTTCCGGATTGTCCATGCGCAAGGAAGATTGGACGCCGATGGTACGGCGCCAGGCTGTACTGCGGCCGAACCATTTTGTGGCGTAGCCAACGTCTTCGACCACTTTCTCTTCGCCAAAGATCGTGCGTACGTGGGTCATCTGACCCGCTTCGTTATAGAAAAACACTCCATTGAACATTGTTGCGAGTAAGCCAGCGGCCAGGATCGGGATGCCAACGACTGCAACCAGCTTGTGGTTGATACGAAATTGGGAAAGGTCAGGAACAGACAGCTTTTGCATGGAGCACTCCTTGTGCGGAAAGTCACCATGCTGGCGAAGCTGTCCCTGTGTTCACAATCAGGCCACTCGCATACCCTGCGTAGGAAAAATCGTTGGATTGATTAGGAAAAATCCACCCTCGTCAGGCTGCATCACAGCAAATCAGACTCGCAGTTGCGGGTCTTCGTCTTTTTCTCGTGTCGTGGTCGCATTCGAAACAGGATTCGGTTGCTCAGACTCGGCCGCCACTTTCTGTCCTCTGGTCTTGACCAACGAAACCACCACCCCACCCAGCAGCAACCCGAACGTTACCCCCAGCGACAGCAACGCCGGCACCTTACCTACCATGCCGTGGTAGAAAATCTTGCAGCCAATAAAGATCAACACCAACGCCAGCGCGTACTTCAGGTATACGAACCGGTGCATCAGCGCCGACAGCGCAAAGTACAGCGAGCGCAGCCCAAGGATGGCGAAGATGTTGGAGGTGTAGACGATGAACGGGTCCTGGGTAATGGCGAAGATTGCAGGCACGCTGTCGACGGCGAACACCAGGTCGGCCAGCTCGATCAGCACCAGTGCCAGAAACAGCGGGGTGGCATAGCGCAGTGCCTTGCTGTGCCCGGGCGGGGTCTGGCGTATGAAAAAGTGCGAGCCGTGGATCTGGTCAGTGACCCGCATGTGCCGGCGCACGAACTTGATGACCGGATTGTTGGCAAGGTCCGGGTGGCTGTCTTCCTTCGACAGCGCCATCTTCACCCCGGTAAACAACAGGAAGGCGCCGAAGAGGTACAGCACCCAGGCAAAGTTCTGCACCAGCGCGGCGCCCACGCCAATCATGATCGCCCGCAGGAAGACCACCCCCAGGATGCCCCAGAACAGCACGCGGTGCTGGTAGCGGCGGGGGATGGCGAAGTAGCTGAAGATCATCGCCATGACGAACACGTTGTCCATCGACAGCGACTGCTCGACCAGAAAGCCCGTGTAGAACTCCAGCGCCGACTGCGCGCCCAACTGGTACCAGACCCCGACGCCGAATAGCACGCCGACGCTGAAGTAGCCTGAATACAGCAGCAGGCTTTCACGCATTTCGATTTCCCGGTCGTGGCGGTGCAGCACGCCCAGGTCGAGCACCAGCAAACCGATGACGATGGCCATGAATACCAGCCACAACCAGGCGCTGGTACCGAGTACAGGGGTGGTGAGGAATGCTTGCAGAGCTGTCATGAGCCCCTCCTTGAATGTCGACGTTGCATGGCAACAGTGATCCGACATCACGGCTTGGCAGCCGTCAGAGGGGCCCGGTATCACATGAATTTGAGCCTAGACCCGTTTGCAGGGGATACCGAATGGGGAGCTGTTACATTTCTTTGCCAGGGCGACCTCGAGTGATTTGGTAATGCGGTCAACTGTAGGAGCGGCCTTGCGTCGCGATAGGGGTGCGAAGCACCCCCAGGATTTCCGAGTTGCCACAGAATTGCCGGGGCTGCTTCGCAGCCCATCGCGACACAAGGCCGCTCCTACACAGGGCAGAGGGACGTTTTGTAGATCAATACACCCACACTTCGACCCGGCGGTTACGCAGCCGCCCCTGCTCAAGCTCGTTTCCGGCCACCGGCAATTCATCGCCCATCCCGGTCACCTCCAGCACCTCCACGCCATCGCGCGCCAGTTCGCGGCGCACTGCCTGGGCCCGCAGGCGCGATAGCAGCGCGGCTCGCCCGGGTGTTTCCTTGGGGTCGCCGAACCCTACCAGCACCGCCTTGCTCTGCAACTTGCCGGCCTGGCGCAGGTATTCGACCACCCGCTGCACATCGCGCAGGGCCTTGTTGTCGAGGCTGGCGCTGCCTTCCTGGAAGCGGAAGTTCACGCTCAACCGCTGCGCTTGCTGGGCCAGGGTACGGTAGCGCGGCGGCATGTCGGCCTGAAGCGACACCGGCTGGGCGTTGATCTGCTGCGACACAAAACCCTGCTGGGCGACGATGGCCTGGCCAGCCGGGCTTTGGGCGAAGTCGGCCAGCGCCTTGGCCTGCGGCTTGGGGTTGGCCGGCAGGTAGAAAAACAGCCGGCGCGACAACGGATAGTCCTCACTGGCCACCAGCGCACGCTCTGGCAACATGGCTGGCGCGTCGCCTTCGGCCACCGCCAGCACCTTGGCACCGTGAACGGCGGCCAGGCTGCTGAAACCGATGGCCTGGCGGTCGGTGGCCACTCGCAAAGCCAGTTCGTCACTGGACTCGAAGCGCTGGGCCTTGCTCCACAGCTCAGCGTGCTGGGGCTCCAGTACCAATGCCTTGAAGGTTTCGTAGGTGCCGGAGCGGTCGTCACGGGCGTACAGGTGGATGGCACCGCCAGCAACGCCCAATTGCTCCCAGCGCTGGATCTGCCCGGAGAAAACCTGTGCCAGTTGAGCCGTGGAGAGTTGTGGTAGCGGGTTGTCGGGGTGAACGATAACCGCGACGCCATCCAGGCCGATGACTTGTTCGGCGCTGGCCGCACGCAGGTCGCCCAAGGCCCGCAGCTGGCGTACTTCGCTGTCGCTGACCGGGCGTGAGGCGGCGGCCAGGTCGGCGTCGCCCCGGCCAAGGGCGGCGAAGCCGGTGCTGGAGCCGTGGGCGGCAATATCGATGCGCACCGGCTGGCCATTCGCGTCCTGCGCGGTGATCACGGTTTCGTTGGCAACGTTGCCAGGTTGCTGGGCAATGGCGGTGGCGTGCTGTGCGCGCAGTTGCCCCTGGACAAGCGCCGGCAGCAAGGCCGCGCCGATGGTGTTGGAGCCTTGCACGCGCAGGTGAGTGGGCTCGGCCAGGGTCGCCAGTGGTAGCAAGGTAAGCAGCAAGACAAGCAGGCGAGGCATGCCGGGTGGCCTATGGCATAGAGTTGGCCGGCAGATTACGACAGTGGCGTGATGATAATGTGACAGTCAGTGGGGCGGTGGTTGCTGGGGCCGCACAGCGGCCCCGGCGATCTCAATGCGCCCCGGCCGACTTGCTCAAGTCACTCTCGGCCCACTCGGTATAGATGCAGGCATCCGCCACTGCCCAGCGCACCTTCACGCTATCACCCGGCTGCATCGGCATGCCCGCCGCCGAAAGCGCCTTTACCGTCAATTCGGTACCGCCCGCCGTCACCACATGGCAGGTCTGGCTCTCGCCCAGGAACAGCACTTCGCCAACCTTGGCGCTGACTTCGTTCCAGCCCGCTGGCAGCGGCTCGCGCGCGGCCTGTTCGGCGGTCAGGGCCAAGGCTTTTTCCGGGCGCACCATGATCAGTGCGTCCTGCGCGGCGGTAAGACCCGGGGTCAGGCGAATGGCCACCGGCTGGCCTTCGAAGCTGCCCGCGCCATTACTGCTGGCCTTGATACGCAGGAAGTTGGAGTTGCCCAGGAACGAAGCGACGAAGGCATTCGGCGGGTTCTGGTACAGGTCGTAACCGGTGCCCAGGCCGACGATCTTGCCATGGCTGAAGATGGCGATGCGCTGGGACAGGCGCATGGCTTCTTCCTGGTCGTGGGTGACGTAGACGATGGTGATGCCCAGCCGGCGGTGCAGCTGGCGCAATTCGTCCTGCAGGTCTTCACGCAGTTTCTTGTCCAGCGCGCCAAGTGGTTCGTCCATCAGCAGGATGCGTGGCTCGTACACCAGCGCCCGGGCAATGGCCACGCGTTGCTGCTGGCCACCGGACATTTGCGAGGGCTTGCGGTGGGCGAACTTCTCCAGCTGCACCAGCTTGAGCATGGCGTCGACCCGCTTGGCGGTCTCGGCAGCGTTGAGCTTGCGGATGGCCAGCGGGAAGGCGATGTTGTCGCGCACGTTCAGGTGCGGGAACAGCGAGTAACGCTGGAACACCATGCCAATATCGCGCTTGTGCGGCGGCACGTTCACCAGCGACTGGCCATCGACCAGGATCTCGCCGCTGCTGGGCGTCTCGAAACCGGCCAGCATCGACAGGGTGGTGGACTTGCCCGAGCCGCTGGAGCCGAGGAAGGTCAGGAATTCGCCGTCCTGGATTTCCAGGTCGAGGTTGTCCACGGCGGTGAAGTCGCCGTAGTGCTTGTTCAGGCCGCGCAGGCTGACCAGGGTCTTGGCGGGCGCGTTGTCTTTGATCACTGCACTCATTGTTGTTTTCTCCGCGCGCTCAGGCGTTTGTTTCGGTGCGCCGGCGCAAGGCGGCGGCAATGAACATCACAAACAGCGACAGGCCGATCAGCAGGGTCGAGGCCACGGCGATGACCGGGCTGAGGTCCTGGCGCAGGGTGGTCCACATCTTCACAGGCAGGGTCTGCAGGTCGGGGCTGGCCATCATCACGCTCAGCACCACTTCATCCCACGACACCAGGAAGGCGAACAGGCCGCCGGCGATCATCCCCGGGCGAATGGCCGGGAAGGTGACCTTGAAGATGGCCTGCAGGCGCGAGGCACCGCAGATTACCGCGGCATCCTCGATCGACTGGTCGAACAGCTTCAGCGAGTTGATGATCGAGATGATGGTGAAGGGCAGGGCGACGATCACGTGGCTGACCACGAAGGCGAACAGCGTGCCGGTGTAGCCGAGCTTGAGGAACAGCGCATACACCGCCACGGCAATGATCACCAGCGGCACGATCATCGGCATGGTGAACAGCCCGTACAGCAGCTCACGGCCCGGGAAGCGGCCACGCACCAGCGCAAATGCACTGGGCAGGCCCAGCAGCACGGCAGCGACGGTGGTCAGCACGGCTACCTTCAGGCTGGCCAGTGCGGCGTCCATCCACTCCGGGTTGGAGAAGAACTGGCCGTACCACTTGAAGGTCCAGCCAGGCGGCGGGAAGACCAGCCACTGCGACGAGCCGAACGACAACAACACGATGAACACCACCGGCAGCAGCAGGAAGGCCGCGATGACCCCGGTGGTCAGGTACAGGCCCGTACGCAGCGGGCGACCCATGGCATTGGGAGACAGGAGCATGGCGGTTTACCTCGCGTTGCCAACCGGGGATTCCGGCTGCAGCTTCAGGTACAGGTAGAAAAGCACCAGGGTGATGACCACCAGCAGTGCGGCGGCGGCGCTGGCCAGGCCCCAGTTGAGGAACGACTGCACCTGCTGGATGATGAATTCGGGCAGCATCATGTTCTGCGCCCCGCCCAGCAGCGCCGGGGTGACGTAGTAACCGAGCGACATCACGAACACCATCAGCGCCCCGGAGAACAGCCCCGAACGGCACAGCGGCAGGAACACCTTCCAGAAGTTGGTCCACGGGCTGGCGCCGCAGATGGAGCCGGCTTGCAGCACCATCGGGTCGATGGCGTGCATGGTCGCCTGCAGCGGTAGCACGATGAACGGGATCATGATGTAGCTCATGCCGATCACCACGCCGGTGAGGTTGTGCACCATTTCCAGCGGGGTATCGATGATACCCATGGCCATCAACGCCTTGTTGATCACCCCCGAGCTTTGCAGCAGCACCAGCCACGAGTAGGTGCGCGCCAGCAGGCTGGTCCACATCGACAGCAGCACGATGTTCAGCAGCCAGCGGCCCCAGCCTTTGGGTACCAGGGTGATCGCCCAGGCCAGCGGGAAGCCCAGCAGCACGCTGATCAGGGTCACCACACCGGCCACCGAGAAGGTGTTGAACAGCACCCGTGCGTAGGCCGAGTTGGCGAACAACTGCTCGTAGTTGCCCAGCCCCGGCGTTGGCTCCAG
Organism: Pseudomonas sp. NPDC089547; assembly: GCF_050280665.1. Classification (NCBI taxonomy): domain Bacteria; kingdom Pseudomonadati; phylum Pseudomonadota; class Gammaproteobacteria; order Pseudomonadales; family Pseudomonadaceae; genus Pseudomonas; species Pseudomonas sp. NPDC089547. The sequence continues at coordinate 92,635 of NZ_JBNNVS010000006.1, read as the reverse complement.
CACCCCGCGCAGCAACAGGCCGACCAGCGGGGCAAAGAAGAACAGGCCAAGGAACAGCAGGGCCGGCAGCAGGTTGCGGCTGCCTTTCCAGCGCTGGGTCAGGCTGGCGCGACGGGGGGCCGTACCCGGGGCGCCGGCGCCCGTGGGGGCACCTTGCGCGTTATGCAGGGCGTTGATGGCGACTTTCATTTGACCAACCACTCATTCCAGCGGGCAGCGATGGCCTGGCCGTTCTTCGCCCAGTAGGCGAAGTCCAGGGTGACCTGGTCCTGCACGTAGGCGGTCGGCAGGTTCGGTGCCAGGTCTTTGTCGAGCTTGGCCACGCTGTCGACGTTCACCGGCGCGTAGGCGGTCTTGTTGGCGAACTCGGCCTGGCCTTCGGCGCTGCTGGCGTTGGCCAGGAACTTCATGGCCGCGTCCTTGTTCTTGGCGCCTTTGGGGACGACCAGGAAGTCGGCCATGACCAGGTTCTGCTTCCAGCTCACGCCCACTGGCGCGCCATCTTGTTGCAGGGCGTAGACGCGGCCGTTCCAGAACTGGCCGAGCGAGGCTTCACCCGAGGCCAGCAGCTGTTGCGACTGGGCGCCACCGCCCCACCAGACGATGTCTTTCTTGATGGTGTCGAGCTTCTTGAAGGCGCGGTCCAGGTCCAGCGGGTACAGCTTGTCGGGCGTTACGCCGTCGGCCAGCAGGGCCAGTTCCAGCACGCCTGGGCTCGGCCATTTGTACAGGGCGCGTTTGCCGGGGTAGGTCTTGGTGTCGAACAGCGCGGTCCAGTCCACCGGCTTGTTGGCGCCGAGCTTGCCTTCGTTGTAGCCCAGCACGAAGGAGAAGAAGAACGAGCCCACGCCATGGTCGGAAACGAAACGTGGGTCGATCTTGTCGCGTTTGATCTGGTTGAAGTCGAGGGGTTCCAGCAGGCCTTCGCTGGCGGCGCGCAGGGCAAAGTCGGCTTCGACATCGACCACGTCCCATTGCACGTTGCCGCTTTCGACCATGGCCTTGAGCTTGCCGTAGTCGGTGGGGCCGTCCTGGACGACTTTGATGTCGGTGGCTTTGGTGAAGGGGACTGCCCACGCTTCTTTCTGGGCGTCCTGGGTGGTACCGCCCCAGCTGACGAAATTCAGGCTGTCAGCGGCCTGGACGGCCTGACATGCCAGGGTCAGCAGGCTGGCGGACAGCACTGCGGTTACACGTTTGCTCAACAGCATGGTTACGCCCTCGTTGCTTTTGTTATTCGAGGCGGGGCTTTTGGAGCGCCCGCCAACAGTATTCGGGGAGCAGCTAAAACAAAGTGTCTGGGTGGCCGTTTGTAATTGTAGGTGCCGGCCTGCAGATTCAAGGTCTACGGGATATCATATTATGGTATTCCAAACTTTTCGCAAGAGGCATGAGGCGACCGGCCATCACTCCGTCCTCTGCACGCTGCCGCGAACCTTTGTAGGAGCGGCCTTGTGTCGCGATGGGCCGCGAAGCGGCCCCGGGATTTCAGCGTCGACACTGGAATTGTTGGGGCCGCTTTGCGGCCCTGTCGCGACACAAGGCCGCTCAGGGGGGCTGCGTCAACCTGCCATCCCGGGCTCGAACGGAATGCTCTGCACCACCTCCAGCTCGTACCCCGCCAACCCCGCATATTTCAGCGGTGGCCCCAGATGGCGCAGCTTGCCCACGCCCAGGTCTTGCAGAATCTGCGCCCCGGTGCCCACTTCGGAGTACACCTTCGACTGCCCACGCTGATAAGGCCGCACCGGCTGGGTCAGCTGTGGTACGCGCTCCAGCAAGGCTTGGGAGGATTCATGGTTGGCCAGGATCACCACTACGCCAGCCCCTTCCTCGGCCACCTTCTGCAAGGCCGCCCACAACGTCCAGTTGGCCGGGCCGGCGTATTCGGCACCCACCAGGTCACGTAGCGGGTCGATCACATGCACCCGCACCAGCGTGGGTTGCTCGCGGCGGATGTCCCCCATGACCATGGCCATGTGCACGCCACCTTCAATACGGTCTTCATAGGTGACCAGGCGGAAGGTGCCGTGCACGGTCGGCAGTTCACGTTCGCCGATGCGCTTGATGGTCTGTTCGGTGCTCAGGCGGTAGTGGATCAGGTCGGCGATGGTGCCGATCTTGATGCCATGCTGTGCCGCGAATACCTCAAGGTCCGGGCGGCGGGCCATGGTGCCATCGTCGTTAAGCACTTCGACAATTACCGAGGCCGGGCTGAAACCGGCCAGCCGGGCCAGGTCGCAACCGGCTTCGGTGTGGCCGGCGCGGGTCAATACCCCGCCTTCACGGGCGCGCAGGGGGAAGATGTGGCCAGGTTGAACCAGGTCTTCGGGGCGGGCGTTGGCGGCCATGGCAGCGGCCACGGTGCGTGCCCGGTCGGCGGCAGAAATGCCGGTGGTCACGCCTGTGGCGGCCTCGATCGACACGGTGAACGCCGTGCTGAATACACTGCCGTTGGCCGGTACCATTTGCTCCAGGCCCAGGCGCTGGCAGTGTTCGTCGGTCAGGGTCAGGCAGATCAGGCCGCGCGCTTCGCGGGCCATGAAGTTGATGGCCTGGGCATCGCAACGCTCGGCGGCAATCAGCAGGTCGCCTTCGTTTTCCCGGTCCTCGTCATCCACCAGCAGGACCATCTTGCCTTGCCGGTAGTCCTCGAGAAGTTCCTCGATGGTGTTGAAAGCCATGTTGCACACTCACTGTGGTGGGGTGATTTTTATGGTATACCATCATACACAAATATCGCCGAAACAGGAGAGCAGCGCATGAAGGCCTATTGGATCGCCCACGTGGATGTGACCGACCCCGAGCAATACCAGCAGTACACCCAGCGCGCCCCGGCTGCCTTCAAGGCGTTCGGCGGCCGCTTCCTGGCCCGTGGCGGGCGCAGCGAGGCGATGGAAGGGCGGCCTACCCCTCAGCGTAGCGTGGTGATCGAGTTTGATTCGTACGAGCAGGCGGTGGCGTGCTACCGGTCCGCGCTGTACCAGGAGGCGTGCAGCCATCGCCAGGGAGTGGCGACGGCCGAGGTGATCATTGTGGAAGGGTTCGAGCCGTTAGCCAATAATCAGGCGAATTAGCCCTCAGTGCCTAGGCATCAATGCCCGGCGAGGGAAAAGCTGGCAGGGGTGTCGCGCAGGCTCTGGGCGGTCAGCAGGCACACCACCAGGGTGCACAGCGCCAGCAATGCGGCCCAGGCGGTGGGGCCGTGGTTGAGTACCACTGCGGCCAGGGGTGCAGCACTGGCAGACACCGACAACTGGATGGCACCCAGCATGGCCGCTGTAGAGCCCAGCGACTTCTGCTGCGAAGCCATCACCAACGACATCAGCGTCGATTCGGCAATACCCAGGCCGAACAGTGCCACCACCATGCCACCGGCCACACCTGGCAGGCCCAGGCCGGTGAGGGCGCCGAGCAGGCTGATGCAGGCACCGCCGGCCATGCACAGCACGCCCAGGCGTGTCAGCGTCTTCAGGCCCAGGCGGTTGATCAGGCGGCTGGCGGCCATGGCGCCGACCAGGACCGATACGCCGGTGGCGCCGAACAGCAGGCCAAAGGCTTGGGCGCTCAAGCCGTAGTGGGCCTGGTACACCAGCGTGGCGCCGCCAATGTAGGCGAACAGGAAGAAGAACACCGCCGCCACTGCCAGGGTCGGCCGTAGGAAGCGGCGGTCGGCCAGAAGGGCAATGTACGTGCGGCAGGCGTGGCCCAGGCGCAGGGGTTCGCGTTTGCCGGGTGGCAGGGTTTCAGGCAGGTTGAACAGGCTGTTGGCCAGCACCGCCAGGCCCATGCCGGCGAGTACCAGCATCACCGCACGCCAGCCGAAATGGGTGTCGATCATACCGCCCAGAGCCGGCGCCAAAATGGGGGCCACACCTTCGATGGTCATCAGCAGGGCAAACAATTTGGTGGCTTCGACGCCCTGGCTTACATCCCGGACCATGCTCATGATCACCACCAGGGTCAGTGCACTGCCCAGGCCCTGGAAGAAGCGCAGCGCGATCAAGGTGTCGAGGCTGGGGGCGGCTGCGGCGCCGAGCGAGCAGATGATGAACAGCATCAGGCCGGCCAACAACGGCTTGCGTCGGCCGCAGGCGTCGACGATGGGACCGAAGACCAGCTGGCCGGCGCCCATGGCCAGCAGGAAGAAGGTGAGTGTCAGCTGTACCTGGGTAAAGCTGGCCTGATAGTGGTTGGCGATTTCCGGCAGGCTCGACAGGTACATGTCGACGGCGGATGGGCCAAGCGCGCCGACCAGGCCAAGGCCCAGGGCGAAGCGGAAAGGTAGCGGAGGAGAGGGATTTGCTTGCATGGTTGTCTCTGACTGGTTCTTATCCTACCGTCCGGTAGGTTGTCGGATATTATGCGCCGAGCCCGGCAAGGTCAAACAGGGGCTTTTCATGGGGCTGTCAAATTTCCTTAGAAGCATTGACCCGAGCAATTTCGATCACCACAATCCCCTGCTCAAGACGCACGCGGCCCGCCGCGCCTCTGACGGAGCGATGCAGTTGAAAGACCTTTCCCCTTCTGCGGTGCGCGTGTGCGATGCCGCCGTCGGCCACTTTGCCGAGTACGGCTACGACGCTTCTTCGCTAAACGAAATCGCCCAGCTGGCCGGCATGCGCAAGGCCTCCCTGTATGCGCACTTCGCCAACAAGGATGCCTTGTTCGTGGAGGTTTACCAGCGAGCACTCCTACAGGAAACGGCCTTTGTCGAGCACGCATTCGCGCAGGAAGCCGACGACGGCCTGGCGCCCGGGCACTGGCTGGCCTTGCACCTGGCCGAACGTTATTGCGGCTCGGCCCAGCTGCGCTTCGTGCTGCGCACCGCATTCCTGCCCCCAGCGAGCATCAAGCCGATTGTTACATCGGGATTTGAACAATATCTGGACGGCATCCGTGAAGGGTTCTGCCAGGCCCTGCAAGCTCGCCACGGCCGGACAGCCGGGTACGATCGCGTGGCGCTGTATGCCGATGCCTATCAGGGCATCATCGACAGCCTGTATGTGGAACTGATGTACGCCGGCCCCGCCGCCTATGAACGGCGAGCTGCCGCGTTGCTGAGGGTGCTTGAAGACTCGCTGTCACTCAACCGCTGACTCCCTCTGCGTCTAGCCGTTGAGCGTACGTTAGCTGTGTACGCCGGTGGCCGTCCGTCGAATCCTCGGCACTTAATGGCAAGCCTCATATCCCACTTCATACACGCAGGCAACCTGCGCCCCTGATGGGATAACTGTTATGGCGATTGATCACAATGGCCCAGACGCTGCGTAACTTGGGCCAGCTGCCGCCAGAATGGCAGATGAATTCCGGTAGAGCCTCGATCTGCCTCGTGAGGTGGCCGACGCCGATGTATGCGCCGGCACACCCTATCAGGGCTCAATATTCCCAAAAGATCCGCTGCAACTCTTTGCTGTCCTGAGTCCTGGTCATCGCCACCATCGCCAGAATCCGCGCCTTTTGCGGGTTCAGGTCATGGGCCACGACCCAGTCGTTCTTGTCATCTGGCTGTTCGGCGTTGCGCAGCACGAACCCGCCCTGGTTTACGTGCGACGAGCGAATGATCTGCACGCCATTCTTGCGCAGCTCCTGCAACGCCGGCACCACCCGCGACGACACCGAACCGTTGCCCGTACCGGCATGGATCAGCGCCTTGGCACCGTTTTGCGCCAGCGCCTTGTAGGCGGTGTCGGTGACGTTACCATAGCCATAGGCAATGTCCACCTGCGGCAGGCTGCTGATCTGCTTGATGTCGAACTCGGAGTTGACCGTGTGGCGCTTGGCCGGCAGGCGGAACCAGTAGGACTTGCCTTCCACCACCATGCCCATCGGGCCCCAGGCGCTCTTGAAGGCTTCGGTCTTGATGTTGACCGACTTGCTCACGTCACGACCGGACTGGATCTCGTCGTTCATGGTCACCAGTACGCCCTTGCCACGCGACTGCTTGTCGCTGGCCACGGCCACGGCGTTGTACAGGTTGAGCATGCCGTCGGCAGACATGGCGGTGCCCGGGCGCATCGAGCCGACCACCACGATCGGCTTGTCGGTCTTTTCCACCAGGTTGAGGAAGTAGGCGGTTTCTTCCAGGGTGTCGGTGCCGTGGGTGACGACGATACCGTCGACGTCCTTGCTCTCGGCCAGTTCGGCGACACGCTTGCCCAGCTTCAGCAGGTCTTCGTTGCTGATGCTTTCCGAGGCGATCTGCATCACCTGCTCGCCACGCACGTTGGCAATGTCGGCCAGTTCCGGTACGCCGGCAATCAGCTTGTCGACGCCCAGCTTGGCAGCCTGGTAGGTGGCGCTGTTGGCGGCACTGGCGCCGGCGCCGGCAATGGTGCCTCCAGTGGCGAGGATGACCACGTTGGCCAGTTTCTGTTGGGTTTCGGCTTCTTTGGCCGAGGCGGTGGCGGGCAGGATCAGCAGCAGGGCGAGGGCGCTGGGGGCGAAGGTTTTAAGTGTAGCATTCATCGTTATTGTTCTCTCTCTTCCTAGTGAGATTTTTTGTATGTCGCACACGACTCAAGGCATGTTTCATACCAGCTTGCGCGTACTGCTTTTTGTAGGAGCGGCCTTGTGTCGCGAAAGGGGTGCGTAGCGCCCCCAGAATTGGTGCCTTAGCACACATTGCCGGGTCTGCTGCGCAGCCCATCGCGACACAAGGCCGCTCCTACAACGGGGATTCCATTCGACATTCCGAACAAGCATAGGAAAAGGTGTTCGGCTTTTCGGAAAAATTCTGGATAATCAGCACCAGTAGTCTTTTGCCTCCGACCGCAAAACGGATTTGACAAACCCCGGTCCTGTTTCCATAGTTAGGTACCGCAAACGTTTGCGATCCGATAAAAAAACAAGATTCGGAGTCATCGTCCATGAAACTGCCGTTCCCCGGCCGTCTGCTGGCCCTCGCTGTCGTTTCCTCCCTTTCGCTCGCCCTGCCATTGTCTGTCGCCCATGCCGAAGACAAGCCCAAGGTCGCCCTGGTCATGAAATCGCTGGCCAACGAGTTCTTCCGCACCATGGAAGACGGCGCCAAGGACTACCAGAAGGCCCATTCCAACGAATTCGACCTGATCGCCAACGGCATCAAGAACGAGACCGACACCGGCGAGCAGATCCGCATCGTCGAGCAAATGGTCAACGCTGGCGCCAAGGCCCTGGTGATCGCCCCGGCCGACTCCAAAGCGCTTGTGTCGGCAGTGAAGAAGGCCATGGACCAAGGCGTGGTGGTGATCAACATCGACAACCGCCTGGACCCTGAACTGCTCAAGAGCAAAGGCATCAGCGTGCCCTTTGTCGGCCCCGACAACCGCAAGGGCGCGCGCCTGGTTGGCGACTACCTGGCCAGCCAGAAACTCAAGGCCGGTGACCAGGTAGGCATCATCGAAGGTGTGCCGACCACCACCAATGCCCAGCAACGCACGGCCGGCTTCAAGGACGCCATGGAAGCGGCACAGATGAAGATCGTCTCGGTGCAAAGCGGCAACTGGGAAATCGACAAAGGCAACGCCGTCGCCGCCTCCATGCTCAACGAATACCCCGACCTGAAAGCCTTGCTGGCGGGCAACGACAGCATGGCCCTGGGCGCGGTGTCGGCCGTGCGCGCCGCTGGCAAGGCCGGCCAGGTGCAAGTGGTGGGCTACGACAACATCAATGCCATCAAACCCATGCTCAAGGATGGCCGTGTGCTCGCCACCCTCGATCAGGCAGCCAGTCAGCAGGCGGTGTTCGGCATCCAGGCCGCGCTGAAGATGGTCAAGGGCGAGAAGCCGGACGTGGATGCCGACAACGTCATCCAGACCCCGGTCGAACTCATTACCAAGCCCTGATTGCTGGCAGGAGAAGCGGCCATGGCTGCATCGGCCAACGAAGTGATACTCGCCGCCAACGGGTTGGGCAAGACTTACGCCCAGCCCGTGCTCGGCGAGGTCAGCCTGAACCTGCGGGCCGGCGAAGTGCTGGCCCTTACCGGTGAAAACGGCGCGGGCAAGAGCACCCTGTCCAAGCTCATCAGTGGCCTGGAAACGCCCACCACCGGGCACATGACCTACCGCGGCCAGGCGTACGCGCCCGGCAGCCGCAGCGAGGCCGAGCGCCTGGGTGTGCGCATGGTCATGCAGGAACTCAACCTGTTGCCCACGCTGACCGTGGCGGAAAACCTGTTTCTCGACAACCTGCCCAGCCGCTTCGGCTGGATCAGCCACAAACGCCTGCGCCAGTTGGCCACGGCTGCCATGGCCCAGGTCGGGCTCGATGCCATCGACCCAGACACCCCGGTTGGCGAGCTGGGCATCGGCCACCAGCAGATGGTCGAGATCGCCCGCAACCTGATCGGCGACTGCCATGTGCTGATCTTCGACGAACCCACCGCCATGCTCACCGCCCGCGAGGTGGAGCTGCTGTTCACCCAGATCGAACGCCTGCGCGAGCGCGGCGTGGCCATCGTCTACATATCGCACCGCCTTGAAGAGTTGCAGCGTGTGGCCCAGCGCATCGTCGTGCTGCGCGACGGCAAGCGGGTGTGCGACGAACCTATCCAGCGCTACAGCAGCGCCGAACTGGTCAACCTGATGGTCGGCCGCGAGCTGGGCGAGCATATCGACCTTGGCCGCCGGCAGATCGGTGCGCCACTGCTCAAGGTCGACAAGCTCAGCCGTGCCGACAAGGTGCGTGAGGTGTCGTTCGAAGTCAGGGCAGGGGAGATCTTTGGCATCTCCGGCCTGATCGGCGCAGGCCGTACCGAGCTGCTGAGGCTGATCTACGGTGCCGACCGCGCCGACAGCGGCAGCATTGCGCTGGGCACTCCCCCACAGGCGGTCACCATCGATTCGCCAAAGGCCGCAGTACGGGCTGGTATTGCACTGATTACCGAAGACCGCAAAGGCGAAGGCCTGCTGCTTACGCAATCGATCAGCGCCAATATTGCCCTGGGCAACCTGGGCGCGGTATCGCGTGCCGGGGTGCTGGACGGGGAGGCAGAAAAGGCCCTGGCCGACCGCCAGATCCAGGCCATGCGCATTCGCAGTGCCGGCGCGCAGCAAGTGGTGGGCGAGCTGTCTGGCGGTAACCAGCAGAAAGTGGTGATCGGCCGCTGGCTGGAGCGCGACTGCCAGGTGCTGCTGTTCGACGAGCCTACCCGTGGCATCGACGTTGGCGCCAAGTTCGACATCTATGGCCTGCTGGCCGAACTGGCCCGCCAGGGCAAGGCCCTGGTGGTGGTGTCCAGCGACCTGCGCGAGCTGATGCTGATTTGCGACCGCATCGCCGTGCTGTCTGCCGGTCGCCTGATCGACACCTTCGACCGCGACCATTGGAGCCAGGACCAGCTGCTGGCCGCCGCCTTTGCCGGTTATCAGAAACGTGACGCACTGCTGCACGATGCAGCCCCCAGGATGGATGCATGAAAACCACCCCGCTCGACAGCCAAGGCGCCGCCCCCGTGCGCCGCAGTGGCACCTACTTTGGCCTGGGCACCTACCTGGGCCTGGCCGGCGCCTTGCTGGCGATGATCGTGCTGTTCTCGTTCCTTAGCAGCCACTTCTGGTCGTACAACACCTTCAGCACCCTGGCCAACCAGATCCCCGACCTGATGGTGCTGGCGGTGGGCATGACCTTTGTGCTGATCATCGGCGGCATCGACCTTTCGGTAGGCTCGGTACTGGCCCTGGCTGCCTCCACGGTGAGCGTGGCGATTCTGGGCTGGGGCTGGGGCGTACTGCCCTCGGCGTTGCTGGGCATGGCCGTGGCTGCGCTGGCCGGTAGCATTACCGGTGGCGTCACAGTGGCCTGGCGCATTCCGTCCTTCATTGTCTCGCTTGGCGTGCTGGAAATGGCCCGGGGCCTGGCCTACCAGTTCACCGACTCGCGCACCGCCTACATCGGCGATGCCTATGCCTGGTTCTCCAACCCGGTCGCCTTTGGCATATCACCCGCGTTCATCATTGCCTTGCTGGTGATCGTGCTGGCCCAGCTGGTGCTGACCCGCACCGTGTTCGGCCGCTACCTGATCGGCATCGGCACCAACGAGGAGGCCGTGCGCCTGGCCGGTATCGACCCGCGCCCTTACAAGGTGCTGGTGTTCGCCCTGATGGGCCTGCTCGCCGGCTTGGCCGCACTGTTCCAGATTTCGCGCCTTGAAGCGGCCGACCCCAATGCCGGCTCCGGCCTGGAGCTGCAGGTGATCGCCGCCGTGGTGATCGGCGGCACCAGCCTGATGGGCGGGCGCGGCTCGGTCATCAGCACGTTCTTTGGCGTACTGATCATTTCGGTGCTGGCCGCCGGGCTGGCGCAGATCGGTGCCAGCGAACCCACCAAGCGCATCATCACCGGGGCGGTAATCGTCATCGCCGTGGTGCTCGACACTTACCGTAGCCGGCGTGCAGGCCGGCGGAACTGAAAACATGGCAACCATCAAAGACGTCGCGGCACTGGCGGGTATTTCCTACACCACCGTGTCCCATGTATTGAACAAGACCCGACCGGTCAGCGAACAGGTGCGGGTGAAGGTTGAAGCCGCCATCCTCGAACTGGACTACGTGCCCAGCGCCGTGGCGCGCTCACTCAAGGCGCGCAGCACGGCCACCATCGGCTTGCTGGTGCCCAACAGCGTCAACCCGTACTTTGCCGAACTGGCGCGGGGCATCGAAGACGCCTGCGAGCGCAACGGCTACTGCGTGATCCTGTGCAACTCCGACGACAACCCGCAGAAGCAGCGCAACTACCTGCGCGTGCTGCTGGAAAAGCGCGTCGACGGCCTGGTGGTGGCCTCGGTAGGCCAGGACAGCGACCTGCTGCAAAGCCTGGCCAGCGTGCGCACACCGATGGTCATCGTCGACCGCGAGCTGGAGGGTGTCGATGCCGACCTGGTGCGCATCGACCACGAACAGGGCGCCTACTTGGCTACCCGGCATCTGCTGGAGCAGGGGCACCGGGACATCGCCTACATCGGCGGCCCCGTCGAAACCGGGGTTACCCAGCTACGCCTGAGCGGTTTCCGCCGGGCCATGGCCGAGGCCGGGGCGCAGGTGCAGGGTAACCGGGTGCTGCATTGCGATTTCACCAGCCCCGGCGGCCATGCAGCGGCGGCGCAGCTGCTGGAGGGCAAGCCGCCCACGGCGATTTTTGCCGGCAACGACATGATCGGTTTTGGCGTGCTGCGCGCTGCGGCCGAGCGCAATATCAACGTCCCCGGCGAGCTTTCGGTCATTGGCTTTGACGACATCGAACTCAGCCGCTACGTGTACCCGCCGCTGACCACCGTGGGCCAGTCCATCCGCGAGCTGGGCGAAAACGCCGCGTCGTTGTTGCTGGCGCGCATCGTCACGCCCCGCCAGGGCGCGGCAGAGCAACGCATCGTTGCCCCGCGCATCGTATTGCGCGAGTCCACCGGGCCGCGCCCGGATCTGTTCAACGATTACCGCTAACGCTAAGGAAATGTCATGAGTGCCAAGGTCGTGGTAGTGGGTAGCCTGAACATGGACCTGGTCGCCCGCGCCCAGCGCCTGCCCCGGGCCGGCGAAACCCTTCCCGGCGAGCATTTTTTCACCGTGCCGGGCGGCAAGGGTGCCAACCAGGCCGTGGCTGTGGCGCGGCTGGGTGGCAGCGTGGCGATGATCGGTAATGTGGGCGACGATGATTATGGTCGGCAACTGCACCGGGCATTGTACGTCGAGGGCATCGATTGCCAGGGCGTCAGCACCTGCCCTGGGGTGTCCAGTGGCGTGGCGCTGATTACCGTGGACGCTGCCAGCCAGAACTGCATCGTCATCATTCCTGGCGGCAACGGCCTGCTGACGCCGCAGTCGGTGCAGCGCTTCGATGCGCTGTTGCAGGCGGCCGAGGTAGTCATCTGCCAGCTGGAAGTGCCGGTCGACACCGTGGCCTGGACCCTGGCCAGGGCACGCGAGCTGGGCAAGCAAGTCATCCTCAACCCGGCACCTGCCACCGGCCCCTTGCCGGCGGGCTGGTTCGCCCGCATCGATTACCTCACGCCCAACGAAAGCGAGGCCGAAACCCTCACCGGTATGCCCGTGACCGACCAGGACAGTGCCCGGCGCGCAGGCGAGCGCTTGCTGCAACTGGGGGCGGGCAAAGTGATCATCACCCTGGGGGCGCAAGGGGCTTTGCTGGTGACAGACCAAGGCCACCAGCACTTCCCGGCGCCGCGGGTACAACCGCTGGATACCACCGCGGCAGGCGACACCTTCATCGGTGGCTTCGCCGCAGGCCTGGTGCGGGGCCTGGGGGAGGGCGACGCCATCGCCTTCGGCCAGCGTGCGGCGGCATTGTCGGTGACCCGTGCTGGCGCCCAGCCATCGATTCCCTACCTGGCGGAGCTTGCACCATGAAGAAAACCCCGCTGCTGAACGTCGCCCTGTCGCGAACCATCGCCGGCATGGGGCACGGCGACATCCTGGTGATCGGCGATGCCGGCCTGCCGGTGCCGCCGGGTGTGGAACTGATCGACCTGGCTGTCACAGCAGGCTTGCCGGATTTCGCCAGTGTGTTGCGCGCAGTGCTGAGCGAATTGCAGGTAGAGCGGCACGTGCTGGCTGAAGAAATGCAGAAAGTGGTACCGCCGGCACTGGTCGAGATCGAACGGTTGAAAGGCAAGCTGGGCAAGCGCGAATGGCTGAGCCATGAAGAATTCAAGGTGCTGTCACGCAGTGCCCGCGCCGTGGTGCGCACGGGTGAGTGCCAGCCCTACAGCAACATTGCCCTGATCTCTGGCGTTACGTTCTAACAGTCGAAACACGGTGCTTTTTGTAGGAGCGGCCTTGTGTCGCGATGGGGCGCGAAGCGGCCCCGGCAATTCATGCGGCGAAGCTGAGATCCTGGGGCCGCTTCGCGCCCCATCGCGACACAAGGCCGCTCCCACAGGGATCGCGGTGTTTGCGAGTTTTGTACCGGCAACAGGAGTGCCACCCCATGCTTAAACCCCTGCTACAAGGACTCGCCCTCATGGCCACAGCCACCGCCCTCCAGGCCGCCCCGATCGACCTGATCATCGACACCGACCCCGGTGCCGACGACGTGGTCGCGCTGTTCCTGGCCATGGCCTCGCCCGAGGAACTCAACATCCGCGCCATCACCACCGTGGCCGGCAACGTGCGCCTGGATAAAACCTCCCGCAACGCCCGGCTGGCCCGCGAATGGGCCCGCCGCGAAGACATTCCCGTGTACGCCGGCGCCGGCCGCCCACTGGTGCGATCGCCCATCTACGCCGCCGATGTCCACGGCGAAGAAGGCCTGACCGGCGTACAAGTACATGAACCGAAAAAGCCCTTGGCCCATGGCAATGCCGTGCAATACCTGGTCGACACCCTGGGCGCCGCGAAACCCCACAGCATCACTGTCGCCATGCTCGGCCCGCAGACCAACCTGGCCCTGGCGCTGGTTCAGCGCCCGGACGTCGCCAAAGGCATCAAGGAAGTGGTGGTCATGGGCGGCGCCCATTTCAACGGCGGCAACATCACCCCGGCCGCGGAATTCAACCTCTACGCCGACCCGCATGCTGCACAGGTGGTGCTGGCCAGTGGCGTGCAACTCACCTACCTGCCACTGGATGTCACGCACAAGCTGCTGACCAGCGATGCCCGCCTGAAACAGCTGGCCGCCGTGAACAACCAGGCCAGCAAACGGGTGGTGGATATCCTCAACGCCTACATCACCCACGACATGGACCTGTACGGCATGCCCGGCGGCCCGGTGCATGACGCCAGCGTCATTGCCTATCTGCTAAAGCCCGAGCTGTTCAGCGGCCGGCGCATCCACATGAGCATCGACAGCCGCGAAGGCCCGACCTTCGGCCAGACCCTCGCTGACTGGTACGGCGTGCTCAAGCAGCCCGCCAACGTGATGTGGGTGGAGCAGGGCGATGCGCAAGGCCTGTTCGACCTGCTCAGCGCCCGTTTGGCGCGATTGGAATAGCCGCGTGCGGCGCGTAGCGCTCGAACACCTGGTCGATGAAGCTGCGTGCCGCTTCGGCACCGTTGTCGCGCACCAGCAGGTCGATGGCGATCAACAGCAACTCCTCCGGCGTGCCAGGGCTGTACGCGCTCTGGCCCTCGGCCCATTTGACCTTGATATCGGCATCGATGCTGTGGTTGCTCATGAAAGGCTCTCGCTTGGGGCCCGGGGCGGAGGGGCGAATACCGGATCCTGGTATTCGGGGGAAGGCACTGTGCCTTCACTTCCTAAAGTAAATCATGACTTTGCAGCGCAAACCAAGCGCCTCGTCGGCCGACCGGTAAAATTCGGTCACGATTGCCTTTCACTCAGGGCGCATGGTTCAGGCAGACTTGCGCGGTTTTGCAACGAATTCTTGGTGGAGCTGTCGGAACAGACAGTTCCCAGATCGATTTAGGAGGCTTCATGTTCCGTACCCGTGCTTACCTGGCAACCCTGGCGGTGGCTGCTGTCCTGGCTGGTTGCAGCACTGGTGGTAGTTCTGATGGCGGTAACGCGCCTGCGGCGTCGGCCGGCAACGATGGCCGCTGCGAAGCCAGTGGTGCCGATTTTGCCATTGGCAAGCAGGGCAGTGCCGAACTGCTGGAGCAAGCGCGCAAGGCCAGCGGCTCGCAGATGGCACGCATTCTCAAGCCAAATGATGTGGTAACACTGGAGTACCGCTCCGAGCGGCTGAACCTGAATGTGAACGAGCAAGGTGTGGTGACCCGCGTCAACTGCGGTTGATGCAGCACTAGGCGTTAATGCGGTCCCTGTAGGAGCGGCCTTGTGTCGCGATGGGCCGCAAAGCGGCCCCGGTTTTTTAGCTTCGCCGCATTAAATGCCGGGGCCGCTTTGCGGCCCATCGCGACACAAGGCCGCTCCTACAAAGAGCAAGCGTATGCTGCCAGGCAAGCGCCCATAAAAAAACCCGCCACAAGGGCGGGTTTTTTCGCAGCTTCCGAATTACTCCGGACGAACCTGAGCAGCCTGCATGCCCTTCTGGCCGCGCTCGGCGACGAAGGAAACAGTCTGACCTTCTTTCAGGCTCTTGAAGCCGTCGGATTCGATGGCTTTGAAGTGAACGAACAGGTCGTCGCCGCCGCCTTGTGGGGTGATGAAGCCGAAGCCTTTCTCATCATTGAACCATTTGACGGTGCCGGTTTGGCGATTGGACATGGGATGAATCTCCAGAAACTTGATATTTTTCGAAGTGCCATAGACGCCTGAGCAGTCTGGCACAGGTGACATCATAGTCTAATTCTGCGGATGTAGCCCCTTTTACCTCCACCGGATGTTGATCCAGCGCAAAAAAAAGCTGATCAGCCCCAGCTTTAAGGGTTCAGCGCTTCGCCGTGCAGGCCTGTTGCACGACCGTTTGGGCCTTCTGCATCAGCTTGGCATCTACGCCATCGTTGCTGTCCAGGTCAGCAATCTCTGCGTCGGTAAAATTCTTTTTGATCGCCTGGGCGCCACAGTCGCAGTGTTTTTTTGCGGTGGCCGCGTCAACGCCTTGGCCGCTGGCCACTTGCGTGCACTGAGCCATATAGCCAGCTTCCTTGCCTGGTGGGAAGTTGCCAGCATTCGCGGCCATCGGCAGCAGCAGGGCCCCAGCGGCCGCCAGGGCCAGAAGAGACGGAACTCGCATAACCAGTTACTCCTTGGGTTAAGGTCTCATCAAGAGTAGGTTGCCTCCCAAGGTCTGATAGGAATTTTTCCGCGTTAGTTCACCCGAAAGCTGCAATTACCAAATATTTCTGCCTGGGGTGCAACCCGCGTGCTAGCATGCCCGGCCTGCAGCTGACAACTTCCAGCCTGCAGCTATCTTTATTTCTTTCCAGTCACTCTGGTTCGTCCCTTGCAAGCCGAAAGGCTTCTGCCACTGTGAGGCAGGCTTCCTTATTCAGGAAGGCAGGTCGGATCTTGTACTGGCTCATCCCAACCCACGTGACCTTTGGTAGGGGTCACCACTAGGAGAGGAGGCGCCATGCCCGTTATTACTCTTCCCGATGGCAGTCAACGTTCGTTTGATCACGCCGTATCCGTAGCCGACGTTGCCGCTTCCATCGGCGCCGGCCTGGCCAAGGCCACCGTTGCCGGCAAGGTCGATGGCAAACTGGTCGATGCTTGCGACCTGATCAGCCACGACGCCACCCTGCAGATCATCACCCCTAAAGATGAAGAGGGACTGGAGATCATCCGTCACTCGTGCGCCCACCTGGTCGGCCACGCGGTGAAGCAGCTGTACCCGACCGCCAGGATGGTCATCGGCCCGGTCATCGACGAAGGCTTCTATTACGACATCGCCTACGAGCGCCCCTTCACCCCTGAAGACATGGCCGCCATCGAAAAGCGCATGATGGAGCTGATCGAAAAAGACTACGACGTGGTCAAGAAAGTGACCCCGCGCGCCGAAGTCATCAACGTGTTCAAGGCCCGTGGCGAAGACTACAAGCTGCGCCTGGTCGAAGACATGCCGGATGAGCAGGCCATGGGCCTGTACTACCACGAAGAATACGTCGACATGTGCCGCGGTCCGCACGTGCCGAACA
Source organism: Pseudomonas sp. NPDC089547 (assembly GCF_050280665.1). Lineage (NCBI taxonomy): Bacteria > Pseudomonadati > Pseudomonadota > Gammaproteobacteria > Pseudomonadales > Pseudomonadaceae > Pseudomonas > Pseudomonas sp. NPDC089547. The sequence goes on along the minus strand of NZ_JBNNVS010000006.1, from coordinate 76,139 downwards.
CCCGCTTCCTCAAGGCATTCAAGCTGACCAAGCTGTCCGGTGCCTACTGGCGCGGCGATGCCAAGAACGAGCAGCTGCAACGCGTGTACGGCACCGCCTGGGCCGACAAGAAGCAGCTGGCTGCGTACATCCAGCGCATCGAAGAAGCCGAAAAACGCGACCACCGCAAGATCGGCAAGCAGCTCGACCTGTTCCACCTGCAGGAAGAAGCCCCAGGCATGGTGTTCTGGCATGCCAACGGCTGGACGGTGTACCAGGTGCTCGAGCAGTACATGCGCCAGGTCCAGCGCGCCAACGGCTACCTGGAAATCAAGACCCCGCAGGTTGTCGACCGTATCCTGTGGGAGCGTTCCGGCCACTGGTCCAACTACGCCGAGAACATGTTCACCACCTCGTCGGAAAGCCGTGACTACGCGGTAAAACCGATGAACTGCCCGTGCCACGTGCAGGTGTTCAACCAGGGCCTTAAAAGCTACCGCGACCTGCCGCTGCGCCTGGCCGAGTTCGGTGCCTGCCACCGTAACGAGCCGTCCGGCGCCCTGCACGGCATCATGCGCGTGCGTGGCTTTGTGCAAGACGACGCGCACATCTTCTGCACCGAAGAACAGGTGAAGAAAGAAGCCGCCGACTTCATCAAGCTGACCCTGGATGTGTACAAGAACTTCGGCTTTACCGACATCGCCATGAAGCTGTCGACCCGTCCGGCCAAGCGTGTGGGCTCCGAAGAGCTGTGGGACCGTGCCGAAAGCGCACTGGCCGACGCCCTGAACGAATCCGGCCTGGAGTGGGAATACCAGCCAGGCGAGGGCGCCTTCTACGGCCCGAAAATCGAGTTCACCCTGCGTGACTGCCTCGGCCGTAACTGGCAGTGCGGTACCCTGCAGTACGACCCGAACCTGCCAGAGCGTCTGGACGCCAGCTATATCGCCGAAGATAACAGCCGAATTCGCCCGGTCATGCTGCACCGCGCCATCCTCGGTTCGTTCGAGCGCTTCATCGGCATGCTGATCGAGCACTACGCTGGCGTGTTCCCGGCCTGGCTGGCACCTACCCAGGCCGTGATCATGAACATCACCGACAAACAGGCCGATTTCGCCCTTGAGGTTGAGAAATCTCTGAACGGTAGCGGTTTCCGTGCCAAGTCGGACTTGAGAAATGAGAAGATCGGCTTTAAAATCCGCGAGCATACTTTGCTCAAGGTCCCGTACCTTTTGGTTATAGGGGACCGCGAAGTCGAAACGCAAACCGTCGCAGTGCGTACTCGCGAAGGCGCAGACCTGGGCTCCATGCCCGTCGCCCAATTCGCCGAGCTTCTGACACAAGCGGTTTCCCGGCGTGGTCGCCAAGAATCGGAGTAATGACTATTAAGCGTGAAATGAGAAACGATAAGCGTGCTGTACCGAAGGCCCCGATCAACGAGAATATCTCGGCCCGCGAGGTTCGGTTAATTGGCGCAGACGGCGAGCAGGTTGGCATCGTCTCGATTGATGAAGCGCTGCGTATCGCTGATGAAGCGAAGCTGGACCTGGTAGAAATCTCTGCAGACGCGGTACCACCGGTCTGCAAGGTCATGGACTACGGCAAGCACCTCTTCGAAAAGAAGAAGCAGGCCAACGAAGCCAAGAAAAACCAGAAGCAGATCCAGATCAAAGAAATCAAGTTTCGTCCAGGGACGGAGGATGGGGATTACCAGGTAAAACTACGCAACCTGGTACGTTTCCTTACCGATGGGGACAAGGCCAAGATCTCTCTGAGATTCCGCGGCCGTGAGATGGCCCACCAGGAGCTGGGCATGGAGCTGTTGAAGCGGGTCGAAGCCGACCTCGCCGAATACGGCACCGTTGAGCAGCATCCGAAGATGGAAGGACGCCAGCTTATGATGGTCATCGCCCCCAAAAAGAAGAAGTAATCTCCCGGGCACGGCAGGCCTGATGATTATTGTGTAATTTTTTTCGAATGCGGAGTTCAACATGCCAAAAATGAAAACCAAGAGCGGTGCTGCGAAGCGCTTCCTGAAGACAGCTTCGGGCTTCAAGCACAAGCACGCTTTCAAGAGCCACATCCTGACCAAAATGTCGACCAAGCGTAAGCGTCAACTGCGCGGTGCCAGCTTGCTGCACCCGTCCGACGTGGCAAAAGTCGAGCGCATGCTGCGCGTTCGTTAATTCTGGTTAAGATAGAGGAAGTTACTCATGGCTCGTGTTAAGCGCGGCGTTATCGCTCGTAAGCGTCACAAAAAAATTCTGAAACTGGCTAAAGGTTACTACGGTGCACGCTCGCGCGTATTCCGCGTAGCCAAGCAAGCGGTCATCAAGGCAGGCCAATACGCCTACCGCGACCGTCGCCAGAAGAAGCGTCAGTTCCGCGCACTGTGGATCGCTCGTATCAACGCCGGTGCCCGCACCAACGGTCTGTCCTACAGCCGTCTGATTGCTGGCCTGAAAAAGGCTTCGATCGAAATCGACCGTAAGGTTCTGGCTGATCTGGCAGTGAACGAAAAAGCGGCGTTTGCTGCGATTGTCGAGAAAGCTAAAGCCGTTCTGGCTTAAGTACCCGCGACAATCACCCGGCGGCGCTGGCGCCGTCGGGCATTGAACGTCATCGATAGGGGAAGAGCCTTCAAAGCTCTTCCCCTATTTTCGTATCTGGAGTCTGTACATGGAAAACCTGGATGCGCTGGTCTCCCAAGCCCTAGAGGCCGTGGAACGCGCTGAAGACATCAACGCCCTGGAACAGATCCGGGTTAATTATCTCGGCAAGAAGGGCGAGCTGACCCAGGTGATGAAGACCCTGGGCAACCTGCCAGCCGAAGAGCGGCCGAAAGTCGGCGCGCTGATCAACGACGCCAAAGAGCGCGTCACCGTTGTGCTCAATGCCCGCAAGGCCGCCTTTGAAGAAGCCGAGCTCAGCGCTCGCCTGGCAGCCGAATGCATTGACGTCACCCTGCCAGGCCGCGGCCAGGCCACCGGTGGCCTGCACCCGATCACCCGTACACTCGAGCGCATCGAGCAGTTCTTCACCCACATCGGCTACGGCATTGCCGAAGGCCCAGAGGTTGAAGACGATTACCACAACTTCGAAGCGCTCAACATCCCCGGCCACCACCCGGCCCGGGCGATGCACGACACCTTCTACTTCAATGCCAACATGCTGCTGCGTACCCACACCTCGCCGGTGCAGGTGCGGACCATGGAGTCCACCCAGCCGCCTATCCGCATTGTCTGCCCAGGCCGCGTATACCGCTGCGACTCGGATATCACCCACTCGCCGATGTTCCACCAGGTCGAAGGCCTGCTGATCGATCGCGACATCAACTTCGCCGACCTCAAGGGCACCATCGAAGAATTCCTGCGCGTGTTCTTCGAAAAAGAACTGGCGGTACGTTTCCGCCCATCGTTCTTCCCCTTCACCGAGCCGTCCGCCGAAGTCGACATCCAGTGCGTGATGTGTTCCGGCAACGGCTGCCGCGTGTGCAAGCAAACCGGCTGGCTGGAAGTGATGGGTTGCGGCATGGTGCACCCAAGCGTGCTGCGCATGTCTGGCATCGACCCTGAAGAGTTCCAGGGCTTCGCCTTCGGCATGGGCGCCGAGCGCCTGGCCATGCTGCGCTATGGCGTCAACGATTTGCGTCTGTTCTTCGACAACGACCTGCGGTTCTTAGCCCAATTCCGCTAGGCCAATCGACGCAACTTCTAGGAGAACAGCATGAAATTCAGTGAACAGTGGCTGCGCGGTTGGGTAAACCCGCAGGTCTCCCGTGACGAACTGGTCGCCCGCCTGTCCATGGCCGGCCTCGAAGTCGACAGCGTTACCCCCGCTGCCGGCCAGTTCAGCGGCATTGTCGTGGGCGAAATCCTCGCCACCGAACAACACCCGGACGCCGACAAGCTGCGCGTGTGCCAGGTAACCAACGGCCAGGAAACCTTCCAGGTCGTGTGCGGCGCGCCTAACGCCCGCCCAGGCATCAAGATTCCGTTCGCCATGATCGGCGCCGAGCTGTCTGGCGACTTCAAGATCAAAAAGGCCAAGCTGCGTGGCGTCGAGTCCTTCGGCATGCTGTGCTCGGCAGCCGAGCTGGAAATCAGCGAAGAGAACGACGGTCTGCTGGAACTGGCTGCCGACGCCCCGGTTGGCGAAAACATTCGCACCTACCTCAACCTGGACGACGCCAGCATCGAAATCGGCCTTACGCCGAACCGCGGTGACTGCCTGTCCATCGCCGGCCTGGCCCGCGACGTCAGCGCCCTGTACGACACCCCGGTCACCCGCCCGGTGGTGCCAGCCGTAGCGCCTGCACACGACGAAGTGCGCCCGGTGGAAGTCAGCGCCCCGGCTGCCTGCCCACGCTACCTGGGCCGCGTTATCCGTAACGTCGACCTCAGCAAGCCGACCCCCCTGTGGATGGTCGAACGCCTGCGCCGCAGCGACGTACGCAGCATCGACGCCGCTGTCGACATCACCAACTACGTGATGCTTGAACTCGGCCAGCCGATGCACGCCTTCGACCTGGCAGAAATCAACGGCGGCATCCGCGTACGCATGGCTGAAGAGGGCGAAAAACTCGTCCTGCTCGACGGCCAGGAAGTTGCCCTGCGCGCCGACACCCTGGTCATCGCCGACCACACCCGCGCCTTGGCCATCGCCGGCGTCATGGGTGGCGAGCACAGCGGTGTAAACACCGAAAAAACCCGCGACCTGTTCCTGGAAAGTGCCTTCTTCGAGCCGATTTCCGTTGCCGGTAAAGCCCGTTCCTACGGCCTGCACACCGATGCCTCGCACCGCTACGAGCGCGGCGTCGATTCGCAACTGGCCCGCGAAGCCATCGAGCGTGCCACCCAGCTGGTGCTGGACATCGTCGGCGGCGAAGCCGGCCCGGTAGTCGAAGCCGTCAGCGAACAGCACCTGCCTCAAGTGGCCCCGGTCATCCTGCGCGACGAACGCATCACCCAGATGCTCGGCATGCAAATGGACCCAGCCCAGGTCGAGCAACTGCTCAACGCCCTGGAGCTGACCACGACCAAGAGCGGGGAAGGGCAGTGGACCGTCAACGTCCCAAGCCACCGCTTCGACATCAGCCTGGAAGTGGACCTGATCGAAGAGCTGGCCCGCCTGTACGGTTACAACAACCTGCCGGTTCGTTACCCGCAAGCCCGCCTGGCCCCACAGGGCAAGCCGGAAACCCGCGGTGACCTGCCAACCCTGCGCCGCCTGCTGGTTGCCCGCGGCTACCAGGAAGCCATCACCTACAGCTTCATCGACCCGAAACTGTTCGAGCTGTTCAGCCCGGGCGTAGAGCCACTGCTGCTGGCCAACCCTATCTCCAGCGACATGGCCGCCATGCGCGCTTCGCTGTGGCCGGGCCTGGTCAAGGCACTGCAACACAACCTGAACCGCCAGCAAGACCGCGTACGCCTGTTCGAAAGCGGACTGCGCTTCGTCGGCCAACTCGGCGACCTGCAGCAGCAGCCAATGATTGCCGGCGTCATCACCGGCAGCCGCCTGCCAGAAGGCTGGGCCAACGGCCGCGACGGCGTCGACTTCTTCGACGTTAAAGCCGACGTGGAAGCCCTGCTGGGTTACTCCGGTGCCCTGAGCGACTTCACCTTCAGCGCCGGCAAACACCCAGCCCTGCACCCAGGCCAGACCGCCGCCATTGAGCGCGACGGCAAACTGGTCGGCTATCTCGGCGCCATCCACCCAGAGCTGGCCAAAGCCCTGGGCCTGGATCGCCCGGTGTTCCTGTTCGAGCTGGTGCTGGGCGACGTGGTCGAAGGCCGCCTGCCGAAATTCAGCGAGCTGTCCAAGTTCCCGGAAACCCGCCGCGACCTGGCCTTGATTGCAGGACGTGATGTTGCTTCTAGCGCGGTGCTTGAATTAATTCGTGACAATGCAGGCGAATGGCTCACAGACCTCAGGCTGTTTGATGTCTACCAAGGTAAAGGCATTGATCCTGATAGAAAAAGCCTTGCCGTCGGCTTGACCTGGCAGCATCCATCGCGCACTCTTAATGACGATGAGGTGAACACTACCCTGCAAAACATCCTCACCTCGCTTGAACAAAGGTTGAACACCACGTTAAGGAAATAACGGCATGGGTGCTCTGACGAAAGCTGAGATGGCCGAAAGGCTGTACGAGGAGCTGGGGCTTAACAAGCGTGAGGCCAAGGAGCTGGTCGAGCTGTTTTTCGAAGAAATTCGGCACGCACTTGAAGAGAACGAGCAGGTGAAGCTGTCCGGTTTCGGCAACTTCGACCTCCGCGACAAACGCCAGCGGCCGGGCCGCAACCCCAAGACCGGGGAAGAGATCCCGATCACCGCACGGCGCGTCGTCACCTTTCGTCCAGGGCAGAAGTTGAAGGCCCGGGTTGAGGCCTATGCTGGAACCAAGCCATAACGACGAACTGCCCCCCATACCGGGCAAGCGCTACTTCACCATTGGTGAAGTGAGCGAGTTGTGTGCCGTCAAGCCACACGTGCTGCGGTATTGGGAGCAGGAGTTCGACCAGCTTAACCCTGTGAAGCGGCGGGGGAACCGGCGGTATTACCAGCGGCAGGATGTGCTGATGATTCGCCAGATTCGTGCGCTGCTGTACGACCAGGGGTTCACCATTGGCGGGGCGCGGTTGCGGCTTTCCAGTGATGAGGCTAAAGATGAATCCAGCCAGTACAAGCAGCTGATTCGGCAGATGATTGTTGAATTGGAGGATGTATTGGTGGTGTTGAAGAAGTGAGCCTGGGCTTTTCTGATGAGTGGAAATTTTTTTGAGAAAAAGCTTCCATTTATCAAAAGGTTAGGGTAGATTCTTCATCGTTCTCAGAGGTTATGAGGATGTAGTCGGGGCGTAGCGCAGCCCGGTAGCGCACTTGCATGGGGTGCAAGGGGTCGAGTGTTCGAATCACTCCGTCCCGACCAAATACTCCAAGGACTTAGGCCATTTCCGAAAGGGGTGGCCTTTTTCCTTTGCGTGACTTTTGCGTGACTTCTCAGGTTTTTATGCCTGCCTTCTCTTCAGAATCGTCAGCACCGGCCCACGCGAGTCCGTCGCTGAAACTTTGTTTGCCGTCTCTATCAGCTGCCCCAGCTCCGCACCAGAATAGAATCGTGAACCCTGATGGACGCGATGCTGCCATGGCTGAGCGCGACAAGCGCTTGGACGAGCTCACAAGCAAGGCGGAGAGCGCCGCAACCAAAGCGTCGAAGGCGGCCACGACCGCCAACCAGGCCGCCGACAAGGCTAATGAGGCCCTCAATCGAGTGTCCCCGTTGCCGCTCCACAACTTCGAGATATCCGCACTCCATATAGTTTGCTCGTCTAACAATGGAGTTGTGATATGGAGGCCGAGGCTCTGGCGGTTATGGTTGAGCCAGACTGAGTGACTGTAAAGGTGCGCTCGTGTCCAAATCTGTCTTAGAATTCGCCGCTCTTCCATGTCAAAGGACTGAATTGTGGTGAGTCAAAACGCCATTACCTGCCCGCACTGTCAGGGTCAAAATGTGCAGCTTCTGTCTGCCATTCATGCCGCGGGTACCTCTCATATCCAAGCCACTCACGAAGCACACTCAGGTTTCGGGCCGCGTGTGAGTATTGGAACGACCGGACGTCAGCAAACCAACCTCGCTGCTAGTGTGGCCCCGCCTGGGGCCAAACGTCTGCTTGGTCCAGTTATCCTGGCTGGGGTAGGCACAATCATCCTATACGATGGCCTAAAACTGTCTTGGGAGGTGGATTGGACCAGATTTTTCATCGGCGGGACGTTCATCATCGTTGGTGTGATCGGGTTTGTGCGGCACTGTCGATACAACGTGAAGCAATATGATGAATATGAGGAGTGGCGCCGTACCTGGTTGTGCCACGCTTGTCACACGAGATTCCAGCCTTCCTAACTGATTGGTTCCCCTTTTTTTATAGCCCGCCCCGTGCGGGCTTTTTGTTGTCCGCTTGGAGCTGACCATGACGACCATCGCCTCCCTAGGCCTGCAGATCGACTCCGGTGATGCTGTCGAGGCCAAGGATAACTTCGATCAGTTGACGGACGCCGGCACGCTGCCGAGTCCGCCGACGAGCAACAGGCCAGGATCCTGGCTGTGGCCAAGGCCTCGCTGGAGGCCAGCCAGTATGTGCAGTCGCTGAACCGGGCGACTGAGCAGAGCGCCGAGGTCACCGCCCGGGCGAACGCAGTTCTGTCGGACAGTGCCTGCCGTCAGGCGTCCATCAACAGCCGGGCCCAGGCACTCATCGCCACGGAGGAACGCCAGGCGGAGGCGGCGAGGAAGTCCGCCGGCGCGCATCGGGACGAAGGCCAGACGCTGGAAGAGTTACTGGGCAAGATCGACCCGACCGTCGCGGCCATGAGCCGGCTGGCGCTTATCACTGCGAGCGTCACGTTGACGGGTTGTGTTGTTCAAAGCACCTACAGCAGGACAATTGCCGTCACCAAAGATGCTGAAGGCAAGGTGCTGCAGACCGTTGAAACCGAGACCGTGGTACAGCCTGCCCAAGGCTACCCGATGCGGCTACAGCTTATTAAAGGCATCCAGCCGAATTGATGCTTCCAGCCTGACTTATGCCCGCCGCGAGCGGGCTTTTTTGTACTTCGAGGAAACATGGCCAGACTCACCGAAGCCGAGGCCGGAGGCGCGAACGTGCTCCGGTTTTCTGTTCGGTGGAGGCCCTCTCCAAGGCTATGCCGACCACCCGGCACCGATGTATTCTCCAAGGTGCTCAAAGCTTGTTCCCCTCGAAAAAAGCCTTTGCCTGGCTCAGGATGAGCCTGGTGCGCCGGGTTGACATCAAGGCTGCAATGACCGTTACACGAATCACCCAAGCCGCTCTGATTGCCTTTGCTGTTCGTGTATTGCGGCCATGAAAGTTTGCATCGCCGAGGACAGTACCCGGTTGCGCCGAGTAATCAGCCCATAAGGCGGTAAGCGGGGCTCCAGCAGGATCGGCAGTATCGCCAGCAGATGGCGACCCGGGTAGTCATCGATCACCGAGCGTGGGGTAATGCCGATCATGTCGGTCTGCTGCAGCAACGCCAGTAAGGTCATGATCGAGGTGGTCTCGACGATGCTGCTGGGCAGGTCGATACGGGCGTTGTGAAAAGCCTGGTTGACGATGTTGCGCATTGGGCTTGGATGCGGCTGCAATACCCAGGTCATTTCTTGAAGTTCGGTCCAGGCGATCTTTTTCGCCTTGGCCAGGGGGTGCTGGGCGCCGGTGATCACACACAGGGCCTCTTCGCCCAGGCTGTCGAACTGCAGGTCTTCGGCGCGCGCATTGCTGGGGATACGGCCCAGCACCACATCGAGCTGGTCCTGCTGCAGGGCCTGCACCAGCACGTCGCTGGTGTCGACCTGCAGGCTCATCGACAAGCGCGGGTGGCTCTGCTTGAGCGTGGCGATGGTGCGCGTCAGCAACCCGGAGGCCAGGGCCGGAATGGCGCCGATGGTGACCCGGCCGAGGTTGCCTGACTCGAGGGCGACCATTTCCTCACGCATGCCGGACAGCTCGGCGAAGATCATCCGTGCGTAGTAGATCAGTGTCTCGCCAAACGGCGTGGCGCGCATGCCACGGGCCAGGCGCTCGAACAGTTCGACGCCGAGCAGGTCCTCGGCCTCGTGCAGCATCTTGGTCGCGGCCGGTTGAGTCATGCCGATCTCCTCGGCGGCACGGCGCAGCGAGCCGAGTTCGTCCAGGGCCAGCATCAGGCGCAGTTGCCGCAGGCGCAGGCGGCTGTGGATGATATTGGCGTCGGGGATGCGGGACATGGTCTGGCTCGTGGTCATGGAGGTCGCCAAGATTGACAAGAAATGCAAGAGGGCGCCAGCGATGGGGGCAGGCAACGCCCCCACCGCTGGCCGTTTTCAGGCGTTACGGCGTGCCAGGTGGCGGCCGACGCCGGCACGCAGCCCGGCGACTGCCCTGGCCAGCAACGGCCAGCACAGCATCAGCAGTGCCGCGCCGGTCAGGCTGCCGACCAGCGGGTTGGACCAGAAGATTGACAGTTCCCCGTCGGAAAACAGCATCGACTGGCGGAAGGCGTCCTCGGCCTTGTCGCCAAGCACCGCAGCCAGCACCAGTGGCGCGATCGGGTAACCGAGCTTCTTGAACAGATAGCCCAGGGCACCGAACACCAGCATCAGGCCCACGTCGGTCATCGAGTTGTGCACCGAGTAGGCGCCGATGGCGCAGACCATGATGATGATGGGCGCAATGATCGAGAAAGGGATGCGCAGGATCGAAGCGAACAGCGGCACGGTGGCCAGCACCACGATCAGGCTGACGACGTTGCCCAGGTACATGCTGGCGATCAGCCCCCAGACGAAATCGTGCTGCTCGACGAACAACGTCGGCCCTGGGTGCAAGCCCCAGATCATCAGGCCGCCGAGCATCACTGCCGCGGTTGCCGAGCCAGGGATACCCAGCGTCAGCATTGGCAGCAGGGCACTGGTGCCGGCGCTGTGGTCGGCGGTTTCCGGGGCAATCACACCTTCCACCTCGCCACTGCCGAAGCGCTCGCGGTGCCTGGAGAAGCGCCGCGCCAGGCTGTAGCTCATGAAGGACGCTGCGGTCGGGCCGCCGGGGGTGATGCCCATCCAGCAGCCGACCAAGGCGCTGCGCAGCCAGGTCAACCAATAGCGCGGCAGCTTGGCCCAGGTGCGCAGGATCACCATCGGCGTGATGCGTGCCCGTTCGCCACGGAACACCAGGCCTTCCTCGACCGTGCAGAGGATTTCGCCGATGCCGAACAGGCCTATGACCGCGACCTCGAAGCTCAGGCCAGACAGCAGCCAAGGTTGGTCGAAGGTCAGGCGCAACTCGCCAGACACCGTATCCATGCCGACCGTGGCCATGCCAAAGCCGATCATCATCGCCACCACGGTCTTCAGCGGCGGGTTCTTGCTCAGGCCGATGAAGGTGCAGAACGCCAGCAGGTAGACCGCGAAGAACTCCGGCGAACTGAACTCCATGGCAAAGCTGGCGATGCGCGTGGACAGGAAGGTCAGCAACAGCACGCCGACCAGGGCGCCGAGCAGCGCCGAGGTGAACGCGGCCGTCAGCGCTTCGCCGGCCTGGCCGTTGCGTGCCATTGGATAACCGTCGAAGGTGGTCGCCACCGAGGACGGCTCACCCGGGATATTGAACAGGATCGAAGTGATCGAACCGCCGAACAACGCCCCCCAGTACATGCACGACAACAGGATGATTGCAGACACCGGTTCCATGGTGAACGTCAGCGGCAGCAGCAGTGCCACGCCGTTCGGCGCGCCCAGCCCTGGCAGCACGCCGACCAGAATGCCCAGCAGCACGCCTACTACCATCAGCCCGAGGTGGTGTGCGGTGAGGATCAGGCTCATGCCCTGCATCAACGAATCGATTTCGCTCATGGCCGCAGCCCTCCCAGGTAGCTGGCCAGGTCACCCAGCACGCCGGCTTCCAGCGGCACCTTGAACCACACCGCGAAAATCAGGTAACTGGCCAGCGCCGCGCCGCAGGCCACCAGGGCGATGGTCAGGCGCCCATGGCTCTGGCCGGCCTTGCGCGCGCGCCACATGAACCAGGCGATGAACAATACCGAGGCCAGGTAGATACCGGCGAACGGCATGGCGGCGACATAGGCGGCGATCGGCAGAAACACCGCCAGCACCCGGCGGAACGCCTGGCGGCCAACGAACGCTTGCGTCATGGCTTGCCGGTGCAGCAGGGCTGGCAGCAGGTTGCCGAGGCTGGCGCAGGTCAGCAGCAGGCCGATGTAGAAGGGGAAGTAACCAGCCTCTGGGCCGGCATCGCCCCAACCGATGCCGATTGCCAGGCTGCCGTGCATGACGATGCCACCCAATGCGGCGGTGAACAGCGCCAGGCCAATCTCCACCCAGCGGGTGGTGATCAGCGGCTTGTCTGCGGTCATGTTCATGATGCTCTCCCTTGCGCCGGTCACTGGCGCAGCCAGCCGGCATCCTTGAACAGCGGGATGACCCGCGCACGGTCCTGCTCGATGTAACTCACCAGCGCCGGGCCCTCGAGGAAGGTCGGGGCCAGTGCCGAGCGCTCGACGTAAGCCTTGAACTCAGGGGTCTGGCTGACCTTGCGCAGCAGTTCGACGTAGAAAGCGCGTTGCGCGTCGTTGATGCCGCCCGGCAGGAACACCGTGCGCGGGAAGCGGTACTGGTCGATGCCCAGGCCCTGCTCATGGCAGGTAGGGATATCGGCCCAGGACTGTTCGGCGGTCACCTTCTCCTGGTAGATCATGCGTTCACGGCTGAACACGCACAGCGGCCGCACCTGGCCGCCGCGCCACTGGCTAAGGCTTTCGGCGGGGTTGTTGAGGTTGGCGGCGATGTGTTTGCCGGCCAGCTGGATCGAGGCTTCGCTGCCGCTCTTGAAGGGAATGTAGGTAAGTTTGTTGCCGACTTGTTTGCCGATCAGCAAGGCCAGGGTCTGGTCGACATCCTTGGACTGGCTGCCGCCAAAGCGCAGCTTGCTGGTGTTGTCGGCCAACGCGCCCTTGAGCGCGGCCGCGTCGGCCCAGGGGGCGTCCTGATAGGTCCAGAGGATGAAGTCGTCTTCGGCGACCGCCGCCACCGGAGTCAGGTCGGTCCACTGGTAACCGAGCTTGGCCACCAGCGGCAACAGGTAGACGTTGTTGGTGCCGATCACCAGCTTGTTCGCGTCGCCCCGAGCCAGTTTCATGTCGAGGAAGGCTTCGGCGCCGTTGCCGCCGCCTTTGTTGAGGACCACGGTGTTGACGTCCAGCAGGTGGTGCTGGCTGATCGCCGACTGGATCAGCCGCGCCAGCTGGTCGGTACCACCGCCGGGGCCACCGGCGACGAGGATCTCGACGTTCTTCTCGGGTTTCCAGGCCTCGGCGGCGGCGGGCAGGGCAGTGGCGCAGAACAGGCTGCAGCCGGCCAGGAACGACGACAGGTGACGCGCGTAGGCGTATCGCATGGGTGACCTCTTTGTTGTCTTTGTTATGGGTCAGCGGAGTGTGCGAAGGGCGGTGATAAGCGTCTACTCAAAATTGCCTATACATCGATAGCCCAGGGTTATGGCAGAGCGATAACCACAGGCAATGGCTGTATGAGCAGCTTTGATTAGACGGTTATCGTTGCCACGGCCCATAGTGGCCAGGCCGGAAAACACCCGAACACAACAATAACAACCAGAGGTACCTCCCATGGCTCAGGCACAAACCGCTGTGCTTAACGCCGGGCGCTCGGCCGACCAGGCCACTGCCCTGAAGGCCAGCAACGTCCGCTGGCGTATTTTCGCCATCATTTTCGCGCTCACGGTGATCAACCTGATCGACCGTGTTTCCCTGTCGATCGCCATGCCCACCATAGCCGCCGAGTTCGCCCTGACGCCGAGCATGCAGGGGCTGATCCTGAGCAGTTTCTTCTGGGCCTACGCCTTGCTGCAGATCCCGGGCGGCTGGCTGATCGATCGCTATGGCCCGCGTCGGGTGATCGGTTGGTCGACCGGCCTGTGGGGCACCTTCCAGACGCTGGCGGCTTTCACCACCGGGGGCCTGTCGCTGATGTTCGCCCGGGTGGCCCTGGGCGCTGCAGAGGCGCCACTGTTCCCGTCGGGCGGCAAGCTCAATTCGCTGTGGCTGGGTGCCAACGAGCGCAGCCGCGGGGCGGTGCTGATGGACTGCGGTGGCCCGCTCGGCGCTGCGCTGGGCGGGCTGATCATCGCCTACCTGATCGCCGTGCTCGGTTCCTGGCGCACCGCCTTTTTCGTCGCCGGCATCGCCACCCTGGCCATGGCCTGGCTGGCCTGGCACTACCTGCGCGACAACCCCGCCGAACATGCGGCGGTCAACCAGGCTGAGCTGGACACGATCAACCAGGGCCGCGCAGTGCCGCTGGCGGATGCCGCCCGGCAAACGGCCAAGGGCCTGGGCATCGCCGCGCGTTCGCTAACGGGCATCCTGCTCGGCCGCGCCAGCTGGGCCATGGTGTTCTTCGGCCTGCTGACCTGGGGGCCGAGCTACCTGGCGCATGCCCGCGGCTTCGATATCAAGGGCATCGGCGCTGCCACCTTCATCATCTTCCTGTGTGGAGCGCTGGGCTCGCTGGTCGGCGGTTTTCTGTGCGACCTGCTGATTCGCAAGGGCGTGCGCCGCGGCCTTGCCGCCAAGGGCCTGCTGACTTTGTCTGGCCTGGTTGCGCTGTGCGCCTTCCTGCTGTTGCCTGGCCTGAGCGATGCCTACGCTGCCGTCGCGCTGCTGTCACTGACCGCCTTCTTCCTGATGTGGGGCAGCCTGTACTGGAGCTTCCCGGCATTGCTCGCTGCACCGTCGCGAGTCGGCCTGATCGGCGGCGTGATGAACCTGGCGGGCAGCCTGGGCGGGATTGTCGTGCCGATCCTGGTGGGCGTGCTGTTGCAGCACTTGGGGGGCTACCCAGCAGTGCTCGGTTTCTTTGCCCTGTGCTCGGCACTGTTCATCGTCGGCACCCTGTTGATTTCGCTGGACAAGACCGAGGTGAACCATGGCTGAGCTGTACGACGGGCCGATCGTCGATGCCCACCATCATTTCTGGGACCCTGCCAACAACCCCCATCCGTGGCTGTCCGGCAGCGAGAACATCCCGTTCCGCTATGGGGACTACAGCGCCATCAAGCGCCGTTACTTCCCCCAGGACTATTTTGCCGATGCCGGCACGCATCGGGTGATCGAGACGGTGTATGTGGAAACCGAATGGGACCCACGCGACCCGATTGGCGAAACCCGCTTCATCCATACCCTGGCCGCGCGTTATGGCGCGCCAAACGCGGTGGTCGCCCAGGCCTGGCTGCACGCCCCTGATGCCGCCGACGTAATCGCCGCCCAGGCAGGTTTCGAGCGGGTGCGCAGCGTGCGCCACAAGCCGGGTGGGCCGACTCACCCCTCAGAAGCCGGCCGCTCGCGCAGCCTGATGAGCGATGAGCAATGGCGCCGGGGCTATGCCGAACTTGGCCGCCACGGTCTGCACTTCGACTTGCAGACCCCGTGGTGGAACCTCGACGAGGCGGCGCAGCTGGCCCGCGACTTTCCGGACACCTTGCTGATCCTCAATCACGCCGGGCTGCCTTCGGACCGCAGCGAGCAGGGCCTGGCCAATTGGCAGGCGGCCATGGCGCGCTTCGCCGAATGCACCAACGTCGCGGTGAAGATTTCCGGCATCGGCCTGCCTGGCACGCCGTGGCGCGCCGATGACAACGCCTGGATCGTGCATCAGGTGATCGAACTGTTCGGCAGCGAGCGGGCGATGTTCGCCAGCAACTTCCCGGTCGACGGCCTGTGCGGCAGCTTCGATGACATCTATGGCGGCTTCAAGCGCATCGTCGCCGACCTGCCGCGCACGTCCCAGGAACAGCTTTTCTACCGCAATGCACGGCGCATCTACCGCACCGTGCCCGACACCTTGCGCCACGCCCAGGTGTCGACCGACAAGAGGACCCCCGCATGAGCAACCAACCCCTCCCGCGCCTGGCCATGGTGCTGGGTGACCCGGCCGGTATCGGCCCCGAGCTGATCGCCCGCCTGCTGGCCGAGCCAGAGGTACGGGCGAAGGCGCACGTGGTACTGATTGCCGACGAACAGGAGCTGCGTCGGGGCATGCAGATTGCCGGGTGCGAATTCCCCTATCGGCGTATCGACGCGCTGGCTTCACTGGACTTCAGCGACGAAACGCCGCTGCTGTTTGACTATCGCGGTGACGCCCAGGGCGCCTTCCCGCGCAGCGAAGCCAGCGTGGTCGGCGGGCGCTACAGCCTGGACACGCTGGCGGTCGCGCTGGAGCTGACCCAGGCGGGCAAGACCGACGCCATTCTGTTCGGCCCGTTGAACAAGACCTCGCTGCACATGGCCGGGATGGGCCACAGCGATGAACTGCACTGGTTTGCCGAGCGCCTGGACTTCGCCGGGCCGTTCTGTGAATTCAACGTGCTCGATGCGCTGTGGACCTCGCGGGTCACTTCGCACGTGGCCCTGGCAGAGGTGCCGGGCCTGCTCAGCCAGCAGCGGGTGCTGGAGGCCATCGGCCTGATCGATACCGCGCTCAAGCGCAACGGCCTGCAGCGACCACGCATCGGTGTCTGCGGGCTGAACCCGCACAATGGCGACAACGGCAGCTTTGGCCGCGAGGAACTGGACATCATCGGCCCGGCCGTACAGCGGGCGGTGGAGCAGGGCATCGATGCCGATGGCCCGTACCCGGGCGACACCATCTTCCTCAAGGTGCAGGGTGACGCCCAGGCGTTCGATGCGGTGGTGACCATGTATCACGACCAAGGCCAGATCGCCATCAAGCTGATGGGCTTCTCCCGTGGCGTGACCGTGCAAGGCGGCCTGCCTATCCCCATCACCACCCCGGCCCACGGCACCGCCTTCGACATCGCAGGCCTCGGCAAGGCCAATGTCGGTGCCACCCGCCAGGCATTCGAAATCGCCTGCCGCATGGGGCGCAACGCCCGCTGAGTACTCGGCGGCTCCGTTCGGGGCTGCCTCTTTTCTGACCTCAACCCGTGCCTGGAGCCTGCTGGCTCCACGGCCGGTTTCACCCCGGAAAAAGGAAAAACAACAATGACAAAAGCCTTTTCTCACCTGCGCAGCGCCGGTGCACTTGCCCCGTGCCTGCTGGCCACCCTGGCACAGGGCGCCCATGCCGAGGGTTTCGTCGACGACGCCAGCGTCACCCTGGGTCTGCGCAACCTGTACTTCAACCGCGACTTTCGCCAACCGGGTGCGGCGCAGTCCAGGCAGGAGGAATGGGCCCAGGGCTTTCTCCTGCAGGCCAGCTCGGGTTACACGCCCGGAGTGCTGGGCGTGGGTATCGACCTGATCGGCCAGCTGGGAGTGAAGCTCGACAGCAGCCCGGCGCGCAGTGGCTCGGGGTTGCTGCCTCGGCACAGCGACGGCCGAGCGGCAGACGAGTTTTCGCGCCTCGGCGTGGCGCCCAGGTTGAAGTTGTCGAAAACCGAACTCAAGTTCGGCGAACTGATGCCTGAACTGCCCATCCTGCTGCGCAATGATGGGCGCCTGCTGCCGCAGACGTTCCAGGGTGGCATGCTCAGCTCCAGGGAAATCGACGGCCTGCACCTGCAGGCCGGGCAGATGCGTTCACTGAGCCAGCGCAACTCCACCAACCATGAAGACCTTTCGGTGGATGGTCGGGGCGGGGTGTTCGCCGATCGCTTCGACTACTTCGGTGGCGAATACCGCTTTAATGCCGACCGCACCCAGGTCGGTCTATGGCAGGCCCGGCTGGAGGATATCTACCAGCAGCGTTACTACAGCGTCAGCCACAAGCAGAAGGTTGGCGAGTGGACCTTGAGCGCCAACGCCGGGTGGTTCACCACCCGCGAGGACGGCAGCGAAGCACTCGGCGCCCTCGACAACCGGGCGTTGACCGGTTTCCTCAGCGCCAGGCGCGGCGGGCACACCGTGGGCGTCGGCTACCAGCGCATGTATGGTGATGACGGGATGATCTACATCGCCGGTACCAGCACCCCGTTGGTCAACGACATTCAGGTGCGCAACTTTACCACCGCAGGGGAGCGCTCGTGGCAGGCGCGCTACGACTACGACTTCGTCGCCCTTGGCATCCCCGGATTGGCGCTGATGGCCCGCTACGTCAGCGGTGACCATGCCCAGGTGGCGGGCGGCAGCAGCGGCCAGGCCTGGGAGCGCGACCTGGATATCACCTATGTGATTCAGGACGGGCCATTGAAGAACCTTGGCCTGCGCTGGCGCAACGCTACGGTGCGCTCCAACCATGTGGCCGATGTGGACGAGAACCGGCTGATCCTCAGCTACACGCTGAAGCTGCTCTAAGCGAACCGGGGCTGCGTGCCCCTATAACCTCGTCACTACCAACCCGGCAAAAAGTATTACCCCAGGCTATCGATGGATACGCATAAGTGATTATCCGCATGGCCTGGACCCCTCTACAGTCAGCCCAACACCAACAACAAGAAGCCCGCCCAGGCACTACGCGGGGCGATCAAGGCAAAAACGGGGAACTCCTCCATGAGCGATCATGCCAGCACCCTGGCTTCGGCCATTTCCACCAGCCGCGCGCGGCTACTGCCCTTTCTCATCCTGATGTACGTCCTGGCCTTCATCGATCGCGCCAACGTCGGTTATGCCCGTGCGTTCCTGCAGGCCGACACGGGCCTTGGCGATGCGGCCTTCGCCTTCGGCGCCAGTATCTTCTTCATCGGCTACGCCTGTTTCGAAGTGCCCAGCAACCTCATGCTGCACCGCCTTGGCGCGCGGGTGTGGCTGTGCCGGATCATGGTCACCTGGGGGCTGGTAAGCGCGGCAATGATGTTCGCCGACACAGCCTCCACCTTCTATGTACTGCGCTTCCTGCTGGGCATTGCCGAGGCTGGTTTCTTCCCCGGCATCATCCTCTACCTCACCTACTGGTTCCCCGCCCGCAGCCGCGCCCAGGCGCTGGGCCTGTTCTACTTCGGCCTGCCGCTGGCGCTGGTGCTGGGGGGGCCGCTTTCAGGCTGGCTGCTGGAGTTCCATGGCGTGTTCGGCCTGCGCAACTGGCAGTGGCTGTTCGTCATCGAAGGGCTGCTGGCTTCGCTGGTGGGCATAGCCGCCTACTTCTATCTGGTCGACCGCCCAGGCGATGCCCGCTGGCTCAGCGATGGGCAAAAGCAGGCACTGGAAGGCCAGCTGGCCGAGGAGGATGCGCACAAGCAGGCCCAAGGGCCCCATGGCTTCCTCGGTGCGCTGCGCAATGGCCAGGTCATGAAGTTCTGCCTGGTGTACTTCACCGTGCAGATGAGTGTGTACGGCGTGGTGTTCTACCTGCCCACTCGCATTGCCAGTTTTCTCGATGGCCAGGTGGGCCTTAGCGTCGGCCTGTACACCGCCATCCCTTGGGCCTGCGCCCTGGTGGTCACGCGGCTGGTGACCCGCTATGCCGACCGCAGCGGCCTGCATCGGCAACTGGCGGTGGCCATGCTGGCCATGGCGGCAGCGGGCATCGCCGCTTCGGCGCTGGCCGGCAGCCTGCCGCTGGTGGTACTGGCCTTCTGTTTCGCCGCTGCCGGGTTCGTCGCCGTGCAACCGCTGTTCTGGACCTTGCCCACGGGCTACCTCAGTGGTGCGGCGGCGGCCAGCGGCATTGCCCTGATCAACTCGCTGGGCAACCTCGGCGGCTTCGTTGCACCCAACCTCAAAACCCTGACTGAAACCCTGTTCGCCGACCCACGTGCCGGCATGTTCGCCTTGGCGGTGGTCGGTGTGCTGGGTGCCTGGCTGCTGTCCCGACTGAACGCTTCCCGACCCACTCCAGCCCCGCTGGAACCTGCGCGGGTCGGCTGATCAACACACTCTAGTGAGAGGAACTTCAAATATGAAAATCAAAGCTGTCCGTACCCGCGTGTTCGAGTGGAAAGGCAAGGTGGTACCCCCCCAGGCGCACTTCTGCACCAACGCCAGCGACATCCTGTTCGAGCGTGGCGATGCCATGGGCTCGTTCCGCTTTCACGGCTGGCTGGTGGTAGAGATCGAAACCGACACCGGCATTGTCGGTATCGGCAACTGCGCCCTGGCGCCACGTGTGGCCAAAGAGATCATCGACCTGTACCTGGCACCGATCTGCATCGGCGAAGACCCGTTCGACAGCGAGTACATCTGGCAGAAGATGTACCGCCGCACCCACGCCTGGGGGCGCAAGGGCATCGGCATGGCGGCGATCTCGGCGATCGACCTGGCGATCTGGGACATCATGGGCAAGGCGGTGAACAAGCCGGTGTTCAAGCTGCTGGGTGGGCGCACCAAGGAGAAGATCTGGGCCTACGCCTCCAAGCTGTACGCCAACGATAACCTTGACCTGTTCCTTGAGGAGGCCCAGGGTTACCTCAACCAGGGCTTCACTGCCCTGAAGATGCGCTTTGGCTACGGCCCCAAGGATGGCCCGGCCGGCATGCGCCGCAACATCGAACAGGTGCGCGCGCTGCGCGAACTGGCCGGCCCCGATGTCGACATCATGCTCGAATGCTACATGGGCTGGACGCTTGAATACGCCCGGCGAATGTTGCCGAAGCTGGCCGAGTTCGAGCCACGCTGGCTGGAAGAACCGGTGATCGCCGATGACATCGAAGGCTATATCGAGCTGAAGAAGATGGGCATCATGCCGATCTCCGGCGGTGAGCACGAATTCACCGGGCATGGTTTCAAGGACCTGCTCGAGCGCCGCGCGGTGGACGTGATCCAGTACGACACCAACCGTGTCGGTGGCATCACCGCGGCGCGCAAGATCAACGCCATGGCCGAGGCCTGGTCGGTGCCCGTCATTCCCCACGCCGGGCAGATGCACAACTATCACCTGACCATGGCCAGTACCGCCTCGCCGATGGCCGAGTTCTTCCCGGTGTTCGACGTCGAGGTCGGCAACGAGCTGTTCTACTACGTGTTCAAGGGCGAGCCGCAACCGGTCAATGGCTACATCCAGCTGGATGACGACAAGCCGGGGCTGGGCCTGGAAATTTCCGAGGAATACCTCAAGGACTTCAACATCATCGAATGACTGTGCAGGGCGCCGCCCTGCGCGTGCGCCCGGCCTTGGAAGGAGAGTTAACGATGCGTCTGATTCAATTTGAAGATCAGGCCGGCCAGCGTCGGGTCGGGGTGGTGGAGGGCGAGCGCGCCCTGGAAGTCCGCGGCGTCAGCTGCACCCGCGAACTGGCCCTGCAGGCCATCGCCGGTGGCCGCGACCTGGTCAGCCAGGTGCAGGCCATTGGCCTGGGCCAAGACCATGACTACCTGGCGCTTTTGGCTGAAGGCCGAGTGCTGCCACCGCTGGACCACGAAGACCCGGCGCATTGCCTGGTCACCGGCACCGGCCTGACCCACCTGGGCAGTGCCGCCACCCGCGACAAGATGCACCAGCAGCAAGCCGACGGCGCCGTTACCGACAGCATGCGCATGTTCCAGTGGGGGCTTGATGGCGGGCGTCCACCGGCCGGTGAGCAGGGCGCGCAACCGGAGTGGTTCTACAAGGGCGATGGCGCCATTGTCGTGCGCCCCGGTGCCGACTTGCCGCTGCCAGCGTTCGCCGAAGATGCCGGCGAGGAGCCGGAACTGGTCGGGCTGTATGTGATTGGCCAATGCGGCACGCCGTTCCGCCTTGGCTATGCGCTGGGCAACGAGTTCTCCGACCATGTGATGGAGCGGCGCAACTACCTGTACCTGGCGCATTCCAAGCTGCGCGCCTGCAGCTACGGCCCGGAGCTGCGCCTGGGTGCATTGCCTTCGCACCTGGAGGGCAGCAGTCGGATCCTGCGTGATGGCCAGGAGCTGTGGCGCAAGCCGTTCCTGTCCGGCGAGCAGAACATGTGCCACAGCTTCGAGAACCTTGAGTTCCACCACTTCAAGTACGCCCAGTTCCTGCGCCCCGGCGATGTTCACGTGCATTACTTCGGCACCGCCACCTTGTCGTTCGCCGACGGTATCCAGGCCAGGCCGGGCGACACCTTCGAGATCAGCCTCGATGCCTTCGGCCAGCCCCTGCGCAACGGCATCGTCGCGGCGTCACAGGTGGTTCGCCCTGGCGTGGTGAAAAGCCTCTGAGTTTTCCCTTGCAGCAACAGGAGTCACACATGTCTGGAAGCAACTTCATCGGCGGCGCGCGCAGCGCCGCCGGCACCGTGCAACTGCACAGTATCGACGCTCGCACGGGTGAAGCTTTGCCTGTGGCCTTCACCCAGGCCACCGCCGAGGAGGTGGATGCTGCGGCACGGGCCGCCGAGCAAGCCTTTGCCGGTTACAACAGCCTGGCGCCCGTGCGTCGTGCGCAGTTCCTCGATGCCATCGCCGAGCAGCTGGATGCGCTGGGCGAAGCCTTCATCGCCACGGTCTGCCGCGAAACCGCACTGCCAGCGGCACGCATCCAGGGTGAACGCAGCCGTACCAGCAACCAGCTAAGGTTGTTCGCCCAGCTGCTGCGCCGGGGTGACTACCTGGGCGCGCGCATCGACCGCGCACAGCCCGAGCGCCAGCCGCTGCCGCGCCCGGACCTGCGCCAGTACCGCACCGGCGTCGGCCCGGTGGCGGTGTTCGGCGCCAGCAACTTCCCGTTGGCATTCTCCACCGCCGGTGGCGACACCGCCGCCGCCCTGGCCGCCGGTTGCCCGGTGGTGGTCAAGGCGCACAGCGGCCACATGGCCACGGCCGAATACGTCGGCGAAGCCATCCAGCGCGCTGCCGAGGCCACCGGCATGCCCGCCGGCGTATTCAACATGATTTATGGCGCAGGCGTCGGCGAGGCGTTGGTGCGCCACCCGGCAATCCAGGCGGTGGGCTTCACCGGTTCGTTGAAGGGCGGCCGCGCCCTGTGCGACTTGGCAGCAGCGCGCCCGCAGCCGATTCCAGTGTTCGCCGAGATGAGCAGCATCAACCCGGTGCTGGTGCTGCCGGCGGCCCTGCAGTCCAGGGGCGAGCAGGTGGCCGCCGAGCTTGCGGCTTCGGTGGTACTGGGGTGTGGGCAGTTCTGCACCAACCCTGGCCTGGTCATCGGGATTGCCGGGCCGGCCTTCTCGGCCTTCGTGTCGGCGTTGAGCGCACGCATGGCGGATCAGCCGGGGCAGACCATGCTCAACGCGGGCACCTTGCGCAGCTATGCCAGCGGCGTCGGGCGGTTGCACCGGCACCCCGGCGTGCGTCACCTGGCAGGGCCCGAGCAGCAAGGGAACCAGGCCTTTGCGCAGCTGTTTCAGGCTGATGTCAGCCTGTTGTTGGAGGGCGATGAGCTGTTGCAGGAGGAAGTCTTCGGCCCGACCACGGTGGTGGTCGAAGCCGCTGATGAAGCTCAACTGCGAGACGCCTTGCAGAGCCTGCATGGCCAGCTGACCGCCACGCTGATCGCCGAGCCCGCGGATCTCGAGCGCTTCGCTGCGCTGGTGCCGGTGCTTGAACGCAAGGCTGGCCGCCTGCTGGTCAATGGCTATCCGACCGGGGTCGAGGTGAGCGATGCGATGGTGCATGGTGGGCCGTATCCGGCGACCTCGGATTCCCGAGGGACGTCGGTGGGGACCTTGGCCATTGACCGGTTCCTGCGGCCGGTCTGCTATCAGGACTATCCGGATCGGCTGCTACCCGATGCGCTGAAAGATGCCAACCCACTTGGCATCAATCGCCTGTTGGATGGCGTCGCCACGCGTGAGTCCGCCGCGCCCCTTTCGCGATGACAAGTCGCTCCATGGGGCCCCGTGCTGCTCAACCCGGCTGCGAAGCGTAGGCTGCATAAGCCGATGTCACCAGCCAGCCGCAGTCCACCGGCAGGATCGCGCCAGTAATGGCGGAAGCGCCCGGTGAGCACAGGAAATGAATGGTCTCTGCCACTTCCGCCGGGTCGACGAAGCGGCGCAGCGCTGACTTGTCCACCACCGCCTTCGGGTCGCGTTCGCCGCTGTCGATGCGGGCCTGCATGGCGGGGGTGAGGGTGTAGCCCGGTGCCACGGCATTCACCCGCACGCCGTGCGGCCCCCACTGCGCCGCCATCACCTGGGTCAGCATGTGCAGCCCAGCCTTGCCCACGGCATAGCCGATCTGCGCCGACGGGCGGAAGCTGGTTAGCGAGCACAGGTTGATGATGCTGCCGCTACCCACCTCGCACATCGGCCGGGCCAACTCCCTTGAGATCAGTAACGTGCCGCGTACGTTGA
Organism: Pseudomonas sp. NPDC089547; assembly: GCF_050280665.1. Classification (NCBI taxonomy): domain Bacteria; kingdom Pseudomonadati; phylum Pseudomonadota; class Gammaproteobacteria; order Pseudomonadales; family Pseudomonadaceae; genus Pseudomonas; species Pseudomonas sp. NPDC089547. The sequence continues at coordinate 52,464 of NZ_JBNNVS010000006.1, read as the reverse complement.
CGTTCTGCAGCCGGTCGTATTCCTCGATGTCCAGGTCGAACAGGTGCACGGCGTTCTGCAGCAACCCGCCCGAATTGACCAAGGTGTCCGGCACGCCATAGGTGTCGAGCATATGCCGGCAGAAGGTTTTTACCGCTTGCTCCGATGACACGTCGAGCTTGCAGGCATGCACCGATGCTCCGGCCTCGCGCAACTCGCCGGCCAGGTGTTCGGCCCGTTCCACGTTGATATCGCCGATCACCACGGTGCAGCCAGGTTGCCTGGCAAAACGGCGCACTGTTGCTTCACCGATGCCGCTCGCACCGCCTGTTACCACAATTACTGACTGGTTTTTGGACATTTGCGCCTCGCTTGCGTCGCCGTTTGTTGTCGATCAGATGTCGACATAATGGTTGTACAGTGCGTTTTTGTTGTCAACAAATCTGAGGGGCGCTGGCGAAAAGAAAAAATAAACTCATTTAAATCAGCTAGATAAAAAGTATCTGGAATTTTCACAACGAAAATGCGTTGACATGTGTCGGCAAAGGGTCGACAACATAGGCGTGCAATTTGATGGATTTCCCGGGCGCGGCGACAGGGCTAAGGCGTCGCGGCCAGCACTTGGTGCAATCGCATTGGGTGGGGAGAGAAAGCAATAAACCGAAGCCAGAGCGTCAACGACACTGCCTTGAAACTGTGTGGTTTCCCAATTCGAATAATAGAGAGGCTCTGAGATGTTCCAGTTAACCCATGTGGTCAAAACGCTAACAGCCGTCTCGTTGGCAGCGGCTGCCCTTTGTGCAGGCTCGGCCAATGCAGCCGATGCGTCCGACAGCTGGAAAGCGGTGAGGGATGCAGGCGTGCTGCGCTGTGGCGCCGCCACTTCGCCGCCCTATGTGATGCGCGACCCGAAGACCGGCACTTACTCCGGCCTGTTCCCAGACCTGTGCAAGCAGTTCGGCGAAGAAGTTTTGAAAGTGAAGGTGCAGTTCGTCGACACCAGTTGGGACAACATCGTTGCCGGGCTTCAGTCCTCGAAGTGGGACATCTCTTTGGCGCTCAACGACACCCCGGAGCGACGCAAGGCCATTACCTTTTCCAGGCCCGCTATCGGTTATAGCGTCAACTTCGCCTACAACAGCAAGAACCCCAAGCTTGCCGGTGGCGTCAGCACGGTGGCGGATGTCGACAAACCGGGCATGAGCGTTGCGGTGATGTCTGGTACGGCTCAGGACAAGGCCATTACCGCGCTGCTCAAGCAAGCCAGGATCGTACGCTTGCCAGGCTTCGACGAAACCCGTTTGTCGTTGATGTCCAAGCGCGCCGACTTCCTGGCTGACGACAGCATGACCAACACCTTGCTGACCTCGGCGCACCCGGACTGGGCCAAGACCTTCACGCCTTCACCCAAGCTGGCTGAGCAGGGCATCAACCTGGGACTGAACAAGAACACCCCGGCATCGGACATTGCGGTGCTGGACGCCTTCATCGAGCAGAAGATCAGCTCGGGCGACATGGACAAGCTGACCAAGCACGCGGTGGATGTGTCGCTGGCCACCAGCAATTGATTCCGGCGGTGCTTGCGCAGTGCGCGCAAGCACCGTTGCCCCAGAACCCCGCACCCACCGAGGGACACCATGATTAGCTCCACCTATAAATGTATCGAAGGCCACACCGGGGGCATGCCGGTGCGCATGGTCATCAGCGGCGCCCCCGTGCTTGAAGGCGCCGACATGAATGCGCGCCGCCTGTTTTTCGTCGAACATTACGACTGGCTGCGCCGGGCATTGATGCTCGAACCCAAAGGCCACGGGCAAATGTCGGGCACGCTGTTCTATCCACCCATGTCGGCCAACGCTGACTTCAGTTTGCTGTTCATCGAAACCACCGGCTGCTTGCCCATGTGTGGCCACGCAACGATCGGTTCGGTGACGTTCGCCATCGAGGCCGGGCTGGTCGAACCCAAGACCCCTGGCGTGGTGGTGATCGACGTGCCGGCAGGGCAGGTGACCGCCCGCTATGAATATGATGGCAAGCGCGTCACCGGCGTGCGCTTCACCAACGTGGCCTCGTTCCTGTTGCACAAGGATTTGAAGGTGAGCATTCCGGCCCTGGGTGAACTGACCGTCGATGTGGCCTATGGCGGCAACTTCTACCCCATTGTCGAGGTTCAACCGAACTTCCCCGGTGCCGAGTGCTTCAGTGCCACGCAATTGCTGGACATGGGGCGCCAGGTGCGTGACCAGGTCAACCTAGCCGTCGATGTGGTGCACCCGGATTTCCCGCTGATTCGCGGCGTAAGGCATTGCATGTGGACCGGCCCGGCGCAAGCCGAAGGGGCCCACGGGCGCGGGGTGGTGATTTCCGGGGATCAGATCATCGACCGCTCGCCCTGTGGCACCGGGACCTCGGCCAGGGTCGCGCAGCGCCATGCCCGCGGCTTGCTCGAGATTGGCCAGCCCTACCGGCACGAAAGCATCATCGGCAGCTATTTCATTGGCCGCGCCGAAGCCAGGACTGCCTTGGTGTCGGGCTTGCAGGCGGTCTACCCGAGCGTGGAAGGGCGCGCCTGGATCACCGGGCGCAGCGAACACTACGTCGACGATTCAGACCCGTATGCCACCGGCTTCAGCCTGGACGACTTCCAGCCGTGACCGGCGGGGTGGAATGGCGGCTCGTGGGGTTGTAACCTGCATGAAAGCTTGAAGGGGCTGGTGTCGGCATGGTGTCGACACCGTCTTTGTCGATGCCTTGGCCCTGAGGTATAGTGCCGCTTTGCAGTCAGGCCTACACGTGTTGCCTGCCCCCTAGGAACCCGGAACATGGCCAAAGTCACAGAACCGCAAACCCAGAAAGCCACCGGCGCCTCGCGCGTCTACACCATCCTGCGTGATGAAATCCTCACGATGAAGCTTGCGCCGGGCACGGCGCTGGATGAAATCGGCCTGTCCGAGCGCTTCGACCTGTCACGCTCGCCCATCCGTGAGGCCCTGGTACGGCTGTCAGCCGATGGCCTGGTGTCGATCCTGCCCAACCGCAGCACCATCGTCTCGCAAATGGATTTTCGCCGCATCCCGGAGTTTCTCGACGCCCTGGACCTGTTGCAGCGGGTGACCACCCGCCTGGCGGCCCTGCACCGTTCGCCGCTGGAACTGGCCGACATACGCACCGCCCAGAAGGCCTACGAAAAGGCCATCGCCAACTGCGTCAAGACCGGCACCAGCCAGGCGATGATCGAGAAGAACTACGACTTCCACATGGCCATCGCCAAGGCTGGCCACAACGTCTACTTCGCGGACCTGTATCGGCGTTTGCTGGAGGAGGGCAGGCGCATGCTGCATTTGCACTTCGAATTCCAGACCCTCGATGAGCACATGACCGCCGAAGAAATCGGCCGCGACCACACGCAGATAGTCGATGCCATCGAGGCCAAGGATGCAGACCTGGCCGAGGAGCTTGCGCACCGCCACGCCGCCCAGTTCAAAGGGCGGTTCATGCAGTTCCTGGATCGCAACATCACCGCGAACATGACCCTGACCTATCCGTAGCTTCACGGGCCGGGCCGGGGCTTTTTGCCGGGCCGCCGCACCGCCCGGAAGGGGCTGCACGGCAGCCCCGGTGATTGTGCAGCCCTGTCCAATCCTGGGGGTGCTGCGCCCCCTTACGGCTGCACCGTCTCCTTGGGCACGGAGTTCATCACCCCGCCCACCGCCCAATCCGAGCGCTGGTAATCGCTGATGATTACCTGGATGTGCTCCTCGGGGCAGCGCGCGATGCGCGCTGTCTCACGGGTGAGCACTGCGGCCAGCTCGTTCTTCTGTTCCTGCGACCGTCCGGTCAGCAATTCGACTCTCACTATCGGCATCTGAAAACCCTCGTCGTGATCTCTGTTGGGAACATGATGGTCATTATTTTGGTCGACCAAATGTCGACACAATGCTGTTCCTGATCCGATTCCGTGTCAATGACCGACGTGATTCGCGTGTCGTTTTTGAAATTTTCTATTTTTTAAATTCAATGTAATCAATCAGATACGCAAAAGCGCATGTGATTTTGCGACAGCCATGGTTGACACATGTCGGCATTAGGTCGACAAAATAGATCCAGACGAAACGGTACATGGCAGGCACGAACGGCCCGCTGGTGCGGGCTCAGCCGAACCCACTGCCTGTCGAGTTTTCGCGATACGACATACCGCGCACTCACTGAACGGATGGACTTCATATGGCAAGCGCACGCATTGGCGTTGATATTGGCGGCACGTTCACCGACCTGGTTTTGCTCGATGACGAAGGGCAGGTCACTTTCACGAAGGTCTCGTCCACCCCGGCCGCCCCCGAAGAGGCCGTGCTGACGGGTGTGGCACGCATCCTGGAGCAAGCCGGGCTTGCCACCAGCGACGTCACCGAGGTGCTGCACGGCACCACGGTCGGCTCCAACACCATGTTGCAAAAGGTCGGCGCCAAATGTGGCCTGATCACCACCAAGGGCTTCCGTGACGTCCTGGAAATCGGTCGGGTGCGTACGCCCACCATGTTCGACCTGTCCTGGGACAAGCCCGTCCCGCTGGTCGAGCGCCGCTACCGCTACGAGATCGACGAGCGTGTGCTGGCTACCGGCGAAGTGCTGCGTGCCACCCCGGTCGACGAAGTGCTGCAGGCCGGTCGCTTCTTCCAGAGCGAAGGCGTCGAGTCGGTCGCCATCTGCTTCATCAACTCGTACAAGAACAAGGCCAACGAAGCGGCTGCCCTGGAAGCCTTCCAGCAGCACTTCCCGGGCATCAGCGTGACCGCCTCGATTTCGGTGCTGCCTGAGATGCGCGAGTACGAGCGCACCTCCACCACCGTGGTCAACGCCTACGTGCTGCCGGCCCTGCGCACCTACCTGCAACGCCTGGAGTCGGGCCTCAAGCGCATCGGCGTGAAGGCACCGCTGCTGGTCAGCAACTCCAATGGCGGCTTGTCCAGCGCCGCCATCGCCCAGGACACCCCGGTGTTCTTCATCTCCTCGGGCCGCTCGGCCGGAGTGGTCGGTGCCGGCCGCCTGGGCCAGGCGCGTAACGACAAGGACCTGGTGGTCTTCGACATGGGCGGCACCACCGCCTCGGCGTCGCTGATCCACAACGGCGAACTGGCGCGTACCAACGAGTACGAGTTCCGCGCCGGCATCTCCACCCCAAGCCGCTTCATCAAGGCTGGTGGCTACATGATGCGCGTACCGACCATCGACGTGGCCGAGGTGGGCAGTGGTGCAGGCTCCATCGCCTGGCTCGATGCCGGTGGCCTGCTCAACGTCGGCCCGGTGTCTGCAGGTGCATTTCCGGGCCCTGTGTGCTACGGCATCGGCGGCGAGAAACCCACCGTGACCGACGCCAACGCAATCCTCGGCTTCCTGCCGCAGAGCCTGGCCAGCGGCACCATGCAACTGAACATCGGTGCGGCCCGCGATGCGGTCGAAAGCCTGTTGGCTGGCCCGCTGGGCATCAGCGTCGAGGAGGCCGCGGTGGGCATCCGCGAGGTGGTCAACGTCAACATGGCGCGCACCATCAAGGCGGTCACCGTCGAGCGCGGCGTCGACCCGCGTGACTTCACCTTGACTGCCTTCGGTGGCTCGGGCCCGGTGCATGCCTGCGACCTGGCCCGCGCCCTGGACATGAAGCGCGTGGTGTTCCCGGCCGCGCCGGGTGTGTTCACCGCCATGGGCATGCTGGCCGGTGCGGTGGAGCGCTACTTCGTGCACCCGTCGCTGCAGCAGCTCGACAACCTCGACCTGGCCGCGCTCGAGCAGCAAGTCGCCAGGATGCGTGCCCAGGCCCAGGATGCCCTGGCCGCCGAAGGCTACAGCGCCGACCGCATCGAGTACGTCTTCGACCTTGACATGCGTTTCCGTGGCCAGGACTACGAACTGCCGGTGCGCGTGCCGGCCAAACTCGACGAGTCGGCCCGCGCACAACTGCGTAGCGACTTCCTGGCCGCCTATACCGCGATGTACGGCTACGCCTCCAAGGATTCCATCGAGTGCGCCAGCCTGCGCCTGCTGGCCCGTGGCGTCGCGACCAAGACCCTCGACTTCAATGACCTGCGCACTCGCAAGGGCACGGTCCAGGCCGCCGAAGCCAGCACCCGCAAGGTGTACTTCGATCGCCAGAGCGGCTGGGTCGATACGCCCATCCTGCCGCGGGCAGCGTTGACCGGCGAGGTCGTCGGCCCGGTGATCCTCGAAAGCACCGACACCACCATCGTCATTCCACCTCGCTGGCGCGCCACCGTCGACTCGATCGGCAGCGTAATCGCCACCCTGGCCTGATATTTGAGGAATAGATAGCCATGACACAACGTAACGTTGACCCAATCACGTTCGCCGTCGTCAAGAACGCCCTCGACACCATCGTCGACGATATGGCCTTCGCGGTGATGCGCACCGCACGCTCGCCAATCATCCGTGACGTGCTCGACTATTCGGTCACCATGTGCGACGCCTCCGGCCGCATCCTGGCCCAGGCCAAGACCGTGGCCCTGCACCTGGGCGCGGTGCCTGATGCGATCGATGTGATCATCGCCAAGTACGCCGACAATGTGGCGCCGGGCGATGTGATCATCCTCAACGACCCCTATGAAGGTGGCATGCACCTGCCGGACATCTTCATGTTCAAGCCGATCTTCTTCAAAGGTCGCCTGCAGGGCTTCTCGGTGGTGATCGCCCACCACTGCGATGTGGGCGGGCGCGTGCCGGGCTCCAACGCTGCCGACTCCACCGAGATCTACCAGGAAGGCCTGCGCATCCCGCCGACCAAGCTGTACAAGGCCGGTGAAGAAAACGAGACGCTGTTCGAGATCATCAAGAAGAACGTGCGCCTGCCGGACCTGGTGCTGGGCGACCTTGGCGCGCAACTGGCCACCTGCAATATCGGTGAACGTGAGCTGGTTCGCCTGTTCGACCGCTACGGCGAGCAGGGCCTGCGCGACTACTTCGACGAGCTGCTCGACTACGGCGAGCGCCTGACCCGCAAGGCCATTCAAGCCTGGCCAGACGGCACCTACGAGTTCCTCGACCACATCGACAACGACGGCTTCTGCGAAACCCCGATCCCGATCAAGTGCGCCGTGACCGTCAAGGGCGACCGCCTTTCGGTCGACTTCGCCGGCTCTTCGCCACAAGTGCGTGGCGCGATCAACTCGACGCTGTCTTTCGTCAAATCGGCCACCTACCTCAGCATCCGCTGCGCGCTGGACGCTGACGTGCCGAACAACGCCGGGGTGTACCGCTGCATCGACATCACCGCCCCGCAAGGTTCGATCCTCAACCCGAACATGCCGGCGCCGGTGGCTGCACGGGCCCTGACCGGCTACCGCGTGGTCGACTGCGTACTGGGCGCGGTGGCGCAGATCGCGCCGAAGAAGGTGATGGCGGCAGGCGAGGGCGGCAACACCGTGATCGCCCTGAGCGGTTACGTGGAGAACTCCATAGAGCCGTACATCCTGGTCGACATGATCAACGGCGCCTGGGGCGGCCGGCACAACAAGGACGGCATCGAAGGGGTCACCAACCCGTCGCAGAACATGTCGAACATGCCGATCGAGACGCTGGAAGCGCGCTATCCCATCGTCATGGAAGCCTACGGTTTCGCCACCGACTCCGGTGGTGCTGGCGAGTACCGCGGTGGCCTGGGCCTGGTGCGCGAGTACCGCATCCTGTCCAGGGACGTGGTTGCGCAGATTCGCTCCGACCGCGCCGTGCATGCCCCTTACGGGCTGTTCGGGGGCAAGCCAGGCGCCTGTTCGGCGAACTACCTGCGGGTCAACAACGAACTGCAGCCGCTGCCGAGCAAGTTCACCATGAACCTGGGCCGTGACGCTGTCATCCGCCACGAACAGGCCGGTGGCGGCGGCTATGGCGACCCGCTCAAGCGCAGCTTCGAGCTGATCGAGCAGGACCTGGCCAACGGCAAGATCACCCAGGCCTATGCCGAGCTTCATCACGGCGTGGTGTTTGCCAACGGCAAGCTCGACCGGGCGCACTCCCGGGCGCGCTGACGGCCAGCCGGGGCAAGGCGCGGCAGGCAGCTGCCGCGCCCATTGAACGCAAACAAGAACAACAAGCAAGGGTGGGCAAATGGCTCAAACATTGAAGCAACGACTGGCAGCGCTGGGGCATGAATACCCCGATGCACCCAAGCCAGGCGCCAATTTTGCTGCGACTCGTCAGGTCGGCAACCTGCTGTATGTGTCCGGGCAGGTGCCCGTTGCCGGTGGCGTCGACCGCTATGTCGGGCAACTGGGGAGCGATCTCTCGCTGGAGCAGGGCCAGGCGGCTGCGCAACTGTGTGCATTGAACATCCTGGTGCAGGTGGACCGCTTCGTCGCTGGCGATTTTTCCAAGGTGGCCGGTTGTGTGCGCCTCGGCGGCTTCGTCAACGCAGTACCCGGTTTCGCCGATCACCCCAAGGTGCTCAACGGCGCTTCCGACCTGATCATCAGCGTGCTCGGCGAGACCGGCCGGCATGCGCGTGCAGCGGTCGGCTGCAGCTCGCTGCCGCGCAATGTCGCCGTGGAAGTCGAGGCCATTTTCGAACTGGCCAGCATCGAGTCATCGCTGACGCAGGCGCGCTGAAGCGGTCGGGTCCATCAGGCGCGTTGCGCTGCGAGGAAAATCCCATGTTCTCTACGGAAATCAAAGCTGTGGCTACCTCACCTCTTACCGCCCAGGGTGTTACCCCGTTGACGGCCACTGGCGACTTCGTCCAGTTCCGTGAAGTGTACAAATCGTACGGCGAAAGCCTGGTGGTCATGGATGGCCTGAACCTGGACATGCGCGCCGACGACCGCCTGGTGATCATCGGCCCGAGCGGCAGCGGCAAAAGCACGCTGCTGCGGGTGATGATGGGCCTGGATGACATCCAGCGCGGCCAGATCAGCTTCCAGGGCCAGCCGTACATCAACGGTGCCGGCAAGGACCGCCCGCGCATCGACGCCCGCCTGCAGAAGCAGATCGGCATGGTGTTCCAGCACTACACGCTGTTCCCGCACCTGTCGGTGCTCAGCAACCTGATCCTGGCGCCGGTGAAGATTGCCGGGCTGACCAAGGCCGAAGCCACCGAGCGCGCCCGCAAGTACCTGGCGCGCCTGGGGCTGGAAAGCAAGCTGCACGCCTACCCCAGCCAGTTGTCCGGTGGCCAGAAGCAGCGCGTGGCCATTGCCCGCGCATTGATGCTCGAGCCCAAGCTGATGCTGTTCGATGAGGTGACTTCGGCGCTGGACCCGGAAATGGTCATCGAGGTGCAGAACGTGATGCTGCAGCTGGCCGAGCAGAAGATGGCGATGATCATCGTCACCCATGACATGCACTTTGCCCGCGACATCGCCACGCGCGTGGTGTTCTGCGCCAACGGCAAGGTGGTCGAGCAGGGCCCGCCAGCACAGATGTTCAAGTCGCCCAAGCAGCCACGGACCCGGGAATTCCTGGAGAAAGTCCTTCATCTGGAGTGAGACAGGCCATGCATTACGAATTTGATTTTGCGTTCTTGCAGAACAGTGTCGGCGTGCTGCTCGAAGGTTTGAAGGTGACCATCCAGCTGGCGTTGGCCGCCAACCTGATGGGCCTGGTGCTGGGCTTTGTGCTGTGCCTGTTGGTGATGAGCCGCTGGGCGATCCTGCGCTGGCCGGCGCAACTGTTCATCGAGTTCTTCCGCTGCACCCCGGCGCTGCTGCAGATCATCTGGTTCTTCTACTGCATCCCGATGATGGTGGACGTGTTCATCGACCCGATGCTCATGGGCATCCTGGCCCTGGGCCTGAACCTCACCGCGTTCAACGCCGAGGCGTACCGCGCCGGTGTGCAGGCGGTGCCCCGCGAGCACCTGGATGCGTGCACGGCACTGGGCCTCAAACCGTTCCACCGGACCTTCTACGTGGTGCTGCCGCAGGCGTTGCGCTCGGCGTTGCCGGTGCTGCTGACCAACGGGATCGGTTCGCTGCAACAGAGCGCGCTGGTGGCGATCGTGGCGATTTCCGACCTGATGTACGTGGCCAAGGGCCTGGCGACCGACGCCTACCGGCCACTGGAAACCTACTCGGTGGTGGCGCTGGTGTACTTCGCCCTGTCGCTGCCGATTTCGAAACTGGCCAACATGATCGAGCGTCGTCAGGACGCTGCGATGCAGCGTTGAAGGGGGCGACCATGGAGCTGAATTTTTCCGCGGTACTGCCGTTCTGGAACGTGCTGCTCGAAGGCCTGGCGCTGACGGTGGCCTTCACCTTCGGCTGCGCGCTGCTGGGGAGCCTGATCGGTTTTATCCTGAGCCTGCTGAAACGCTCGCCGTCGCGCTGGGTCACCTGGCCGGTGACGCTCTACGTCGAGTTCTTCCGCGGCACGCCGTTGCTCATCCAGCTGTTCTGGATCTTCTTCTGCCTGCCGGTGGTGTTCCGCCTGGCAATCCCGGCCTACGCCTCGGTGGCCATTGCGCTGACCCTGTACATGGCGGCGATCACCTGCGAGACGTTCCGCGGCGCACTCAAGTCGATCGCCAGCGAGCAGCATGACGCCTGCGTGGCGCTGGGCCTGAACCGCTCGGTCAAGACGCTGTACGTGATCTTCCCGCAGACCTTGCTGCGCGCTGTGCCACCGCTGCTGTCGAACGTGGTCAGCCTGTTCAAGGAGAGCGCGCTGATCTCCTCGGTGGGGGTTGCCGACCTGATGTTCGTTGGCCAGAACATCTCCAACAGCACGGCGCGGCCCATCGAGTTCCTCACCATTACCGGGCTGATCTATTTCTCCATCGCTTTCCCGTTGACGCGCCTGGTCGGGCTGGTCGAGCAGCGCATGTTGCGCCGCTACGCCTACTGATCGTGTCGTTGACTGACCTGTTTCGTTGCATGGGAGTGCTTGAGTTGAACACTGACAAACCTTCGCAAGATGCGGCTCGAGCCGCCCCGCACAAAGGCGCCACGCTGGTGGTGGGCGGTGGCATCGTGGGGATCTGCTGCGCGCTGTACCTGCAGCGCGATGGCCACCAGGTGACCCTGATCGACCCGGCGGCACCGGGCGACAGCACTGCCAAATGGAGCTGCGGGCAGCTTTCGCTGGGCGAGATCATCCCGCTGTCCAAACCGGGCATCCTGAAGAAGATCCCGGGGTGGCTGCTCGACCAGACCGGCCCGCTGGCCCTGCGCCCGGCGGCGCTGCCAGCACTGCTGCCGTGGTTCCTGCGGTTTCTGGGCAACGCGCGGCATGCGCGCATCCAGGAGATCGCCACGGCCATGGCCTCGCTGACCCACCATGTGCTGGCCGACTACGGCCGTTTGCTCGAAGGCCTGGAAGCCCGCGGCCTGGTTGTACAGCGCCCGATCCTGCAGGTGTTCGACAGCCAGGCCGGGGTGGAGCACGAGCGTGGCCACAATGAAATCCGCCGCTCGCTGGGCTTTGACAGCCAGGTGCTCAACGGCGCCGAGATTGGCGACCTGGAGCCGCTGCTGGCGGGCAAGTTCGCCCACGGCATCCTGCTGCCGCAGTGGCGGTTCGTCAGCGATACCGAGGGCTTCATGGTGGCGCTCACCGAGCGTTTCCTGGCCCAGGGCGGCCGCCGCGTGCGGGCCAAGGTCGCGCGGCTGGACGAAGCGGGCGGGCGCGCCACCGGGGTAACCCTGGAAAGCGGCGAGCGCATTCCCGCCGGGCAGCTGGTGCTCGCGGCCGGCGCCGGGGCGCGGGCGTTCTTCGGGCAACTGGGGGTCAACGTGCCGCTGCAGCCCGTGGCCGGTTACCAGGCGCTGGTGCGCGATGCCGGGGTGTCGTTCAACCACTCGGTCATCTATGGCGACGGCGGCTTCTGCTTCACCCCGATGACCCGCGGCCTGCAGATCGGCGGCACCATCGAGTTCGGCGGCAACAGCACCCAGCCCAACTTCAAGCGTGCGCAGATCATCCTCGCCAAGGCCAAGCGCCTGCTGCCGCAGATGCACACCGACAACGTCGAGTTCGGCGTCGGCTATCGCCCGTTGCTGCCCGACACCAAGCCGATCATCGACCGCTGCCGGCGCCTGCCGAACGTGTTCATGGCTGTGGGGCATGGCCAATTGGGCCTGACCCTGGGGGCGACCACCGGCCGCCTGATCGGTGACCTGGTCGCGGGCCGCGAACCGCAGCTCGACCTCCAGCCGTTCAGTGCCTACCGCTTTGGCGGCGACCCGTCCCAGGGCAACCCGGACTACAAACGCTTCAGCGAAAACCTTCAGAGGTAGAACATCATGCGTTGGAATAAATCGCTTCAGATCGTGGGTGTGCACTGCGAAGGCGAAATCGGCAAGGTGATTACCGGCGGTGTGGTGGATGTTCCGGGCAAGACCATGCTCGACAAGATGAACTACATCAACGAAGTCGACGACAGCCTGCGCAAGCTGGTGACCCTTGAGCCACGCGGCTGCCTGCAGATGTCGGTCAACCTGCTGTTGCCCCCGACCCACCCGGACGCCCATGCCGGCTTCATCGTGCTGCAGTCGGACAAGGCCCACCCCATGTCGGGCAGCAACTCGATCTGCGTGGTCACCACCCTGCTGGAGCTGGGCATGGTGCCGATGCAGGAACCGCAAACCACCGTGGTGCTGGACACCCCGGCGGGCCTGGTGACGGCGCGTGCCACCTGCAAGGACGGCCGCTGCCTCAGCGTGTCGCTGGACATGGTGCCGGCCTTCGTCGAGCAACTGGACATCCAGGTCGAAACCGCCGAGCACGGCGTGATCAAGGCCGACCTGGCCTTCGGGGGCGTGTACTACGCGCTGGTGGACGTGGCACAGACCGGCCTGAGCATCGAGCCGCAGCATGCCCGGCAGTTGGCCGACCTGGGCGTGGCCCTGCGCGAGCAGATCAACCGCCAGTTCAGCGTGCAGCACCCGCTGTATCCGCAGATCGACAAGGTGGCCTATGTGATGTTCCGCAACCGGGTCGGCGACAGCGCCTACCAGACTTGCACCACGCTGCCGCCAGGGCGCGTCGACCGCTCCCCGTGCGGTACCGGCAGCTCGGCCAACCTGGCCACCCTGGCCGCGCGCGGGCTGGTTGAAACCGGCAGCCAGCTCACCTCCCACTCGATCATCGGCAGCGAGTTCAAGGTGCAGATGCTGGGCACCAGCGAAGTGGCCGGCAAGCCTGCCGTGTTGCCGCGGGTACAGGGCCGGGCGTGGATCTACAGCATCGAGCAGCACGGCGTCGACCCGCACGACCCGCTGGCCGGTGGCTTCATGCTCAGCGACACCTGGGGCGAAGGCTTCCCGGCGTCCTGACCTGCCGCAGCGCCCCCAGGCATGGGTTGCCTGGGGGCCGGCACACCCTTATTCCGCTTTTTTGAGGAGTCTTCAATGACTACTGGGAACACTCGCGTCTTTTTTATGGTGGCCGACCCCATCGAGCAGGTCCGCACGCCGGAAATTTTCAACAAGGTCCTGCCTTTGTGCGGCGTCGATGCGGTCATGGTGCCGTTGCAGGTTGCCCCGCAAGACCTGGTCGATACGGTGCGGGCGCTGTTCCGCTCCAGGACCACTGCCGGCATGGTGCTGTCGATCCCGCACAAGACCGACGCCGTCGGGCTGGTCGACAAACGCAGCAAGATCGCCAACACCGCCAATGCGGTGAACGCCATTCGGCGTAATGCCGATGGCAGCCTGGAAGGCGCCTTGTTCGACGGCCTGGGCTTCGTCAGTTCGCTCGAACGCTACCAGATGCCCTATGCGGGCAAGCGCGTGCTGATCATCGGCGCTGGCGGAGCCGGTTCGGCCATCGCCACCTCGCTGGCCGCTGGCGGCTCGGCCGAGATTGCCGTGTTCGACCCGGATGAGGCCAAGGCGCTGCAAGTGACCGCCGCCATCCGGGAGCATTTCGACGTGCCGGCGGTGGCCGCCCGGAGCAACGACCCGGCAGGCTTCGACCTGGTCATCAATGCCTCACCGTTGGGCCTGAAACGCGATGACCCACTGCCGCTGCCGGTGGCCTCGCTGCAGCCTGGCACACAGGTCTGCGACATCCTCATGAAAAACCAGCCCACGCCACTGTTGCAGGCCGCAATGCACAAGGGCCTGAAGGTTCAGCCGGGCTACGACATGCTGATTCTGCAGACGCCGCTGTTCTTCGACTTCTTCGGCCTGGAGCAGGTCGCCAAGCACCTGCGCACGGATGATTCGGCGATTCGCGAAATGCTCTTCCCCAGCGAGTTGCTCGGGTTGGTCGAGCCTGCGTGAACCGCCGCCCCGCGCCCAGGCGGCGGGGCTTCTGAGCGATGAACGTTCCGATGTACGTAACGCTGACTGCAGGAATTGAAATGAAGAAGATTCGAAATTTCAGGGATTTGCTGGAAGGGGGCGACATCACGTCGCGTCAGGTCGTGCTCGAGATTGCCGACCAGACCTTGGTACGGCTGGACGGCTACGAGCGCATTCGCAGCATCATGCGCCTGGACGGCGACGTGCTGCACGTCGGCAGCCGTAGCTGGGACCTGAGCAAGAAGCGCAATGTGTACCTGTTCGGCGCCGGCAAGGCCTGCAACCACATGGCCATGGCCGTCGACCATGTGCTGGGCGACCGCCTGACCCGTGGCATCGCCATCGTCAAGATTCACGAAGCCAGCGACCGCTTCAACAACACCGAGGTGTATGTTGGCGGGCACCCGCTACCCAACGAGGAGGGCTACCGCGCCTCCCGCGAAATCATCCGCATCGTCGAGCAGGCGAACCAGGATGACCTGTTCATCGCGGTCATCAGCGGCGGCAGCTCTGCGCTGATGTCGTGCCCGCGCGAAGGCATCAGCTTGCAGGATGAGATCGATGCCACCGACGTGATGCTCAAGTCGGGTGCGGGCATCTACGAGATCAATGCCGTTCGCCGGCACATCTCGGCCCTTAACGGCGGCATGCTGGCCAAGCGTATCCAGGACATCGGCGCCGAGCTGATTGGCATCGGCATCAGCGACGCGGTCGGCACGCCGGCCACCGGTGATATCGGCGAGCCGTACAAGGCCTACAAGAGCACCCCCATCGGCCCGGACGCCACCACACTGGACGATGCGCGGGCGACCATCGTCAATTTCAACCTGGCCGACAAGATGCCCAAAAGCATCGTCGACTACCTCGCCAAGGTCGGGCCCGAAGGCGAAACGCCCAAGGCGTTCCCGGACAACACCTACTACCTGCTCAACACCCTGCCGGACTCCTGCATCTACGCCAGGCAAGCCTGTGAAGCCATGGGCATCCCGGCGTTGATCGTGTCCTCGTTCCTTGAAGGTGAAAGCCGCGATGCCGGCACGTTCATGGCATCGATGGCCCGTGAGATCCAGGCCTACGGTAACCCGATCAAGCCACCGTGCGTGCTGCTCAGCTCCGGCGAGGTCACCACGCAGATTCTCGACAACGCGGTGATCAAAGGCCACGGCGGGCCCGGCCAGGAAATGGCGGTGGGCTTCGCCATCGCCGCCGCCAAGGCGCCAGGTGCCTGCCTGCTGTCGATCGACAGCGAAGGCACCGACGGCACCACCCAGGTCGCAGGCGGCATCACCGACTCGCAGAGCCTCGCGGCAGCCTCGGCCCAAGGCATCAACCTTTATCAGGCACTGCGTGAGCACAGCACCTTCGAGGCGCTCAAGGCCATCAACTGCGCCATTTTCACCGGCAACACCGGCACCAACCTGTGTGACCTCAATATCGTGTACGTGCCTGCCTTGGAGGGTCAATGACATGGCCGACAAGATCGTTTCGGTAATCGCCCAGCAGATCATCGACTGCAAGTGCCGCCCGGCCGTGGAAGTCGAGGTCCGCACCGAAAGCGGGGCCGTGGGCCGCGGTGCGGCGCCCACCGGCAGCTCGGTCGGCATGCATGAGGCGTTCGTGCTGCGCGATGGCGACTTGTCGTCGTACGGCGGCCTCGGCGTGCACAAGGCGGTCGAGGCCGTAGTCAAGGTGATCGCCCCGGCCATCGTTGGCCTGGACATCCATGACCAGCGCTCCATCGACCAGGTGATGATCAACCTGGACGGCACCGCCGACAAACACGTGCTGGGCGGCAACGCTATCTATTCGACATCGATTGCGGTGTTCCGCGCCGCTGCCGACGCCAAGCGCATCCCGCTTTATAACCATATCGCCGGCGGCGCGATCCAGACCGTGCCGGTACCGTGCTTCAACGTGATCAACGGCGGCAAGTACAGCGACTTTACCCAGGCGTTCAACGAGTTCCTGATCGTCCCGTACAAGACCGACAGCGTCGACCATGCGGTCGAAATGGCCGTCGAAGTGTTCCAGGCACTCAACGAGGTACTCACCGAGTACCTGGGGCACAAGCCGGCGGTGGCCAGTTCGTATGGTTACGCCGCGCCATCGGACGACCCTGAAGTGGTACTGCGGCTGATGCAGCAGGCCATCGAGCGCACGCCTCACCGCGGCGCCATCGCCTTTGCCCTGGACTGCGCGTCCAGCGAGTTCTACGACAAGGCCAGTGCCACCTACCTGCTTAAGGGCCAGCGGGTCAGCGCGCAGGCGCTGATCGAATACACCCGGCAACTGACCGAGCAATTCGATTTCGTGTTCATCGAGGACCTGCTCGACGAGAACGACTGGGACGGCTACCAGCAGGCCAAGCGCGCGCTGCCGCGCACGCTGATCCTGGGCGACGACCTGACCGTCACCAACCTGGAGTACCTGCAGAAGGCCCTGGAGTTGAACGCGGTCGACGGGTTCATTCTCAAGCCCAACCAGGTCGGCACCATCACCGAAGCCCTGGATGCGTACCACTTCGCTGCCCGTCACGGAATGATCGCAGTGCCCTCGGGGCGTTCGGGCGGGGTGGTGGATGACGTGGTGATGGACATTTCGGTCGGGCTGCAGGTGCCGTTTCAGAAGAACGGCGCCCCGCGTTCCGGCGAGCGGATCGAAAAACTCAATTTCCTGATGCGTGCCAGTGCGCGCAACCAAGGCTGCCGCTTGTTCGATATCCAGCCGCTGTTGCGCTTCTGACTGTTCCTTCCCCATTCGTAGCGAGAAAAACACCATGTATCCGAAGATCGATTTCACCTACCTGTCCGAAGCCGACATGATCGCCGCTGGTGTCCTGGATGCCGCGCGTTGCGTGGATGTGTGCGAAGAAACCTTCAGCCTGCTGGGCAAGGGCGACTACCTGATGGGCGGCGCCAACCACAACAGCCACGGCCTGAACATTGTGTTCCCCAAGCAAAGCCCGTTCCCCAACATGCCGGTTGCCGGCCCCGACCGCCGCTTCGCCGCGATGCCGGGCTACCTGGGCGGGCGCTTCGATGTGTGTGGCAACAAGTGGTACGGCTCGAACCACGCCAACATGGAAAAAGGCCTGCCGCGCTCGGTGCTGACCATGATGCTCAATGACAAGGATACCGGCGCGCCGCTGGCGCTGATGTCCGCCAACCTGCTGAGCGCGGCGCGCACCGGCGCGGTGCCCGGTGTCGGCGCCCGCCACCTGGCCAACCCGGGCAGCCGCAAGCTGTCGGTGGTCGGCTGCGGCCCGATCAACAAGGCATGCTTCTCGGCGATCATCACCCAGACGCCTGCCATCGACGAAGTGGTGTGCTTCGACCTGTTCCTCGAAAAGGCCAACGAGTTCGCTGCCTGGGTAAGCGAAACCCATGGCATCCGCGCCCGGGGTACCGACGACACGGAGACGGGGTTCCGTGACGCCGATGTGATCACCGTGGCCGCCTCCCGGCTCAAACCGTTGTACTTCAAGGATGAATGGATCAAGGCCGGTGCCACCGTGCTGGTGTCCGGGCCGGTGCTCACCGACGACAGCTTCCTCACCAGCGCGCGCATCGTCTACGACCACACCCAGTTGCACGAAGCGTACGTGGAAGACGCCGTGGCGTCCGGCAACAAGGACGCTTACTACAGTGGCGTGATCGGCGGCCCGCTGTACCGCCTGATCGACGCCGGCAAGCTGCCGGCGCTGACCGAGTCCACCGGCCTGGGCGACGTGGTCAATGGCGTCAGGCCCGGCCGCAGCAGCGCCTCCGATCGCGTGATTTTCATCGCCTGCGGCATGGCGGTGTTCGATATCAGCTGGGGCTATGAAGTGCTGCAAACCGCCAGCGTCAATGGCATCGGCACCAGGCTCAACCTCTGGGACGCGCCGCATCAGGGCTAGTACCGCGATAGACGCACCCATGCTCCGTATCTGAACGACAAAAGGAAGCCTGCCATGACGCAGCAGCTCGATCTTTCACGCTTTGCCATCAACCAGATCACCACGCCGTCCTGGTCGATGCCCCAGGCCATCGACGGCTATGCCCGCCAGGGTGTCAGCGGCATCGCCGTGTGGCGCAACTTCATGGACGACTACGGTGTGGCCCAGACTGCACGCCACCTTAAGGATGCCGACATGTGGGTGGCGTCCCTGTGCACCAGCGCCTGGTTCAACGACGCGGCCTCGGCAGGCGGAATCGCCAAAGGTATCGAGGCCAACCGCAAGATCCTCGACCAGGCCGCGCAGATCGGCGCGCCCTGCGTGGTCATGGTGGTCGGCGCGATGCCGGACGGCGAGAAGGACATCGCCGCGCACCGCGCCCGCATTCGCGACGCCCTTGCCGAACTCACCCCGCATGCGCGTCAGGTCGGGGTGAAGCTGGGCCTGGAGCCGCTGCACCCGATGTATGCCGGGAGCCGCAGCGTGCTCAACCGCATCAAGGATGCCAACGACCTGTGCGACCTGCTGGGTGACGACACCAGCATGGTGGCCGATACCTACCATTGCTGGTGGGACCCGGATTTCGAAGCCGAGCTGCGCCGCACCGGCAAGCAGCGCCTGAGCACCTTCCACCTGTGTGACTGGCTCGCCGAAACCCGCAACCTGCGGGACCGCGGCATGGTCGGCGATGGGGTGATCGACTTCGCCCGCCTGCGCAGCGTGCTCGACGACATCGGCTACGACGGCCCGTTCGAACTCGAACTGTTCTCGGAGCTGGACTGGTGGAAGCGCGACCCGGAAGAAACCGTACGCATCGGCATCGAGCGCTGCGCACCTTTCGTTGGCGCTCGCCTGCGCTAACCCGTTCCCGTTCGCTGCCGAGGGCTTTGCGATGAGCGCGTCGAATGTAGTGGATGTGCATACGTTTCTGGATGCCCGACCGATAGGTCGTCAGCAATGGCGGGTCATCGTGCTGGGGCTGTTGATCCTGGTACTGGACGGCTTCGACACGATGATGATGGGCTTCATCGCGCCGGCGCTGATCCAGGATTGGGGCTTGCAGCGCCAGGTGCTCGGGCCGCTGATGATGAGCGGCCTGGTCGGGTTGTCGCTGGGGTCTTTGTGTGCCGGCCCATTGGCCGACCGCCTCGGTCGGCGCTGGGTGATCATCCTCTCGGTGGCGTTCTTCGGGTTCTGGTCACTGGCCTGCGCGTTCGCCCAGGACCTGACCATGCTGACCCTCGCGCGCCTGCTGACCGGTGTGGGGCTGGGCGCGACCATGCCCAACATCACCACCTTGCTGGCCGAGTGCGCGCCGCTGCGGCGCCGCTCGACCCTGGTCACCTCGACCTGGTGCGGGTTCGGCCTGGGCGGGGCTTTGGGGGGGCTGCTCAGCGAGTACCTGATCGAGGACTATGGCTGGCAGGCGGTGTTCGTGGCCGGTGGGGTATTGCCTTTGCTGCTGGCCGTGGCCTTGTTGGCGCTGTTGCCGGAGTCGCTGCGCTTCATGATCCAGGCGGGCAAGCCCCAGGCGCAGATCGTAGCCGCGATCAATGCCCTAGCCCCCGGCACTGCCGATGCACGAACCCAGGCCATCAGCACCGAGCACAGTGACCTGGGTAAAGCCCGCCAGGGCCTTGGCAGCGTGTTGAAGGGGCCGTATCGCCTGGGGTCGCTGATGATCTGGCTGGCGATGTTTGCCGGCTTTCTCAACCTCTACCTGCTCAGCAACTGGCTGCCGATCACCGCGCAGTCTGCGGGCATGACCCTGTCCCAGGCCGCGTTGATCGGCGCGGTGCTGCAACTGGGCGGGGCGGTCGGCGATTTCAGCGTCGGCCTGAAGATGGACCGCTGGGAGCAGAACAACGTGGTCAGCCTGATGTTCGCCGGCAGTGCGGCGATGTCGCTGCTGATCGCGATCTGGGCCGGGCATGCGTGGGCGCTGTATGTGCTGGTGTTCAGCCTGGGCTACTTCATGATGTCTGCGAATGCCGGCTGCTTTGCCCTGGCGACCAACTTCTACCCCACTGCGATCCGCGCCACCGGGGTCAGCTGGGTTTTCGGCATCGGCCGCACCGGGGCGATTCTGGGGGCGGGCGCGGGGGCCTTGATGATGGGCTGGAACTGGTCGATCACGCATATCTTCCTGTTTCTGTGCCTGCCCTCTTTGATTGCCGTCATCGCGATTCAGTGCAAGCGCCTCTGTGCGCTGAGAGCGCCGTCTACGACTGCAGTGTCAAATGTGCCGGATGATGAGAGATAGCTTTCGAGTCACGCAGTGGCCGCAGGGCCTCTATTACGAGGCTCCCAGCTCTGTAATAAAATGACATAACTGCACGCATACCAGGATTCAAATTTGTATGCTGATCTGTATGCATGCGACAATCTGTCCTTTGGTAACCTTGGAAGGACTGTAAACGTGGTAGACGATGTGATTCCGAGCCGTCTGGGGCGCGCGTGGCTAGCCACCCTCGGGGCGATTATTCTGTTGGCGGGCCTCTACTTCATCGGGGGCGGTGCCTGGTTGGCATCGTTGGGCGGGAGCTGGTACTTCCTGATCGCTGGCGTTCTGTTGATTGCAGCAGGTGCCATGATCATCCGGCGCCGTTTCGTCGGCGTGTTGCTGGTGGCGGTAGCCGTTGCCTATACCGTTATCTGGGCGCTGCTGGATGTCGGCCTGAAGTTCTGGCCGCTTCTGTCGCGTGTATTCGCTTTCGCAATCATGGGTGCTGCGGTGGCGTTATCGGTGCCGCTTTTCACGCGTGCTCGCAAAGCCCGTGTAACAGGCGCGGCACTGGGGGCGGTGGCTTCGGTGGGGATCGTGCTGACAGCCATCAGCGCTTTCCAACCCAAGAACATCATTCGTGATGCCGAGTCTGTAGCAGCGGCACAAGATGTTGTGGTCGAGAAAACCGAAGGCGAAGCTGGCGACTGGAAAGCCTGGGCGGGTGACAACCATGGTTCGCGCTTCTCGCGCGTGGGTGATATCACCCCGGCGAACGTCAAGGACCTGAAAGTTGCCTGGACCGCACACACCGGCGAGGCCGTGGTGCCGGGCCTGGGCGATGCCGAAGATCAGAACACGCCTCTGCAGGTGGGTGACAGTTTGTACGTTTGCACCACCTACAGCACCGTCATTTCCTACGACATCGATACCGGCAAGGAAAACTGGCGTTACGCAGCAGGCAAAGGCAACTCGACCTACCAGCGCTGCCGTGGCATGGCTTACTTCGATGCCACCACCGCCAAAAAGTCTGCGGGTGTACCGGGTGCCGAAGCTGATGCCCCACTGGATGTATCCGTCAGCCCGCAACGCCTGATCTTCCCTACCGGCGATGGTCGCCTGGTGGCCATTGACGCGCACACGGGCAAGCCTGTCGCCAACTTTGGTGACAACGGTGCCGTCGACCTGAAAGTCGGCATGGGCGAAGTCAAGCCTGGTTACTACCAGCAGTCGTCCTCGCCGCTGGTTGCCGGCAACCTGGTGATCGTTGGTGGTCGGGTAATCGACAACTTTGAAACCAACGAGCCACCGGGTGTGGTGCGGGCTTTCGATGCGGTAACCGGTACGCTGGTCTGGGCGTGGGACCCGGGTAACCCGCAAGTTACTCGTGAGCCTCTGTCGCCTGAGGGCTATACCCGCGGTACGCCAAACGTCTGGGTAGGTATGTCCTACGATGCCGAGCTGGGCATGGTTTACCTGCCTACCGGCAACGCCACGCCTGATTTCTGGGCAGGTTTCCGTACCGATGCCGACGACAGATACGGCTCGTCCATCGTAGCGGTCAACGTTGCCACTGGCCGCCCGGTGTGGTCGTTCCAGACTGTCCACCATGACATCTGGGACTTCGATGTCACCGGCCAGCCGCTGGTGTATGACATCGCCAACGATGATGGTTCGGTGTCCAAGGCACTGTCGGTCACTTCCAAGACCGGCATGATCTACCTGCTGGACCGCACCAACGGCAAGCCACTGGCCGATATCAAGGAACTGCCGGTGCCGCAGGGCAACCTGCCGGGTGAGCGCTACTCGCCGACCCAGCCGCACTCCGTGGGTATGCCGAACATCGGTAACCAAACCCTCAAAGAGTCCGACATGTGGGGCGCAACCCCGTTCGACCAGCTGATGTGCCGCATCATCTTCAAGTCGAGCCGTTACGACGGTGTGTTCACCCCGCCGGGCGAAGACTGGGCGATCCAGTACCCGGGTTCGCTGGGTGGCATGAACTGGGGCGGTGTTTCGGTTGACCCAACCACCAACCTGATGTTCGTCAATGACCTGCGCCTGGGCCTGCACTACAACATGGTTCCGGCCAAGGATATCCCGCCTGGCACCGGCAGCAGTGAAGGCATGGGTATCATCGTGCAGAAGGGTACGCCGTTCGGTACCTGGCGCGAGCGCTTCATGTCGCCGTTGGGCGTTCCGTGCCAGGCGCCGCCCTTCGGTACGTTGTCGGCCGTCAACCTGAAGACCCACAAGCTGGTCTGGCAGGTACCGGTAGGTACGGTGCAGGACACTGGCCCTCTGGGTATCGCTACTGGCCTGCAATTGCCGCTGGGCATGCCGACCCTGGGCCCATCGCTGGCCACCCAGTCGGGCCTGCTGTTCTTTGCCGGCACCCAGGACTTCTACCTGCGCGCCTACAACAGCCGCACCGGTGAAGAAGTGTGGAAGTCGCGGTTGCCGGTTGGCAGCCAGAGCGGGCCGATCACCTACCGTTCGCAGAAGACCGGCAAGCAGTACGTTGTCATCTTCGCCGGTGGTTCGCCGCACTCCGACAAGCGCGGTGACAGCGTGATCGCATACGCCTTGCCATAAACAAGCCAGGCAGCACGTGTACAAGCGGCCCAGGCACGGTATTGCACCGGCCTGGGGGAATGCCAGTCAGTTAAGCCTATAAGGCACATTGGGGCTGCTGTGCAGCCCATCGCCGGCAAGCCAGCTCCCACAGGTACCGCGCAGATTTCAAGCTTTGCGCGGTCTTTGTAGGGGATTGCCCAGCCCATTGGGCTGCGCTGTGGCGCAGAAAACTGATGCCCGGCGCACCGCGTACCCTGTGGGAGCGGGCGTGCCCGCGAAGAATCCAACGCGGTGCATGGCACCGGCTGCGCCGGTGTTCGCGGGCTCGCCCGCTCCCACAGGTACCGCGCAGATCTCAAGCTTTGCGTAGTCGCTGTGGGAGATTGCCCAGCCCGTTGGGCTGCGCTGTGGCGCAGAAAACTGATGCCCGGCGCACCGCGTACCCTGTGGGAGCGGGCGTGCCCGCGAAGAATCCAACACGGTGCATGGCACCGGCTGCGCCGGTGTTCGCGGGCTTGTCCGCTCCCACAGGTGTTGCGCAGATCTCAAGCTTTGCGCAGTCCCTGTGGGAGCTGGCTTGCCGGCGATGGGCCGCAAAGCGGCCCCGGATGGCTTGACTGACTGGCACTACGGGCTGGGCCGTTTTTTTTCTATGGTAGCAATGCGGGAGGGGGTATTCAGATGTTCAGCCGGGACGGCCAAGGGCCTGCCAGGGTGGATACTGCTCGTACCTCACGCCACCGACATGCGCGCGGTAAGGTTCTGCTGCATGTAGTCCAAAAAGCGCCGCTGGAACAGCATGGTGTGCTCATGGGCAGCGGCTTCTGCGGCATCTGCATCGCGTGCTGCGATGGCATTGATGATTTCATCGTGGTCGCGACCCAGTTTGTGGGTGCTTGCCGTACTTACGATATGGTCGAAGTGCAGGTGAAGCAGGCGCTGACCTTCACCCAACAGGCGCTCGTAGTAGTTGATGAAATAAGGGTTGCGACCGGCGTGGGCAATGGCCATGTGGAAGGCCTTGTTCAACTCCGACATGGACTGGAAGTCACCCGTGGTTACTGCCTTGAGGTAGTCGGCGTCGGCCTTGCGGATTTTTTCGAGATCTTCCGGGCGATGTTGAGTGGCTGCCAGGCGCGTGACTGCACGTTGCATCAGGTCCAGTGCAGAGATGTAGTTGGGGAACTCTTCAATCTCGAACGGTGTAACCAAGGTGGTACGGTTCGGAAGGATGACCACCAGGCCTTCAGTAATCAGCCGTGCCAATGCATCCCGCACGGGGGAGCGAGACAGGCCGAACTGGGCGGCAAGCGATACTTCGTCAAGTTGCACCCCGGGCTTGAGCTTCAGGGTCAGGATCTGCTTGCGCAACTCTTCATAGATGTAGCGCCCACTGTGGCGACGCACGCCACCTTCTTTATCATTATCTTTGCTCATCATCAGGTCTCATCAGCTTTGGCCTGTATCATACAGGCCGGGCCTTGTCATGGTGCAACTCCTGGCGGCCGCCCAATGAGTCATGGCAGTCGCGGTTTCAGGTGCTTTCCATCCAGGTATCGGACAGTGTGAAGCCCGCTGGATAAGGGTCGGTAGGGTCTATGCCCATCTGATAGAAGCCGGTAATCCACGCTTGACCCGCAATGGCGGGAATCACCGCAGGGTAGGGGCCGACCTCGCCCAGGCTTTCGATACTACAGGTGAACCGGCTACCGGTGATCGACTCATGGATGAATGACTCACCAGGCGCAATCAGCCCGCGTGCGTGCAGCAAAGCCAGCCGCGCCGAGGAGCCGGTGCCGCAAGGGGAGCGGTCACAGCGCCCCGGTGAGACGACCACGCAGTTTCTGGCACTGAGTACACCGCTTTCACGGCGCAGCGGGCCCATGAACTCGGTATTGGTGATGCCCGGAATCGCCGGGTTCAGCGGGTGCTCTACAGACAGTTGCTCAACGGCTGCCTGCTTGATGCGTTGCCCCACTTCGCACAGTTCCCGGGCTTCGGACGGGGTTATGCTGAAACCCAGGTCTGCGGCCTCGACCATTGCGTAGGTCATGCCACCATAGACGATGTCGACCCGAACGGTACCCAGCCCTGTTACCTCAATGGCGCGGTCGCGGTAGTAGCAGAACGCAGGCTGGTTGACCAGGCGCACACTGGTAACCTTGCCGTCCTTGCATTCGCAGCGGACGCGAATGAGCCCCGCCGGGGATTCGAGCGTAAGCTGTGTCACCGGCTCGTGCATCGGCAAAATACCGGTTTCGAGCAGTACCGTCGCCACGCACATGGTGTTTGAGCCCGACATGGCGGGATACTCGGTAGTCTCGAGGATCACATAGCCCATGTCTGCTTCGGGGTGATTGGAGGGCAGAATGATGTTGGCATTGTGCCAAACCGCGCCTCGCGGCTCGAACAGTACCAGTTTGCGTATATGGTCCATGTGTGTTTCCAGATGGACCCGTTTGTCGAACATGGTATGGCCTGCCACCTGGCCCACACCCCCGACTATGACCTTCCCGCTTTCACCTTCGGCATGACAATCCACTACAGACAGCACTTGCTTGAAACGCATGGTTTTACTCCGTTGAGGGCATCAGAAAGCCGTGCCCAGGTACCCGGGCACGGCGCAGGGGCAATGCGGTCAGCCTTCTCCCCAGGTGTCGCTGAGCATGAAGCCAGCAGCGAGCGGATCATCCGGGTCGACCCCCAACTGCTGAAGGCCGTATAACCAGGCTCGCCCGGTTACCCGTGGCAGTACAGCCGGCTTGCCGCCGACTTCTGTATGGCCGAGCAGGGCGATCTGGAACTGGCCGCCAATGGTCGACTGCGAGACCAGGTGGTCCCCGACCTGAACCTTTCCGCGCGCGGCCAGTGTGGCCAGGTTGGCCGAGCTGCCGGTACCGCAGGGGGAGCGGTCCACCCGGCCAGGGGGCAGGGTGGTGCACGTCTGGTAGGTGCGATCATCCAGGCGGTTGCGGAACATCACGTACGCCACCTCGTTCACGGACGGAAGCAGCGGGTGCTGGATGTTCAGTTGCCGGTTGATCACCCCCCGCAGCGCTACGCCAGCATCGGCCAGCTGCCGGGCATTTTCCGGTGCAATCGACAGCCCGACCTGCTCAACGTCGATCAGCGCGTAGTACACACCGCCGAACGCCACATCGATCCTGATCGTGCTGAAGGCTTCGGTTTCGATCGCCAGGTCCAGGTGCTCGACAAAGGCCGGCACCATGTCCAGCGACACGTTCAGGCAGCGGCCGTCTGCGCACTGGGCGCGAGCGGTGACCAGGCCTGCTGGCGTGTCGAGCACTACCGTGGTTTCCGGCTCCTGCATGGGCACCATGCCCAGTTCGAGCAGGGCGGTGACCACGCAGATGCAGTTGCTGCCTGACATCGGGTGGGCCTTGTCGGCCTGTAGCACGATGAAGCCGGCTTGAGCCTCGGGCCGGGTCGGCGGCAGCAACAGGTTGACCGACATCTGCAGGCAGCCGCGCGGCTCCAGCGTCACCAGGCGGCGCAGGCTGTCGTCGACTTCGTTGATGTAGTTCATCTTGTCGAGCATGGTGGCACCCGGGACGCCGATGACGCCCCCGGTGATGACCTTGCCGATTTCGCCTTCGCAGTGCACCTCAGCCAGCTGAAGCGTCTGTTTCCAACGCATGGGTGTTACCTCACTTGATGTACCAGCCCCAAGGCTGTTCGCTGTCGTAGCGGGTGATCTGCTTGGTTTCCAGGTAGTTGTTCAGGCCCCATTCGCCCAGCTCGCGGCCGATGCCGCTGGTCTTGTAGCCGCCCCACGGTGCTTCGGTGAAGGTCGGTTGCGAGCAGTTGATCCAGACGATGCCGGCGCGGAACTTGCGTGCGACACGTTCGCAGCGTTCGATGTCCCTGGACATGACCGCGGCACCCAGGCCGAATCGCGAGTTGTTGGCCGACTTGACCGCTTCTTCTTCGGTGTCGAACGGGCGGATGCACACCACTGGGGCGAAGATCTCTTCGTTCCAGATCCAGCTGTCTTCCGGCACATCGGCGAACACGGTCGGTTGCAGATAGAAGCCCTTGTCCAGATGCGCCGGGCGTTCGCCACCGCAGACCAGGCGCGCACCTTCTTCCAGGCCGCGGGAGATGGCTTTGAGTGTACCTTCGTATTGGCTGCGGTTGACCAGCGGGCCAAGCAGCACGCCTTCTTCCATGCCGTTGCCGATCTTGATCTTGCGGGTTTCCTCGGCCAGGCGCTTGAGCAGCGGCTCATAGGCCGAACGCTCGACCAGCACGCGGGAGGTTGCCGAGCAGACTTCGCCCTTGTTCCAGAAGATGCCGAACATGATCCACTCGACGGCTTTTTCAATGTCGCTGTCGGCGAAGATCACAAACGGCGACTTGCCGCCCAGTTCCAGGGTGACATTCTTGATGTCCTGGGCCGCGGCTTGCATGATGCGGCTGCCGACCGGCACGCTGCCGGTGAAGGCCAGCTTGTCCACACCTGGGTGGGCGGTGAGGGCGGCACCTACCTTGGAGCCTGGGCCGGTGACGATGTTCAGCACACCAGCAGGTAGGCCGGCTTCATCGGCGATGCGGGCCAACTCCAGGGCGGTCAGCGAGGTTTGCTCGGCGGGCTTGAGGATGATGCTGCAACCTGCGGCCAGGGCCGGGGCGATCTTCCACGAAGCCATCAGCATCGGGAAGTTCCACGGCACGATGGCGCCGGCGACGCCGATGGGCTCTTTACGGGCGAGCGAGCTGAAACGGTCGTCGGACAGGGCCACAGGCTTTTCGCGGTTGCGGTCCAGCTCTTCGGCCAGGTTGGCGTAGAAGTCGAAGCAGCCGGCCGTGTCGCCGATATCCCACATGGCTTCCGGGAACGGCTTGCCGTTGTCGCGCACTTCCAGTTCGGCCAATTCCTCCTGGCGGGCACGGATGCCGTCGGCGATCTTGCGCAGGTACTCGCCACGCTCGGCACCGCTCAGGCGTGGCCACGGGCCCTCGTCGAAGGCAGCGCGGGCAGCCTTCACCGCGATATCGATGTCTTCTTCGCTACCCGAGGCCACGCGAGTGATCAGGCTTTCGTCGCTTGGGTCATACGAATCGAAGCTGCCGCCCAAAACAGGGCTGACCCATTGGCCATTGATGTAGAACTGGTCGTAGCGGTTCATGCAGTACCTCCAATAAGGGCGAAGCGACGAGCGCTGAAAGCAGACAGGTTTTGTGCCGGTGTACGGTTTGCCGCCAGGTCGGCGACCAGGCGGCCGGTGGTGGCGCCCAGGGTCAGGCCGAGCTGGCCGTGGCCGAAGGCCATGATCACGTTGCTCAGGCGGGGCGAGCGGTCGATGACCGGTTTGGTGTCTGGCAGGAACGGCCGATAGCCGACGCCGAACTCCATCCCTTGGGTATTGAGTTGTGGCAGCACGCGGCGGGCCTTTTCCATGATGATTTCGGCGCGCCTGAAGTTAGGTTCGGCGCCAGGGGCGGCGAACTCGATGGTGCCGCCGATCTGCAGGCCACGGGTCATCGGGGCGAAGCAGAAGCCGCCATCGGCGTAGATCACCGAGTGGCGGATTTCTACATCAGGCGTGGGCAGCACGGCCTGATAGCCCGCAATGCCGGCCAGCGGAATGTTCACCCCAAGGCTGTCGAAGAACGGGCGAGCCCCGGTTCCGGCCGCCACGACCACGTGGTCGGCTGGCAGGCGGGTGCCGTCGGCCAGGGTCACGCCGCTTGCACGGTCGTGGTTTTCGTCGATCTTCACGGCTTTCTGACGCAGGCGCACGCCACCTTGGGCGATGAAGCTTTCGGTCAGTGCGGCAATGAAGCCTTCGGTATCGCTGACGGCGCGCCAGTCAGGGAACATCAGCCCATGCTGGAATTTACCGGCCAGTGCCGGCTCCAGGTCGCCAATGGCGGCGCCGTCGAGTTCTTCGGACTTGAAGCCCAACTGCTTGCGTAGCTCCAGGTGCGGGCGCTCGTGGGCCAGGCCGGCTGGCGAGTCGAACACTTCAAGGATAGGGCGGTCGCCCAACAGGGTTTTGTCCGGGCAGGCATCCAGCAGCGGGGCGTAGTCGGTGTAGACGTGTTGGGTCAGGCGTGCCATGTCCTCGGCGATCTCATGGATCTTCGACGAACGTGCGCAAGCCAGAAAACGCAGGAACCAGGGCAGAATGCCAGGCAGGGCGCTGGGGCGCAGTGCCAGTGGGCCTTTCTGGTCCAGCAGCCAGCCCGGGATCTTCATCAGAATGCCCGGCTTGGACAGTGGAATGACTTCACTGACCGCCATCTGACCGCAACTCCACTTGGCGGTACTGTCGCCCGGTGCGGCGGGGTCGATGAGCGTGACCTTGTGGCCTTCGCGCTGCAGGTACAGCGCGCAGCATACACCGACGATACCGCCGCCGATGACTACGGCGTTCTGCGATGACGATTGTGGGGTGTTCATGGGTTTGTCTCGTATCCAGAGAGATTGCGAAGGGGCCGCCGGGCGGCCCCGTGTTGCCTTACTGCTGCGAAGCTTCGAACACTTTACGGAACTCGGCTTTTTCTTCATCGGTCAGTGGCAGCAGTGGTGCGCGGGCGTTGCCGACCTTGAAGCCAGCCAGCTCGGCGCCGTACTTGACCTTCTGCACGAACTTGCCGCTTTCCAGGTTGGCCATGGCCGGGAACAGGCTGCGCATGACTTGCTGGGCGCCACGGATGTCGCCGCTGGTGAAGGCTTTGTGGAAGGCCACGACCTTCTCCGGGAAGATGTTGGCCGGGCCGCAGATCCAGCTGTCGGCGCCCCACAGGTAGAAGTCCAGCGCCTGGTCGTCGGAACCGCAGGACAGCTGGATGCCTTTGTATTTTTCACCGATTTCGATGGCGCGCAACAGGTTGCCGCTGCTCTCTTTGATGCCGATCACACGCGGGTGCTCGTGCAGGGCGGCAATCACGTCCAGGCCGACCTCGACGTTGGTACGGATCGGGTAGTTGTAGAGCACCACATTGATCTCGGGGAAGGTCTCGAGAATGGTGTTGTAGTGCGCCAGCAGCTCTTCCTGGGACGGCAGCGCGTAGTACGGAGGGGCGATCAGCAGGTTGGTGTAACCGGCATCGACGGTCTGCTTGATCTGCTCCAGCACTTCGCGGGTGCAGGAACCGTTGGCGCCGGCGATCAGGGTGCCGCGGTCGCCGACCACTTCCTTGACGGTAGCCAGGATCTGGCGGCGTTCTTCATTGGCCAGTGCGTAGTATTCACCGGTCGAGCCCAGTGGCACGAAGCCGCTGACACCGGCCTTGAGTTGGTGCTCGAGGATCGACGCCAGGGTGTCGTGGTCGACTTTGCCAGCGGCGTCGAACGGGGTGACCAGGGCGGGCAGGATGCCATTCAGTTTCATGGTGGTTCTCCAGGTTATCAAGGGAGGTTTAGTAGGCGTAGCGGCGCAGCAAGCGCCCTTCGACCACGCCGACCATGCGGGTCAGCGGGAAGGCCACGAGGAAATAGATGACCGCTACCGCCGAAAGGAACTCGACCGGGCGGGCAGTGCTGTTGGAAATGTTCTGGCCGACGAACATCAGGTCAGCAACGCCCACCGAAGAGATCAATGCGCTCTCCTTGAACAGGCTGACGATGTTCGACAACAGCGGCGGCACCGAGCGCAGCAGGGCCTGCGGGAAGATCACGTAGAGCACCTTCACCTTCGACGTCAGGCCCAGCGCGGTGCAGGCGTCATGCTGTTCACTGGCGATCGACTTGAGTGCGCCACGGAAGGTCTCGCTGGTGATTGCACCCATGTACAGCGTCAAGGCGATCAGCACCGACACGTACGGCGGGATGTCCAGGCCGAATACCACCGGGAAGCAGAAGAACACCCAGAACAGCTGGATCAGCAACGGCGTGCCGCGGAAGAACTCCACATAGAGGGTCAGCGGCAGGCGCACCAGTTTGAGCTTTACCTGGCGCAGCAGGCTGACCGCAAAACCAAGCAGGCTGCCGAGCAGGGCGCACACGCCGGTGAACGCCAAGGTCAGGGCCAGGCCCTTGAGCAGTACGGGCCAGTAGCCCAGCACAACCGAAAAATCGAGTGGCATGGTGGTTTCCTCAGCGCTGTCCGGCCAGTTCCTGGCGGCGCTCGAACCACTGCACCAGCTGCGCGATCGGCAGCGACATGGCGAAGTAGATGAGGGCGATCAGGGTGTAGGTTTCCAGGGGGCGATAAGCCTCGGTGGCCAGGCTCTTGCCCACGTACATCAGGTCGGCGACCGCGACGATGGCCACCAGTGCGCTTTGCTGCAGGGTGCCGATACCGTTGGTGATCAGCACCGGCAGCGCGCTGCGCAGCGATTGCGGCAGGATCACGTACAGGGTGCGTTGCCAGCTCTTCAAGCCCAGGGCGATCGAGGCGTCCAGGTGCTCGCGCGGCACTGCCTGAACACCGGCGCGGTACGCCTCGGCATTGAACGCGGTCAGGTTCAGGCCCAGCGCCAGGAAGCCCATGGCAATGGGGTCGATGAACACGTCGAACAGCATCGGCACGCAATAGAAGAACCAGACGATCTGCAACAGCGCCGGGGTGCAGCGGAAGAACTCGATGAACAGCTGTGCGGGCCAGCGAATGAAGAACCAGCGGCTCAGTGTCAGCAAGCACAGCAGGAAGCCGCAGACGACACCGATCAGGTTCGAGACCAGCGCCAGTTCCAGCGTTACCTTGAGCCCGTCAAGCAGCGCCGGGAAGGTGCCGCTGAGGAAATTGAAGTCGAATTGGTAGTTCATGGCAGTGCCCTCACTCGAAATGCACGACCTTTTCCAGGAACTCGCGGGTGCGGGCTTCCCTGGGCTGGGTGAAGATCTGTTCGGGGTGGCCTTGCTCGACGACCTTGCCGTTGGCGCAGAACACCACGCGGGTGGCGATATGGCGGGCGAAGTGCATGTCGTGGGTGACGATGATCATCGCCATCTTCTGCTCGGCCAGCTGCATCATCACGTTCTGCACTTCGATGACCATTTCCGGGTCCAGCGCCGAGGTCACTTCATCGAACAGCATCAGGCGCGGTTCCAGCATCAGTGCACGGGCGATGGCCACGCGCTGCTTCTGGCCGCCGGAAAGCTGGCTGGGGTAGGCGTGCAGTTTGCTTTCCAGCCCCAGGCGGGCGAGATAGGCGCGGGCTTTTTCGGTGGCCTCGGCCTTGCTCAGGCCATGGACCTTGACCGGCGCCAGGATCAGGTTGCCCAGCACTGAGAGGTGCGGGAACAGGGTGTAATGCTGGAACACCATGCCGATCTGCTTGTGCAGCACCTCATCCAGCGGTTTGCCCTGTTTGCGCGCACCGTCGATGTAAGGTTTGCCCTGGAACTGGATGCTGCCGCCCTGGATGCCTTCCAGCCCCATCAAAACGCGCAGCAACGAACTTTTGCCGCTACCGGACGGGCCGATGATCACCAGGCGATCATCGGCGCGCATGTCCAGGTTCATCTGGTCCATCACCACCAGCTGCTCGCTGTAGGCCTTGCGCACGCTGCGCAATTGGATGAAATCGCCGTTCATGTCGGAATTCGGGCTGAGCGAAGCCTGTGGCTGGGAAGCCACCAAATGAGGAGTGGTCATTACAGTCGTCTCCGGAGGGGCCCTGTGCCGGGCCCGCTGTGTGTCCGCTGGAGTTACTGGGCTTTGCCGCCCGCGATGATTTCGGCCGAGGCCTTGTCCACCAGTTTGTCGATCTCACCCGACTCACGACGCTGGGTCAGGTAGGCATCGAGCTGGGCAAGGTCGGCAGCAGGCGTGTCATGGGCGAGGGCGAAGGACACCCCTTGCTTGGCCATGGCAGGGACAGGGAGCACTTCCTTGACCCAGCTGTTGGCCATGGCGAACAGGTGGTTGGTGTCGTTGGCGTCGGCGAGCACGTCGGCGCGGCGGGACATCAGCGCCATGCGGGTTTCGTCGGAGCCGGGCAGGCGCATCAGCGTGGCGTTCTTGATGGCGGCGCTGACGGCCTTGTCGGCGGCGGTACCGGAGATGACCGCAATGGTGACGCCTGGTTTGTCGAAATCAGTGATGGCGTTACCGGCACCGCTGAACTTGGGGTTCTTCTCGTTGATAAGCAACGACACCTGGTAGTCGGTGGCCGGGGTCGAGAAGGCCACGGCTTGGGCACGCTCGGGCGTCATGTTCAGCGCCATGGCCATGTCCCACTTGCCGCTTTGCAGGCCGGCCACCTGGTTGTCCCAGCTGGTGTCGACGAATTGCGCTTTGACCTTGAGCACGTTCTCGGCGAAGTCCCGGCACAGGTCGACGAAATAGCCGCTGTACTGCCCGGAGGCCGGGTCGCGCATCACATAGGGGGCTGCGACAGCTGCGCCGCAACGCAGTACGCCGGCTTTCTGGACGCTTTGCCAGGTGTGGGTGTCGGCGTGCGCCGCAGGTTGCGACAGCAACGCCAGGGCTGCGGTAAGGCATGCAACGCCGGCGCTGACTTTGCGTGAAAGGGACCGTGCCATGTTGAATCTCTCCGGTAATTTGTTTTTGTAGGCAGAAGAGCAAGCAAACGAATCGCTGTGTTTTATTTGAGTGCTGCAATGTGTGCAGCGATGCATTCAGGCTATTGCGACTCTGCGCAAGCTGTCAACACGCTTGAAAGAATTTTTTGACGCAAAGCGCCCCCGATCACCTGCAAAAGTGATTGGGGAAAACGCTATGGGGGAGGGGGGGCGAAGCTAGGCGGGGCTGCTGGTCAACTGCAATTCGTTGAGAAAACGCTCAAGGATCATGTTCGGGCGGCGCCCTTTGCGGGTGGCGATGGCGAGCTTGGCATCGAAGTGCAGGCGGTTGGGATCAAGCGCTGCCATGATGCCTTTCTCTACCCAGGTGGCGGCGTAATGATCGGGCAGGAAACCGATGTAGCTGCCGGTGAGGATAAGAAACGCGATCCCCTCGCGGTCAGTCGCTGAAGCCGCGAAGTTGAGCAGTTGGTGCAGCCCGATTGCCTCGGCGGTCATCCGGTAGGTCGGCACGACGGCATCGGCCAGGGCCAGTTGTTCGTCGGTGACACTGGCGGCATGGGTGAACAGCGGATGCTCGTGGCTGCAATACAGGTTTGAACGTTCCTCGTACAGCAGGCTGTAATCCAGGCCGGACAGGGGCGAAATCAGCGGCACTGCGCCAACGTGCAGGTGGCCATCCAGCAGGCCGCGTTCGATTTCACCGGGGGTACTCATGCTGAGGTTGATGCGTACGCCGCTGCCCTCGGCGCGCACGGCCTTCAGCGCATGGGTGATGCGCATCTTCGGCTGGGTGACCAGGTTGTTGACGATTGCGACGTTGAGGTCGCCACGTAGCTGTTGGTGCATCTGGTTCACTTCGCTGCGAAAGCCCTCGATGGCCACCAGCACGGTTTCACTGGCGCGCAGCACCTCACGGCCTTCGTCGGTAAGGGCAAAACCTGCGCGGCCCCGCTGGCACAAGCGCATCCCCAGGCGCTTTTCCAGGTCGCCCATGTGCAAGCTGATGGCGGAGCGGGTGATGCCCAGCGCACTTTCGGCGCCCGAAAAACTGCCGCACTCGGCGACGGTCTTGAAAACCCGCAGCAGCCTGAGATCAAAATCACTTACCTGATGCAGGGGCGTCTTCTTGGTCATGCGTGAGTTATCCAGTAACTGAGTGCAAGAAAATATAGATTTATCGCACATGACTTTCCAGCACAAGCTAGGCGCATCACTCCACGCTCAGGATTACCGTCATGAACCAGGCCCTGCAGACACCTCTCTCCTTGGCCAGTGGCCTGCAGCTTGAATCGCACTGGATGCCGTTTTCCTCGAACCGGAATTTCAGGAAAGACCCACGCTTCATCGTGGGTGCCAAAGGTAATCGCCTGATCGATGAACATGGCCGCGAGGTGTTCGATAGCCTCTCGGGGTTGTGGACCTGCGGCGCGGGCCATTCCCGGCAGGAAATTGCTGACGCAGTCGCGAAGCAACTGGTGTCCCTGGATTACTCGCCAGCGTTTCAGTATGGCCACCCCCTGTCGTTCCAGCTGGCTGAAAAGATCGCCGGTTTGGTACCAGGTAATCTCAATCACGTGTTCTTTACGGGGTCGGGGTCGGAGAGTGCCGATACCGCTATCAAGATGGCCCGCGCGTACTGGCGCCTTAAAGG
This sequence comes from Pseudomonas sp. NPDC089547, assembly GCF_050280665.1. Lineage (NCBI taxonomy): Bacteria > Pseudomonadati > Pseudomonadota > Gammaproteobacteria > Pseudomonadales > Pseudomonadaceae > Pseudomonas > Pseudomonas sp. NPDC089547. Next base: position 17,391 of record NZ_JBNNVS010000006.1, on the reverse strand, counting down.
TCAGCCACAAAAAACCAGGCTGATTGGCCGTGCCCGCGGCTATCACGGCGTAAACGTTGCTGGCACCTCGCTGGGTGGTATTGGCGGCAACCGCAAGATGTTCGGCCCCTTGATGGAGGTGGACCACCTGCCGCACACCTTGCAGCCAGGCCTGGCGTTCACCAAGGGGGCCGCCGAGACGGGTGGCGTGGCCTTGGCCAATGAATTGCTGAAGCTGATCGAGCTGCATGATGCCTCCAACATCGCGGCAGTCATCGTCGAGCCGATGTCCGGTTCGGCGGGTGTCATCGTGCCGCCGCAAGGCTACCTTCAACGCCTGCGCGAAATCTGCGACCAGCACAACATCCTGCTGATCTTCGATGAGGTCATCACGGCGTTCGGGCGCCTGGGCAGCATGACCGGTGCCGAGTACTTCGGCGTTACCCCAGACCTGATGAACATTGCCAAGCAGGTCACCAACGGTGCCATCCCGATGGGCGCCGTGGTTGCCTCCAGCGAGATCTACAACACCTTCATGTACCAGGCGTCACCCGAATACGCGGTGGAGTTCGCCCACGGTTACACCTATTCGGCCCACCCGGTTGCCTGCGCAGCGGCCCTGGCCACCCTGGACCTGCTGGAAAAGGACAACCTGGTCCAGCAGTCGGCAGAACTGGCCCCGCATTTCGAGCAGGCCATTCATGGCCTGAAGGGCAGCCGGCACATCGTCGACATCCGCAACTGCGGCCTGGCCGGTGCGTTGCAGATTGCGCCGCGCGATGGCGATGCGCTTGTTCGCCCGTTCGAGGCGGGCATGGCGTTGTGGAAAGCAGGTTTCTACGTGCGCTTTGGCGGCGACACCTTGCAGTTCGGCCCAACGTTCAACACCCAACCCCAGGAACTGGATCGCCTGTTCGATGCCGTGGGCGAAGCCTTGCACGGTATCGACTGATCAGCATGCGCCCGTGCGACGGGCGCTTCCTTAATACAACAAACAGACAGCTTGGCACCAAGCTCGAGGAAAGAAGATGGCAACTATCAAGCACTTGATCCATGGTGAGCACATCGCGGACGACGCCCGCACCACGGATGTGTTCAACCCGTCCACTGGCCAGGCTATCCACAAACTGGGCCTGGCGAGCCGCGCCACCGTGCAAAAGGTCATCGAGTCGGCCCAGGCCGCCTTCCCGGCCTGGCGCAACACCCCGCCGGCCAAGCGCGCCCAGGTGATGTTCCGCTTCAAGCAACTGCTGGAGGCGAACGAGCAGCGTATTGCCCAGCTGATCAGCGAAGAGCACGGCAAAACCATCGAAGATGCCATCGGTGAACTCAAGCGCGGTATCGAGAACGTCGAGTTCGCCAGTGCCGCCCCCGAAATCCTCAAGGGCGAGTACAGCCGCAACGTGGGCCCGAACATCGATGCCTGGAGCGACCTGCAGCCCATCGGCGTGGTCGCCGGTATCACCCCGTTCAACTTCCCGGCCATGGTGCCACTGTGGATGTACCCCCTGGCGATTGCCTGCGGTAACTGCTTTATCCTCAAACCGTCCGAGCGCGACCCAAGCTCGACGCTGCTGATCGCCGAACTGCTGCACGAAGCCGGCCTGCCAAAAGGCGTGCTGAACGTGGTGCACGGTGACAAGGAAGCGGTGGACGCACTGATCGAGGCGCCAGAAGTGAAGGCCCTGAGCTTCGTCGGTTCGACCCCGATCGCCGAATACATCTACGCCGAAGGCACCAAGCGCGGCAAGCGCGTGCAAGCCTTGGGGGGCGCCAAGAACCACGCGGTGCTGATGCCGGACGCCGAACTGGACAACGCCGTCAGCGCGCTGATGGGCGCCGCCTACGGTTCGTGCGGCGAGCGCTGCATGGCGATCTCCGTGGCCGTGTGTGTAGGTGACCAGGTGGCAGACGCCCTGATCGCCAAGCTCGAACCCCAGATCAAGGCGCTGAAAATCGGTGCTGGCACCACCTGCGGCCTGGACATGGGCCCGCTGGTTACCGCGGCTGCGCGTGACAAGGTGCTGGGTTACATCGATGACGGCGTTGCTGCCGGTGCCAAGGTGGTGGTCGATGGCCGTGGTTTCAAAGTGGCTGGCAACGAAGACGGCTACTTCGTGGGCGGTACGCTGTTTGACCGTGTTACGCCGGAAATGCGCATCTATAAGGAAGAAATCTTCGGCCCCGTACTGTGCGTGGTGCGTGTGAACAGCCTGGAAGAGGCGATCCAGCTGATCAACGACCACGAGTACGGCAACGGCACCTGCATCTTCACCCGCGACGGTGAGTCGGCGCGCCTGTTCTGCGACGAGATCGAGGTTGGCATGGTGGGGGTCAACGTCCCGCTGCCGGTACCGGTGAGCTACCACAGCTTCGGCGGCTGGAAGCGTTCGCTGTTCGGCGACCTGCACGCCTACGGCCCGGACGGTGTGCGCTTCTACACCCGCAAGAAGGCGATTACCCAGCGCTGGCCGAAACGCACCAGCCATGAGGCTGCGCAATTCGCTTTCCCTAGCAACAGCTAAGGCATGACGTGTTCGAGTGGCAGCGCCATTGGTTGTTCTGACGGAGAAAGCCGATGGCGCTGTTGCTCAACCCCCCGTAGCGCTGCTACGGGCCCCCGGTAAAGGCCGGGATTCATTCTCACCCTTTGTCAAAAGCCTTGGCTGGAGACCTCGCCGCCACCACGCTGGCGGCTTTTCTTTGTCAGGCTGATCAATTAGAGGTCGCTGTGCATCATGGCAATCACCAATGAATACGTTAAAGGTCTGGACCGCGAATATGTGTTCCACTCGTGGTCGACGCAAGGTTCACTCAACCCCCTGGTGATCGCAGGCGGGGAGGGGTGCACGGTATGGGACCACGACGGCAAGCGCTATCTGGACTTCTCCAGCCAGCTGGTCAATACCAACCTGGGTCATCAGCATCCGGCAGTCATCAAAGCGGTCCAGGAACAGGCCTCTACGTTGATGACCGTGGCTCCGGCCACCGCCAACCTGGCGCGAGGCGAAGCGGCCAAGCGCATCATTGAGCAAGCACCGAAGGGCTTCAAAAAGGTCTTCTTCACCAACGGCGGCGCTGATGCCAATGAAAACGCCATGCGCATGGCGCGGCTGTTCACCGGGCGTGACAAAGTGCTGTCCGCCTACCGGTCGTATCATGGCAATACCGGCTCCGCGATCGTCGCTACTGGCGATCCTCGTCGCGTGCCGAACGAGTACGCTCGTGGCCACGTGCATTTTTTCACTCCGTATCTGTACCGCAGCGAGTTCAGCGCGCAGAACGAGGCTGAGGAGACCGAACGTGCACTGCGGCATTTGCGCCGCGTCATCGAAGCCGAAGGTTCCAGTTCGATCGCTGCCATTCTGCTCGAAAGCCTGCCTGGCACTGCCGGTATCCTGATGCCGTCTGCCGCCTACATGCAGGGCGTGCGCGAACTGGCAACCGAGTTCGGCATCATGCTGATTCTCGATGAAGTGATGTCGGGTTTTGGCAGGACCGGCAAGTGGTTCGCCCTGGAGCACTATGGTGTCGTGCCAGACCTCATCACTTTCGCCAAGGGCGTCAACTCGGGCTACGTCCCTGTGGGCGGTGTTGTAATTTCGGAGCAGATTTCCACCTACTTCGATACCCACTTCTTCCCGGGCGGCCTGACCTATTCCGGGCATCCACTGGCCATGGCTTCGATCGTTGCCGCCATCGATGCCATGCGCAAGGAGCAGGTGGTCGAGAACGCACTGTACATCGGCACCGAGGTGCTGGGCCCGCGCCTGCGCGAGCTGCAGCAGCGTCACGCTGCAATCGGTGAAGTCCGTGGTGCCGGCGTGTTCTGGGCGCTGGAGCTGGTCAGCGACAAACAAAGCCGTGCCCCGCTGGCTGCCGACAAGATGCTGGCGATCAAAGCCAAGTTGCTGGAACGTGGCCTGCTGCCATTCGTGGTCGAAAACCGCATTCATGTGGTGCCACCTTGCGTTGTCAGTGCGCAAGAGATCGAAGAGGGCGTTGCCATTCTGGATGAAGTGATCGGCTCGGTGCTGGGTTAATACGCACAGCGAAAAAGCCGGCATTCTCCAGTAATGCCGGCTTTTGGTTTTCAGGGGCAGCCCGTAAGTTCAGACGATGAAGTTCACCAAGCGGTTAGGTACCACGATCATTCTCCCCGCACCTTCCATATACTTGCTCAATGCCCCATCGCAGAGCGCTTGGCCGCGGATCGTGTCATGGTCGGCGTTGGCCTTTACGAGAATCTCCCCGCGCAGCTTGCCATTCACCTGCACCATCATCCTCACTTCATCCTGTTTCAGGGCTTCGCTGTCCGGGGTCGGCCAGGCACTGTCGTAGATTGCGCCAGGCAACGCCAGTGCTTCCCAGAGTACCTGGGTAATATGCGGCGTCACCGGATGCAGCACTTGCAGGAGAATGGACATGGTGTCCCGGCATACCTGGTGGCCAGCGCTGCGGGCTCCCTCGAGCACCTTGAGCATCTTCATGGCGCCCGAGACGACGGTGTTGTACTGGAGGCGCTCATAGTCGTTATTGATCTGCTGCAGCAGGCCATGGGTCTCGAAGCGCACACGGCTGGCTTGCGCGGCATCCGTCACCAGGTCGGCACCTTCTTCCCAGCGGGCTTGCTCGTCAACGGCAAACTTCCAGAGACGGCGCAGAAAGCGATAAGCCCCTTCGACACCGCTATCGCTCCAGATCGTGCTCTGGTCCGGAGGCCCTGCGAAGATGGTAAACAGGCGTGCAGTGTCGGCGCCGAACCGGTTGATGATGTCCTTGGGCTCGACCACGTTGTTCTTCGACTTGGACATCTTCTCCACCCCGCCCAGGCTCACGGGCAAGCCATCCTCCACCGCAGTGGCGCTGACCGGGCGGCCTTTCTCATCGTAGTGAACCATTACCTCTGAGGGGTAGAACCAACGCCGGCTGCCGTCTTCGGCCTTGCGGTAGTAACTCTCTCGCAGCAGCATGCCTTGGGTGAACAGGTTCTTGAACGGCTCACTGAAGTCCACCAGTCCCTCGTCGCGCATCGCCTTGGTCCAGAACCTGGCGTAGAGCAGGTGCAGCACTGCATGCTCGATGCCGCCGATGTACTGGTCGATGGGCATCCAGTAGCGATTGCCAGGCCCGACCATCGAGCTATGGCAATCCGGGTCGCAGTAGCGCATGAAGTACCAGCTCGAATCGACGAAGGTATCCATGGTGTCCGTTTCCCGAAGCGCGGGCGCGTCACAACGCGGACATGCGACGTGGCGGAACGCATCATGCTGCTGCAGCGGGTTGCCACTGCCATCGGGAATGCAGTCGGTCGGCAATACCACCGGCAGGTCCGCATAAGGCACCGGTACATCGCCACAGTGTTCGCAATGGATGATAGGAATCGGTGTTCCCCAGTAGCGCTGCCGCGATATGCCCCAGTCACGCAAGCGCCAAGTGGTGGCTTGCTCGCCGCATTCGCGCTCAGCCAGGGCATCGACGATCGCCAGAGACGCCTGATCCACCGTAAGGCCATCGTAGGCGCCTGAATTGATCAGGCGACCTTCCCGTGTGGCGTAGCGGTCCGACCATATGGCAGGGTCATAGGCCGCCCCTTCGAAAGCAATGACGGGGCGCACCGGCACGCCGTACTGACGGGCAAAGTCGAAATCACGCTCATCGTGGGCCGGCACCCCCATCAAAGCGCCTTCACCGTATTCACCGAGCACATAATTGGTGATCCAGACGGCGACCGGTGCGGCTGTCAGTGGGTGCTCGACGTGCAAGCCGCTGGGGATGCCCAGCTTCGCCTGTGCGCCGGCGTCAGGGCTGGCCTGTGCTGACTGCCGGCACGCCTGCACCTGTTGTTCGAGTCCAGGCTCGAGCTCAATGGCTCGTTTTGCCAGAGGATGATCTGGGGAAACAGCGCAGAATGTCACACCCATCAGTGTATCGACGCGCGTGGTGAATACCCACAGCTTGCCCGCGTCTATCAACTGCCCGCTGGCATCTTCGATCGCGTGGCGGAAGGCCAGGCGCACGCCGCTGACCTTGCCAACCCAGTTGCGCTGCATGCTGCGAACCATGTCCGGCCAGCCTTCCAGGGTATCGATGCCCGACAGCAGCTCTTCGCGATACTGCGTGATGCGCAGGTAGTAGCCAGGAATCTCGCGCTTCTCCACCAGCGCTCCGGATCGCCAACCCCGTCCATCTACCACCTGCTCATTGGCGAGCACGGTCTGGTCGATGGGGTCCCAGTTGACGATCTGGGTTTTCTTGTAGGCCACGCCCTTTTCCAGCAGTTTCAGGAAGAACCACTGGTTCCACTTGTAGTATTGCGGATCGCAGGTGGCGATTTCCCGTGACCAGTCAAACGCCAGCCCGAGCGGTTGCATCTGCGACTTCATGTCGGCAATGTTCAACCGTGTCCATTCGGCTGGGGGCACGCCCGATTGCATGGCGGCATTTTCCGCCGGCAGGCCGAAAGCATCCCACCCCATCGGCATCAGGACGTTATAGCCCTTCATCCGCAAGTGGCGCGCCAACATGTCGTTGATCGTATAGTTGCGCACATGGCCCATATGCAATTTTCCCGAGGGGTAGGGCAGCATGGAGCAGGCATAGAATTTCGGCCGACTTTCGTCTTCGGTAGCCTTGAAGACTTCCGCGCGAAGCCATTTGGCCTGGGCTGTGCTTTCAATCCAGGCAGGATCATACTGCTGTCGCATAGGCGCTCCTCGATGTTACTTGTGCCAAGTGGGACTCAATCGCTCGACTCATGCGTTTTTTGTAGCGCGCCACCCATGCTAAACATACCTCTCCCTTTTGAGGCTGAAATGGGTCTCCTGGCTCAACTGCCTCGTGATGATGAAACCTGAGAAGGCGCGATTCCCAAACCCACCGTCAACAGGCAGGCGCCTCCCAGCGCCAGCCCGAACAATCCGTATAGGGTCCAACTCAGCGCGAACCCTAGGTCGGAGATCAAGGAGGCACTCAATCCCACAGAAACCATTCTGGCGACTGCGAGCAGGATGGGAATCAGCGAAAAAAGGGTTGCCTGGGCCTGCAATGAGGTCTTTTGGGAAATCAGCGCGGTCATATGGGTGATCCCAAGAATCTCTCCCATCGTCCAGAACAAGACGAACGACAGGATCAGCGCGGTATGCTCGAAGAACGCGTAAGCGCCAAATCCGATGCCGTAGAATATGCTCGCCATCGCCAGATTGGTGAGCGTGCTGAGTCGAGAAGTCAAGGCGATCAACGGCTGTGTGATCAGGACGACCAGCAACGCATTGACGAGCCCCACGGCTGCAAACATGCTGGCTGCGCTGCCGACGGTCTTCAGGTCGAGCCAAAGCGGCAACTGGTACTCACGCTGCGCGTCCAGTACCGATACGGCGAAAAATAGTGCGCTGGCAATTATCACGATCTTCGGTATTTCTACTATCTCGCGCAAGATCGCAGGTAGAGCCTGTGGTGCATGAGCCTGTCGCTCGGGCAGGGGCAGTAAAGCACTGGCCAGTAGACATGAAATGCTGACACCGGCGGCGAACACCATCAGGTAATGACTGTGAAGGCCGAGCAAATAGCCACCGATGACGAACAGCAGTGCCGCGCCTATGTTGCTGGCAAGGTGCAAATAGCCGAAGTACGCAATGCGGTTGGCGTCATTGGCCGCCAGCGAGGTCAGCATGCTGAACGCTGGCGTGCTCGCTCCTGCGCACAGTATGAACAGCAGCACCATGGCGATTGACGCAGTCGGTGGGGTAAGCATTATCGCGAGCACCAGAACGATAAATGAGCACGAACTGGTGCCGAGTAACAACGGGCGAAAGGCGTAGCGACTGGCCAACGCCCCTCCCAACAGATTGCCCGTCAGGTAGAACGCCGATGCGAGAGTGATCACCAATGCCACCGCCGGACCATCGAGTCGGTAGTGGCGGTTGAAAAACAAAGCAGCGAACGGCCCCAGCGCGTTGGCCAGGACGAAAAGCAGACGAAGCGCAAAGATGTTGCGCATAGTCGCCGGCAACCCCTCGCCTTTGAAGAGTCTACTCATTTGAGACCCCTTGGGGTGTCACGATCGTGCGCTGTGCTTGCCATGTGGTATGCATGCCCAGTATCCGTCTGGATGATGACGAGAGCGGCTCGATAAAGAAGGTACGATCTATGGCAACCTCAACGAGCAATCTCGGCTTGATTATCCCCGGAAAGCCGATCCACTTTGCCGCTGCGACAATTTTCATATCGGTCAGGACAAGATTTGTGGCGGATGTCGACACACCGGGCAGGCTCGTACTCGCCAGCGAGGCTAGTGTGAGCTCGCGGAACACCGGGTTGCTTACATTGAGCAGCAAGATTGACTTCATGGCACTTGGCATCCCTAGCCGTAGGGTTTCAAAGACAACATCGAACCGTCTTTGAGTCGTGTGATCCAACGATTGTTGCTGCCCATCGGAATACGGTAATGGTCAAGCACCGTATCTAGGTTGAGTTGGCCGCATTCGCGCCCCCATTTCAGGAACAGGCGCTTGGCTTTTATGCTGGTACAGCGCTGGAGTAGATCACCTACGATATGTGGACACATTACTTTGACTTGGGAGAACGCAATATAGGCGTCCTCTAAAGATTGCTTGTCGCCCACGTCGTAGAGCATTTCCAGCAGTGCACGTTCTGCCGTGGAGCATTTGATGTTGCCCAGTACGGGTCTTGCATGGGTCAAGGTCTGCTCAGGTATGCTCGGTGCCTGCCAATCGAAAAGACGGGCATGACGGTAGCGCACTGAAAATCGCTCGGAAAACCAGCGTGGCAAGCTCGTGCGCGCATCTCCCCATAGAACTAGCGGCGCGCTGTCGCGCTCCAGAAGCGCGCTAGCCCCCCCGACATGCAGTCCTTCGATTTGCATGGCCAAGTAGGTAAGCGCCGACGGTAGGCTCAACGAATCGCCGGGAAACACGTAAATGCCATGCGCTATACGGGTCAACCAGCCACTTTTCGCGTAGCAAGCCGCACGCTGATTGGAAATACCGATTTTCTGCAGTGCCGAGAGATTCAGTAGCATGCCGCGTGGCATGGTCTTGTAGAGCTCCTTGATCAACGAATAATGATGACGCCCTTTCATCCCTTGCACCCTGAGTCTGTACGATCGTGAAAACCCCAGCACCGGCCTGGGCTATGAGCACTATCGAATGGATAGTTTCACATCCGCCCAGCCAGCACCGGTGCCAGCCCCTATCAACGCCTTCAGGAATACCTTCAGGTCCGACTTCGCCGGTATCGCGACGCGCAACATGTTATTGAGCAGACCGAAGCTGTGGGGGTACCCGGTGCAGTGGTTCACGCGGATGTTGTGCTGGGCGAAGGCGCGCGCGCGATGCGGCCATCGGCCTGGTCCTGCAGTAGAAGGAAATTGGTGTCGCTGCCATACGCTACGATCCCGTGCGCACGGCAGACTTCGAGGATCTCGCCCTTGATCTGATTGAGAATTCCATGGGCCAAGCGCAACTCATACTGATTACGCAGGCAATACAACGCCGCTTTGATCGCAATATGATTGACGTCCCAGGGACCTCGTACTTTCAGCAACTCGCGCACCGAGTCGGGGTGGGTGACCACGTACCCTAAGCGCAGTCCCGCTAGCCCGAAGTACTTGGAGAACGAGCGGATGACGAACAATTGCTTGACCCCACTGAAGCTATCCAGGCAAGACTGCTGCAGGTATTCGAAGTAGCACTCGTCAACGATGACGGGTTTATCCTGCCTGACGCACGCCTCCACTAGTACCTGCATGTGCTCCGTTTCCAGGCGCCCACCCAATGGATTGTTAGGGTTGCACAGGATCAGCCCTTGGCTTGTCGACAAGGCGTCGAGCACCGCCCCGATGGGCAGCACAAAACCCTGTGCTTGTCGCTCGTACCCCACGACGACCGGCGTGACGCCATTGATGTCGAGCATCTGGTAGTAGAAGGAAAACACCGGTGAAGGAATGACAACGCGATCACCAGGGGAAAACATCAAGCGCAGCAGCAGGTCGATGGCTTGATCTGCGCCGTTGGTCAACAGCACGTGCTGCGTGGGCACTTTGCAGTAGCTGGCCAACTCCACGAGCAAAGGCTGGTAGTTTGGGTAGGTGAACAGGTCCTGGGGCTGGAGCTGCGTAGCAATGAAGCGTGCGAGAAACTGTTGCAGGAACTGGTTTTCGTTTAAATCCAGCAATACTGAACTCAGGTCACGTGCCGGTGCTTTCCACAGTCCCGAATCGAGAATATGTGCATCAAACTTCATGAGCATGTGCTCCCATAAATGATCTGTTCGCCGAGCTCATACATGTGTCGCACGTCGTCTTCGCTGGCGAAGACAATCGGTGTGCCGGTGGCCGCCGACAGCTGCTGACAGATAATCAATCGGCGGATTTCCGCGACCAAGGCCACTGCACGATGGTACGCCTGCGAAAGATCGCGGCCGAAGCTGGTGATGCCGTGACCTGGCATGACGATGCAGTTGGTGTCACCCGCGCAGCGACCGATAACGCTCACATCCAGCTCAACATTGACGCCTTCGCCAAGAATGCAAGGTGGCTTGCCCATAACGAGCGCGGTATCGTTCGACACGTACCTCATCTCTCGCCATTGCATGACGGCATAAAACGCAATGACATCATCGGGGTGCAGGTGCACGGTGGCATGGATATCGGGGCGCCAGCGCATGATTTCGCGGTGCATCTGATGCCCCAGGCTGGGGCGGCAGCGTCCGTGCAGTAGCTCGTCGGACTGCATGTCCAGCACGGCCAGGTTCTCAAGGCCGGACTCTTCCAGCGACAGGCCTAGGTGCTTGGTGTATATCACCTCGCGCTTCCAGAAAGGACATTGCGTGCGCACCGCGATGTTGCCCAGGGTATTGACGAGCAGTTCGCGTGTAGCAAGGCGCTGGCCGTACTGCAGGATGCTGGCGCCGATTGCCATGTCGAACCATGTGGGTAGGTTGGACTGTGAAGCCTCAAGGCTCACGAGGTTCATTTCAGACATGTGTGTTCGCCTCCTGTGCGATGCAATCGGGATTGACCAGGGTCTTGACCCTGTCTCCGCGCAGGAGCGCGATCATCGTTTGGAGTGCGTTGCGCTTAAGATCAGCCAGCGAGCGTTCGCTGTAGAAAGCTGCATGAGGGGTCATCAGCACACGCTCATGTTCCAGCAGAGCTTCGGGCACGAAAGGCTCCTCCTGGACCACATCCAGCAGCGCCATCGATATGGCACCGGACTGCAGGGCGCGAAGCAATGCCTCGGAGTCGACGATAGCGCCGCGTGCGGTATTGATCAGCGTCGCCCCACGCTTCACTTGCGCAAAGCGAGTATCGTTTAGCAGGTGTCGGCTGTGCCCGGTGAGCGGCAGATGCAGGGAAATGACATCAGCCTGCCCGAGCAGTGTGTCCAGAGTCATTCGCTGTGCCAGCCCTAAGGGGCATCGCTCAATTCGCGGGTCGTAGAAACACAGTCGATACCCCAGCGCCGATGCCCTGTATGCCAAGGCCTGCCCGATCTCACCGTATCCCACTAGCCCCAGCACGGTATCACTGCAGGATTTCACCGTGCCGTGATGATGGCGCCAGCTCCAGCCGCCTTCGCGGGTATGCCTAGCAAAGTCCGACAGTTTGCGTTGGGCCATCAGGATGAGTGCAAGTGCATGCTCCGCGACTTCTTGCGCGCCTACCGAGCCAATGTTGGAGCAGAGGATGCCTTTTGCACTAAGGGCCTCAATATCGACGTCGTCGAGGCCGATGGTCGCTTTCACCAGTGCTCGGCAACGATGCATCCTGGCCACCAGGGGGGCGTCGATGGGCACAGCGTGAAAGGCGATTATCCCGTCAGCGCGTGCCAGTTGCTCATCCGAAGGATTGGTGGTGACCTCCAGGGTATGACCGTCGTATGCTGCCCCTGCGCTGTACTCTCCGCTATTGACGTAGTTAATTCTCTGCGAATCGATCAGCAATATGTTCATGTGTTTCCCTACTCCCAAACCGTATCCATGCCAGGTCAGCACCCTATGCGGGGCTCGCCTGGGCCGTTGAAATAGTTGCAGTACTGACCGAATTTTCCTGCGCTGGCCGTTTCGTAGATGCAGGCAGCGACCACCATGTCCTGACTGGCGTGCCCTACGTTGCGAAAGTAACTCCACTTTGGCTTTTGAGTGATGGGCACGGTTGGCTCAATCACCAAGTTGCTGATCTGGCGGATTTCGCCTTCGCTGATCACCGCCGTCGCCAGGGCCCGGGCGATTTCTCCCGATTCATGACGGGCCGAGTGGAGATGATCGACATGAACCAGGGCATCAGCCAGTAATCGCGGATCGATCTCGCATGCGGCGAGTGTGCTGCCTCCCACTGCGTTGATATGTGCGAACGGCTTGAGCAAGTCTGAAGTGATCAGTGGCGTCGGGCTGGAGTGAGAGGTGGTGGTGCAGATAATGTCCGCGTCGGCCAGCGCGGCTCGCAGGCTGTCGACCGCCTCAATCGGCAAACAGAGCTCGATGGACAATCGCTGGGCCAGCGCCACGCTCTGCTCCAGGCGCCGCGAAAAAATCCGCACCTGCCCCAGTTCGCGAACGGCAGCCATGGCTCTAGCATGGGCGGCGGCTTGGGTCCCGGCACCGATCACTGCCAAGTTGAGGCGTCTCAGCGGGCACAGCTTGTCGGTGGCCAGTGCGCTCATCGCACTGGTGCGTATCGCTGTCAGGGCTGCGCTGTCCAACATGGCCAGCAGTCGGCCAGTTCCCGGCTCGATCAGCAAGACGGCGCCATTGACCGCCGGTAACCCCCGTGCGCGATTGCTAGCGTGAAACGACGAAACCTTGATCCCAAGGGTGGGTTGCTCGGGGAGGTAAGCAGGCATGAACAGGGAAAATGCATTTGCGCACTGGTGAGTGATCATCAATCGATCAGGAACCACAGGGGGCGACGAGGCAAACTTTCGGTGCGCATCTTCCAGCGCACGAACAACCCGCGGTAGTTCTACAGACTGTTCGATGTCTTGCTGATTGAGGAGCAACATGCGTTTTCCTCCCTTCATTGGTCCAGATTCGTAGTGGCCAGGGGACTTGCGTCGGTTCTCAGGCTTGAGTCCCGCCATCCACCGGCATCGCGATGCCAGTCACGAACGAAGCGTCTTGGGAGGAAAGCCAGCAAACAGCGCTGGCCACCTCCTGTGCTTCGCAGATGCGATTGAGTGGGTGAGAGCTGCCTGCTTCCTCCAAGGCGGCGCCAAGAACGCTTTCCGACAGAGGGGTACGGACGAATGCCGGACATACCGCGTTGATGCGGATCCCGAAGGGGGCATACTCGCGGGCTGCTGCACGGGTCATGCCCACCAGTGCGTGTTTACTCGCGGAGTACGCTGAGCCGCCTGTGGCACTTGCACGTATACCGGCTAGTGAAGCGACGTTGACGATGCTACCGGCGCGCGCCAGCCTCATCGCTGGCAAGACCGCCTTCATGCACAGCCAAGGCGCCCTGACGTTGGTTGCCAGGACATCGTCGAACACTGTGTCGTCGTAATCCTCGGTGCGCGTGAAGGGCGTACCTTCGATACCAATACTGTTGACCAAGCAGGCCACCGGCGAATGATCGCTTTTGATCATGCGAAAGCACTCGCTCAGTTGGCGGGCATCACGCAAGTCGACGGTATAGCTGTGGGCAACCCCTCCGGCCTCATGAATGCGTTCGCACACCTCACGATTGAGTGTGCCTCGGCGCCCGCAAATAACCACTTCGTATCCCTGCGTGGCGAAACGTAAGGCGCAGGCTTCTCCGATACCGGAGTTACCGCCGGTAATCACTGCCAGTCTGCTCATGGCATGCTTCCAAGGTTGATATTCAATAAGAGGCGGATGTGCCTTGGCCGATTGGGTATTTTTGGGAGTACCCCCTTTTGGGAACCAGGAAAGTCCGCAGGTAAGTGATTACCGGCGTTGCATCCTGCTTGCGTCCGATGACCTTGATGGTGACGATTCCCTGACCGGGTCGTGAGCGTGACTCCCGCTTAGAAACCACCTCACTTTCGGCGTACAGCGTATCGCCGACATAGACCGGGTTTGGCAGGCGTATTTCATCCCATCCTAGGTTGGCGATGGCCCGCGCACTCATGGTCGCCACGGTCATGCCACTGACAATCGATAGGGTGAGGGAGCTATTGACCAGCAACTTTTCGAACTCGGTGTGCTGCGCATAGGCCGCGTCGATGTGTGCCGGATGGTTATTCATGTTGAACAGTGACTGCCAAATGTTGTCAAGCTCCGTCACCGTGCGCCCCGGACGGTGTTCGAAGACATCGCCTATCACGAACTCCTCGTAGTGCAGACCGTAGGCTTCGCGATAGCGATTGGCTCCGACCTGTTCATGCGCCGCGATCATGGGGTCCATGCTTCTCTCCTTTAAGCCCCAGTTCCTGGGCGCGCTGGATTACCTTCCTGGCTTGTTTCACGAACGGAGGTCCGACCATGAGATTCTTCAGGCGTGTGATCTTGTCACCACTGTGCTTTGCTGCCTCCACCACTGCCAAGGCTTGTTCATATGCAGCGGCAGAGGGGGTGAAAACCATATTGATGGTGGCAATCTGTCGAGGATGAATGGCGGTCTTGCCACTGAACCCCAGTTCTAAAGTGTCCTGACATTCCTTCATCAATCCGTCTTCGTCATCCAGATTGAAGTGCGCCGTATCGAATGCAGGAATGCCGGCTGCGCTGGCCGCCGCGACGATGGTCCCGCGCGCATGCAGGATATTGGTCCAGCCGCCGATTGGTACACCGAGGCTGGCGGCGTAATCGGCCGATCCGAAGATCAGCCCGTCGGCCGTTGCTGCGACTTCGTAGATGGCCCGCATACAGGCTGGCGTCTCGACCGTGACCAGGATCTTCGGGGTTTCACCATCTCGGCACAGATTGGCCCGGACCACATCGATCTCGGCAGTCGCTTCAGTCATGGCCATCACGATGTACTCGGGCCGATGCTCCAGCGCTTGTACCAGCAAGAGATCAAGCAACCCTTCGTTATCGCGAAGCGGGTTGATGCGAAGCGCCGTTCTCTGTGCTACCTGCGAGCGATAGAACTGTTCGACACAGGCACGCGCCTGGACTTTCTGCCCGTGTGGCACACCGTCCTCCAGATCAATCACCATGACATCCGCCAAGGCGCTCTTGACGTACTGTTCAGGGTGCAGCGCGGAGCAGTACAACAGGCTTCTCGGAACGGGCTGGCTCATTATCATGCGCTCAACCATGGGCGCCCGGCAGACCCTGGCGGGCCAGCTCGACCTCGGCGCGTACGGCCGCGCAGAAACCACGGATGTCGTCATGGGACATGTCGGCACGCATCATCACGCGCAGCCCTGACTTGTTCCTGGCGACAATCGGGAAGAAAACGGCGGAGGTGTAGTATCCGCGCTTGAACACAGCCTCGGAAACGCTGACTGCCATGTCGGGGCTGTCCAGGGGAACGACGCGAATCGGCAAGCCAGAGCCCGCATGCTCAGTGGGGAACAGGCTGTCGAACAGCTGGATGTTGGAAGTGAGCTTTTTCTGGAGTTCGCCCAGCTCGAGGGACTGGTGAATGTCCAGCGAAGCCATCGAGGCACCGATGGTGGCTGGATTTACATACTGTGAATAGGACATCGGCCCCCCGAAGCGGCGGAAGATCTGCTGGTACTTTGCCCGTTCGGACATGAAGATCCCGCCGCCGTTGGCTCCGAAGGCCTTGGCCAGGGAATACACCAGCATTGTCCGAGGGTTGAGTTCCGGCATGAAGGTGCGAATGTAGCCCTCGCCCTGTTCGCCATAGGCGCTTAACGAGTGCGAGTCGTCGAAGTAGAGGAATAGCCCGTACTTATCTTGCAATTGCAGGAGACGCTTGATCGGTGCACTACCGCCCATGCTGTAGGCTCCGTCGGCGACATAGGCGACCAGCGGGTGGTTTTTACACATGTCCTCGATGAAGTCGACATCATTGTGGTTACAAGTGACCACTTGGGTCTCGTCCGCGCAGACCGCTTTGACCTGGTTCAAGGCAAAGTGCGCATGCTTGTCGAAGATCATGAACGGACGCTGTCCATCCGTGAAAATGCCGCCTGCCAGCAAAGGCAGCGATGCGACGATCCCCGCGCTGCATGAGGTTGCGGTGAAAGCGCTGCACTTGAAGTGTGCAGACATGGCCAGTTCCAATTCGTCCAGTTCCTTCAGGCGGATCCGGATGCGGGAAGTCGGCAGATTGACTGTGCCGCTTTGTACTACATAGTCTGCCGCGCGTCTGGCCAAGCGTGGGTCGATCTCCAGCCCGAGATAGGAACACGAGCACATGTTCATGAACTCGTGCCCGTTCTGGTCAACCATGCGGCTGCGCTCGACATGCCTGACGCTCAAGTCGGTCAACCCGGAGTTTTGTGCGAGCTGCCAGGAGGGATTACCAATTTCAACCGTCCTTGCAGTATTTATAAATTGATTCTTCAAGTCAGACATAAGCCTTCCTTTTGCTTGGGTAAAGCGTCGAGAGAAGTTGTCTTTGCGAGTGTGCCGACCTTGTCAGGCATCTATATAGGTTGATCGTGAAGAAACTGGCCTGATTTTAGATGCTGGTCACCGTCGAGAGAGTTCAGCGGTCAGTTGGTCGGTGAGGCCGAATATGGCCAAGACCAAACTTCCATGTCAAGCGTTTCTTTGAGAAAAATGCGGTGATCTATGAATAGTAACACGGAGGGTGAAAATTATTGAGTTATCTAATCTAGGGCGTGCGGGTAGCGGTGTGGGCTCGGAGTTTGGCAAAGACCAGTATTAATTTCGTAAGGGAGGTTATGGATGTGTTTGAATATGTCGATATAGTTGTAGGAAAGTTCATGGTGATACGTAGGAAAAGTCTTTCTGATATGTAGGACTAAGTTACAAAATGTTTGCACCGTGTGCTCTTTTGGAGATATGGACGATGTCGAGGGCGGAGGCTTGTCAGTTCTGCTGACCACGAAGCTGGCTACCGTCTGCGTGTTGTGTGGGCGTGCTAGTCAGTAAGGTACGTAGCAGATCCGCCAGCCCTTTGGGCTGTGCTGTCGCGCAGAGAGCTAAGTAAGGGGCGCCGCAGTTCCCTGTGGGCGTGCCTGCGAGCACCGGCGAAGCCGGTGCCAACCACCGCGTTGCATGCTTCGCGGGCAAGCCCGCTCCCACAGCCACTGCTCAATCGAGGCGTTGGATTAGGGGGAGGGGCTCGAAGGCTTACTGGGCTTCAGCCAGGAACAGCCACGTCTCGATTACCGAATCCGGGTTCAACGAAACACTGTCGATGCCTTGCTCCATCAGCCACTTGGCCAAATCCGGGTGGTCCGATGGGCCCTGGCCGCAAATGCCGATGTACTTGCCGGCCTTGTTGCACGCGGCAATGGCGTTGGCCAGCAGCTTTTTCACCGC
>NZ_JBNNVS010000005.1:0-213767 GCF_050280665.1 Pseudomonas sp. NPDC089547 | reverse complement strand
AAGAACGCCGGTTTGTTGATGTGTTTGCTCGCACGAACATCATCCATCAAACCGGCGTTCTTGTTTCTGTCTTTCCCGGGATTCCGTGAAGAACCAAATAAAAGCCCCGCAGACGTTAATCTACGGGGCTTTCGAATGGTTGCCTTGGAAAATCTCATCAGCACTGGCTTGACCCAACTTCGGACCCCCTTGGGCGAAGGCCTGTCTTATCAACCTTTGGCAGGCCTTGGTCTTGCACGGACTCGTTTTGACGATGCCGCTAATCTCTGGTCATCAGGCATCGGGTGAACGGTAGATACGAAATTTACGGGGGGCCGTTTTAAGACCATCGTGTATAACATCTCTGACTTACGCTTGGATTGCGATTTACCGGGCGTGGTGTGAACCTCTAGCGAAGGTCTTCCGGAAGGTCTAGTCATCTCAGAAACAAATGACCTAGGATCCATATGGAATCGCTTGGCCAAGGCCATGGCCATTTTAGAACTTATGGGCCTATCGCCATTAAGAACTTTTGACACTACGTATTTGTCACCAATTTCCGGCAAATCCGAGCCTTTTAGCCCCAGCGTCTGCATCAAGTCCTTGATGAGTTGCACCGGAGTGGTGGTCGCCTGGATTGCCTCGTTAAACGCTTTGAGCTGTTCGCCTTTCTGTTCGTAAGCCAGAATCGCGTCTTCCAGCTCGATAAGAATTAGCTCCTCATATTTGTTGAGGTCATGTCCGTCGGTCAACTCATCAAGCAGCACAGTGGCGCGAGCGTAATCCTCTGGCCCCTCGATGCCGTTCACGTATTGCCCGCGCAACTGCTCGAGAAGCATTTGAAGATTTTCGAGCGCGGCGCGCACGCTCTGCGAATTTTCAAGAACAGTGGTCATGGCTTTGTTCCTCTCTTGTTGCTGGCGTACCACGCGGTAGCGGTGTCGTAATCGGCATGAGTGTAGATATGCTTCACATAGAGCTTCTGCCGCTGGTAGTTGACGCCTGCTATCAGTCTGAGATTGTTCCCGCCAATGTCAATTGCTACCCATCCCTCGGCGGCGCGGTGCTTGAACAGATCGATGTTACTCCCAAAAATGCACTGCAATTCGTTGTAGCTCTGGGGTGACGCTGCCAACAATAGCCTGAGGCAGCGATCCAACCCGCTGCGATCGTTGGGGTAACGATCGGCAGCATCCTCAAACTTCTGCTTGATCAATACGTCCATGGGCATTCCTGATCTTTACGGTGAAGCATACTCGCAGTTGTCATTTTTGACAACAAGACCGTATCAGTACCTAGCGTATCCCTTCGGGGGGCTATGTATCCAAGAGGCACGATTGACGAGCAAGATGATCCTTGCTAGTTCGCCCCTTCCCTATTCATCCCGGCAGTGAAAAAAGCCCCAAGCTCATGCTCATTGAGCACCCAGTACCGGGCGGCCTCAGCAAAGCCTTTAGTTCCGGAACCCTTGGCTTTTTTGACGCGCAAAGAAAAACCCCGCAGACGTTAATCTGCGGGGCTTTCGAATGGTGGAGGCCGAGGTCGGAATCGAACCGGCGTAGACGGATTTGCAATCCGGAGCATAACCACTTTGCTACTCGGCCTCAAAGGTTGGATCTAGCTGCTTGCGCTTCGCTATCTCCTTGAAACGCTGAACCTTTTTCAAAGTTTGCTGCGTTTCGATGGGCGCCATTATGTCTTCATTCTTTTAACCTTGCAACCCCCTGAACGAAAAAAAATTTCAACGGGTTCAAGGTGTTAGCGCAGGCGGCCGAGTTTACTCCACAAACCCACCACGGTGTTCTCCACCGCGCCACTGGCAGCCACGCCAATTCGCTCTTGCAGGCTCTTGCGTTCGGCGTAGTGCAGGTGGAACAGGTTGGCGTTGCGTGCGCGCTCGCTGAGGTATTCGTCGCTGGTCTGCAATTCGTCCACCAGTTGGCGGTTGAGTGCTGCCACACCCAGCCACACTTCGCCGGTAGCCACTTCGTCGATGTGCAGCTGCGGGCGGTAGCGGGCAACGAAGTCCTTGAACAGCTGGTGGGTGATGTCCAGGTCTTCCTGGAACTTCTCCCGGCCCTTCTCGGTGTTTTCGCCAAACACGGTCAGGGTGCGCTTGTACTCGCCAGCGGTCAGCACCTCGAAGTCGATATCGTGCTTCTTCAGCAGGCGGTTGACGTTGGGCAACTGCGCCACCACGCCGATCGAACCCAGCACGGCGAACGGCGCGCTGACAATCTTTTCGCCGATGCAGGCCATCATGTAGCCGCCACTGGCAGCCACCTTGTCGATGCACACAGTCAGCGGGATGCCTGCCTGACGAATGCGCGCCAGTTGCGACGCCGCCAGGCCATAGCTGTGCACCAGGCCGCCACCGCTTTCCAGGCGCAACACCACTTCGTCACGCGGGGTGGCGAGTGTCAGTAGCGCGGTGATTTCATTACGCAGGCTTTCGGTGGCAGAGGCTTTGATATCGCCATCAAAGTCCAGTACGAAGACCCGGCCCTTTTCCTCGGCCTTGCCTTTCTTCTGCTTTTTTTCCGCCTTGGCCTGCTGCTTGCGCAACGCCTTGAGCTGGGCCTTGTCGAGCAGGCCAGACTCCAGGCGCTCGCGCAGGTCCTTGTAGAACTCGTTCAGGCGGGTGACCTGCAATTGCCCGCCCGGTTTGCGCCGCCCTTTGCCGCGCAGCCCGGCGATGGCCGACAGCACCACCAGGATGGCGATGACCAGGGTGGCGGTTTTGGCGAGAAAGCTTGCGTACTCGGCAAGAAACTCCACGTTGACTCCTTGAATACCTGCGCCACTGCGGCGCATGACTGTTGCAAGCATACCGTTGAGCCTGAGGTGCTGCCAGCCGGTGTAAACGCTGGCAACATCTTTCAAACAACCTTTTCAAACGCTTGTATGTTTTTTCGTTGACAGCCTGTGTGCCGCATCCTAACCTCGCAGCAACCTCCAACAGGCCGGAAACTTCAGTGGGCAACCTCTACCTTATCCGACATGGCCAAGCCTCCTTCGGTGCCGACGACTACGACGTCCTCTCGCCCGTGGGCATCCGCCAGAGCCAGGCCCTGGGGGAACACCTCGCCCAGTTGGGGATAAGGCTGGACCGCTGCCTGGCGGGCGACCTGCGCCGCCAGCAGGATACTGCGCGCCTGGCGATGCAAGGCTTGCAAGCCAATGGCTGCCCGGTGCCGGCTGTTGAGACCGACGCGGCGTTCAATGAGTTCGATGCCGACGGCGTCATCCGCGCTTTGCTGCCCGGCGTGCTGGCGGAAGAACCCGGCGCCCTGCACATCCTGCGCAATGCTGCGCAGCACCGCAGTGAGTTCCAGCGGCTGTTCGCCTTGATGGTGCAGCGCTGGCACGATGGGGAGCATGCCGATGACGGGCTGGAAACCTGGCAAGCCTTCACCGCCCGCGTACAAAGTGGCCTGCAACGCGTACTGGATGCTGCTGGCAGCGGCGACAATATCGCCATATTCACCTCGGGCGGCACCATTGCCGCCCTGCTCCACCTGGTTACCCGTATTACCCCCAGCCAGGCGTTCGCGCTGAACTGGCAGATCATCAACACGTCGCTCAGCCAGCTGAAGTTCCGCGGCCGCGACGTGGCACTGGCTTCCTTCAACAGCCAGGCCCATGTGCAACTGTTGAGGGCGCCGGAGCTTGTCACCTACCGATGAGCCCGGTTTGTTGTGTCCCTGCGGGGACGTGTAAATAACTCTATAAGGAATGCGCCATGACCTCCGTAGCTGATGCCGTCAAAAAGATGCAAGAGAAGTTCAACCCATCCGCTGCCGCCGGCCTGGACCTGGTGTTCGGCTTCAACATCACTGACGAAGGCAAGCAATACGCGCTGATCGTCAAAGACGGCACCTGCGACCTGCAGGAAGGCGAGAACCCGGACGCCAACTGCACCCTGGTGATGGACAGCGAAACCCTGAAGGGCATCGTCAGCGGCGAAACCGACGGCATGCAGGCCTTCATGGGCGGCAAGCTGCGTGTTGAAGGCGACATGATGCTGTCGATGAAACTCAGCGAGCTGTTCCCGTCCTGAGGACTGGGAATACCGGATGATCAAAAACCGAAGCCTTGCCGGCTTCGGTTTTTTTTTGCCCTGCATTCGGTGCAGTGATTCACCTGCAACACCCTTACCTATTTGGCACCTGGCACGCTTGTTCCAGCCTCGGCAGGCCATTAGATTAGCCAATAGTCCTTGCGATCGAGAATAAGGAAAACGCATGACGCTCACCGACCAGTCCACCCAGGTACGCCCCGGCGAAGAACTCGACGCGGCCGTCATCGACCCTTACCTCAAGGCCCGTATCCCCGGCCTGGATGGCCTGCCCAGCATCAGCCAGTTCCCTGGCGGCGCCTCCAACCTCACCTACCTGGTCAGCTACCCGGGCCGCGACTTCGTGCTGCGCCGCCCGCCATTCGGGCAAAAGGCCAAGTCGGCCCATGACATGGGCCGCGAGTTCCGTATCCTCAACCAGTTGAACAACGGCTTCCCTTACTGCCCCAAGGCCTATGTGCATTGCACCGACAGCAGCCTGATCGGCGGCGAGTTCTACGTGATGGAGCGGGTCCCGGGCATCATCCTGCGCTCGGACATCCCCGCCGAGTTGAACCTGGACGCCGGCCGCACCGAGGCCCTGTGCAAAAGCTTCATCGACCGCCTGGTCGAACTGCATCAGGTGGACTACAACGCCTGTGGCCTGGCCGACCTGGGCAAGCCGGAAGGCTACGTGCAACGCCAGATCGAGGGCTGGAGCAGCCGCTACGAAAAAGCCCTGACCCCGGATGCCCCGCGCTGGGAACAGGTGATTGCCTGGTTGCACGACAAGATGCCCGCCGACCACCCCAAGCCCGCCATCGTGCACAACGATTACCGCTTCGACAACGTGATCCTCGACGCCGACAACCCCATGCGCATCATCGGGGTACTGGACTGGGAAATGGCCACCTTGGGTGACCCGTTGATGGACCTGGGCAACAGCCTGGCCTACTGGATCGAGGCCGACGACCCGGCACCGGTGCAACTCATGCGTCGCCAGCCGAGCAATGCGCCAGGCATGCTTAGCCGTCGCCAGTTCGTGGATTATTACGCCGAGCGAGCGGGCATCCAGCTCGACAACTTCGATTACTACTATTGCTATGGCCTGTTCCGCCTGGCCGGCATCGTCCAGCAGATCTACTACCGCTACTACCACGGCCAGACCCAGGACAAACGCTTTGCGCAGTTCATCCACATGAACCGCTTGCTGGAGCAGATGACCCTGCAAGTCATTGCCAAGTCCAGCCTGTAAGCCACGACCACGACGACGGATAACAAGGAAAACAGCATGTCCAAGACCCACCTGTTCGACCTCGACGGCAAGATTGCCTTCGTTTCCGGCGCCAGCCGTGGCATCGGCGAGGCCATCGCCCACTTGCTGGCGCAGCAAGGCGCTCATGTGATCGTTTCCAGCCGCAAGCTCGACGGTTGCCAACAGGTGGCCGATGCCATCATCGCCGCCGGTGGCAAGGCCACGGCAGTGGCTTGCCACATCGGTGAACTGGAACAGATCCAACAGGTGTTCGCCGGTATTCGCGAGCAGTTCGGCCGCCTGGACGTGCTGGTCAACAACGCCGCCACCAACCCGCAGTTCTGCAATGTACTGGACACCGACCCGGCTGCCTTCCAGAAGACCGTGGACGTGAACATCCGTGGCTACTTCTTCATGTCGGTGGAAGCCGGCAAGCTGATGCGTGAGCACGGTGGCGGCAGCATCATCAACGTCGCATCCATCAACGGTGTGTCCCCCGGCCACTTCCAGGGGATCTATTCGGTAACCAAGGCGGCGGTCATCAACATGACCAAGGTCTTCGCCAAGGAATGCGCCCAGTTTGGCATTCGCTGCAACGCCCTGTTGCCGGGCCTGACCGACACCAAGTTCGCCTCGGCACTGGTGAAGAACGACGCCATCCTCAACGCTGCCTTGCAGCAGATCCCGCTCAAGCGCGTGGCCGACCCCAAGGAAATGGCCGGCGCAGTGCTGTACCTGGCCAGCGATGCGTCCAGTTACACCACCGGCACGGCACTGAATGTCGACGGCGGTTACCTGTCCTGATCAGGCTTTGACCGCGACCAGGGTGTAGCTCAGGGGCAAACGGGCGGGATGTTCGCGCAAGCGATACTCGCCGTCGTTGCCCTTGACCATCTGCCCCGGCAGCGCCTCCCAGGGGATGCTTTGGTGCTCGACCAGTGTCACCAGCTGCAACCCATGGGCAAGCAAGGCCGTAATGACTTCGCCCAGGCCGTGGTTCCATTCGTGGGTTTCGGTGTGGGCAAGGCGCTGATCGGTTTCGACATACGTCTGGTCGTTGTGCCACACCGTCGGTGCTTCGTGCTCGAAGTACGGGTATTCGAGCTGCAGGCGGTCCTGGTGGTCTTCGTTGACGGCCATCAGCATCGGGTGCCCATCGCGCAGGAACAGCCGGCCGCCAGGCTTGAGCAGCGCCGCAACCGTGCGTGCCCACGGCTCGATGCGGGGCAACCAGCACAATGCGCCGATACCGGTGTAGACCAGGTCGAAGGTGCCGGCCGGCAGCACGTTGTCGGCGGCATAGACGTCGGATTCGACATAGTCGATGGGTGCCGCACAACGCTCGGCCAGTACACGCGCCTCGGCCAGCGAAGCTGCGGAATAGTCCAGGCCGCAGACCTTGGCACCCAGGCGCGCCAGCGAGAGGGTATCGGTGCCGATGTGGCACTGTAGGTGAACAGTGTTCAGCCCGTCGATATCGCCAAGCAACGGCAGGTCGAAGCGCACGGTTTCGGAAAGGTGCCCGGGGCGCTGGACCAGAAGTTCGACTTCATAGTCCTTGGAAGCAGCGTGCAGCGGGGCGCGTTCGTCCCAGCTGGCGCGGTTGAGTTGCAGTGAGCGGTCCATGGTGTCGTCCTTGAGGGGTAGAGGCTGATGCTAGCGTCCACCTACTTCCCCGCGACATCACTACCTTGCTAAAAATTGTAAAGCCCGAAAAACACCCACTGAGCAAACAACTGTCTTGCTTCAATCAGGGCTGCACTGGCCCTTGTAGGAGCGGCCTTGTGTCGCGATCGGGGTGCGAAGCGCCCCCTGGATCTTGACCTGACCGCAAAATTGCCGGGGCTGCTTTGCAGCCCTTTCGCGACACAAGGCCGCTCCTACAGGCCGGCGATGAAGCTGGTACAGGCTCCAGCCATTACAGACAAGTAGCCGCCGCCGCCCGGCGCTGCAACGCCACGCCGTCATTCTTCTGCGCGTAGTAGTCGACCCGCGCCCCACCCGCCTGCGGGTAAACGTCTACAAACGCTTCGGCCTCACGGGTATACACGGTAAACCCGCCCTGCTTGCGCGGTTCCAGGTAGCCACTGGCATCGTCGCCAAACACCTTCTCTTCCTGCCAGCTGAACTGGATGCACTGCGCCACCAGCTCTGGCGCCTTGTGCGAGTCGAGCTGGGCGGTGGGCTTGCCGCCGCGGGCCGTATCCATGGTCGCAGAAGCACAACCGACCAGCATCAGCGCCGCAACCATCGGCAGAATCGCACGCATGTTCCATCCTCAGGGTAAAAAAGAACGCGACTCTAGCATCGACGGCTATCGCGAGTGAATTGTCACGCGCATGCCGCTGTCGCAGACAAGGTATGCCGCCATAAGGAGCACGGCATGAAACTTCACCGGCGTCCTGATTCAACCCGCCTCGACCATTGCCGCCATGTGCACCGTGTTGCGCCCGGCGGCCTTGGCCTGGTACAGCGCCGCATCCGCCTGGGCCAGCAAGCTGGCGGTGTTGTCCTTGAGCCCAGGCACGCCACACCACAGGCCAACGCTGAAGCGCAACTCGATCTGGTCACCGGCAAAACACGCCGGGCTGCGCGCAATGGCCTCGCGCAGCCCTTGCAGCGCGGCCATCGCCCCGCTGCGGTCAGTGCCAGGCAACAACAGCAGGAACTCCTCACCGCCATAACGGCCCAGGCAGTCACCCTGGCGCAGCCGCTGCTGCAACTGGCGCACGCAGTGGCACAACACCTCGTCGCCAGCCAGGTGCCCGTACAGGTCGTTGATGCGCTTGAAATGGTCGATGTCGATCATCGCCACGGCCAGGCTATCCTGTTGCTGGCGGGCACGGTCCAGCTCCGCGGCAAACCGCTCCAGAACTGCCCTGCGATTGAGTGTGCCAGTCAGCACATCGTGCAGCGCCAGGTGCTGCAAGCGGGACTCGCTACGCTCCTTGGCCATCAGGACCAGCCCGAGCGAGTACATCATCACCGTGGCGGTACCAATCGCCACGGAAATACTCTGCTTGAGGTTGCTGGTGTCATAGCGCATTTCCACGGCCGTGCCACTGGCGACCGCCACCACCCGCATGCCCAGGCCGACCAGGCTGATCAATGCACCGATCTGCAGCAACAGGTGGGCCTTGCCCGGCCGCTCGGCATGGCGTCGCGCCCAGTACAGGATCATCGCGCATTGCAGCATCAACACCAGCGTCGCCAGGAGCATGCGCGGTTCCAGCGTATCGAGCAGCAGCATCAGCCCCACCAGCATGCAGGCGGGGATGACGAAAATGACACGCCAGGGCACCACCTGCTCACGTACCCGGAACAGGCTGGCCGTGTAGAACGCCAGGGCCAGCGACAGCAAGCTGTTGCCCAGGCCATAGCTGAGCCACAGCGGCGCCTGGGCATACACGGTGTAGCAGACGTAGGCCAGGGCATGCACCAGCAGCCCGCAGCCGGTGAGCAGAAGGTTGTCGCGGCGGTTACTGCGCCCTACCAGCAACAAGCAGAAGGCCATGATGGTTGCAACCAGGGCAACGGCGGCGAACAACGTGGGGGTATGGGCGATCATCGTGATTCACCGTGTGGCAGATTGCCGTCTTGGCTGCGGCTTACCTCACAGTTTAGAGGGGCATTGCCGGATCGACCATGACCGAATGGGACAGAACAGCAACCCACAAGCACGCCGCTCATCGCTGGCGCGACAAATTTTTTGCCCGTTCGGGAAACCAAATGGATCATTCCCAGTCTCAGCTAGTGCCCTGTAAACCATTGCGGATCAAGGACCTATATCGTGATGACCCGCCTTGCAAGCCTTTCGCTGATTGCTGTTGCTCTGCTAACCGCAGGCTGCCACAGCCATCGCTACCATGACGACGATGACGGCTGGCGTGACCGCGACCGCGGCCATCGCCACCACCACCGGCATGACCGCGATGACGACGACGATCGTCAATACCGCGGTGACCGCTACTACCGCTGAAGCGTCTTTACCCCCCTGACCCGCCGCCCGTTGTGCGGCAACTTAACCTGATGATTCCTTTGAGGTTCGTATCATGCGTCTGACTCTGCCTTCCCTTGCCCTCGGCCTGCTGCTGTGCCAGGGCGCTTTCGCCGGTGACGGTACTGCCGCCATTGGTGGTGGCCTGGGTGGTGTCCTGGGTAACGTTGTTGGTCAACAACTTGGTGGCAAGACTGGCGCGGCCATCGGCGCCGGTGTCGGCGGTGCCGCTGGCAGTGCGGTAGGCGCACGCAAAGGCAACCGTACCGAAGCAGCAATCGGCGGTGGCCTGGGCTCGGCGGGCGGTTCGCTGCTGGGCGGCGCGGTGGGCGGCAAGACCGGCTCTACCGTAGGTGCTGGCCTGGGTGGTGCGGCCGGTGGTGCCATCGGTAACCATCTGGGCGACAACAACGGCAGCAAGAAGCACCGCCGTCACCGCCACTGATCAAGTGAAACAAGGGCCGCCTCGCGGCCCTTTTTGTTGCAGCACATCAACACCCCCTTCATCACAAGCCGGCACACTGGCTGCTACTGTCTAACGTGCCCCCGTGTGAAGGAACACCCCCTCCCCATGAACCCAGCGCTGCTCTGCGTCCTCGGCCTGCTGGCCATCGTCATCGTCCTGTTCGTCATCAACCGCCCACGCATGGACGTGGTCGCACTGCTGGTGATTCTCGCCCTGCCGCTACTCGGCATCCTCACCGTGGAGCAGGCCCTGGCCGGCTTCAGCGACCCCAATGTGGTGTTGATCGCCGCCCTGTTCGTGATTGGCGAAGGCTTGGTGCGCACCGGTATTGCCTACCGCATCGGCGAATGGATGAGCGAGCGGGCAGGCAACAGCGAGGCACGCCTGCTGGTGCTGCTGATGGTGGCCGTGGCCGGGCTTGGGTCGATCATGAGTTCCACCGGCGTGGTGGCCATTTTCATCCCGGTGGTGCTAAGCATCGCCGCGCGCCTGCAGCTCTCGCCCAGCCGCCTGATGATGCCACTGGCGTTCGCCGGCCTGATCAGCGGCATGCTCAGCCTGGTGGCCACACCGCCCAATGTGGTGGTACACAGCGAACTGGTGCGCACGGGCGAAGCGGGCTTCAGCTTCTTCAGCTTTACCCCGTTCGGCCTTGTGGTGCTGGTGCTGGGCATCGGCTACATGCTGCTGACCCGGCACTGGCTCAATGGCGAAGTGCGCAAGGATGGCCGCGTGGAAACCCGCCGTACACTGCTGGACCTGGTGCTGGACTACAAACTCAATGGCCGCGAACGGCGCCTGCGCATTCGCCCCCACTCGCCGCTGATTGGCCACACCCTCGGCGAACTGGAGTTGCGCACCCGGCACGGCGCCAACGTGATCGGCATCGAACGCCAGCACAAGTTCACCACACGTGTGATTGCCGCCGACTCCAGCACCGTGCTGCACCAGGGCGACGTACTGCTGCTCGACCTGTTCGCCAACAGCGACGACCTGCGCAGCCTGTGCCAGACCATGCAACTGGAACCGCTGCACTTCAAGGCGGCCTATTTCATCGACCAGTCCCAGGAGCTGGGCATGGCCGAGGTCTCGCTGCCGCCCGGCTCACAACTGATCGGCAAAAGCATTCTGGAACTGGCCTTCCGCACCCGTTTCGGCCTCAACGTGGTCGGCCTGCGCCGCGAGCAGGCCGCAATCGAAGAACAACTGGTGGAAGAAAAGCTGCGCCTTGGCGACACACTGCTGGTGGTCGGTCCATGGAAAGCCGTCCGCCAATTGCAAAGTCAACCCAAGGACTTCCTGGTACTGAGCCTGCCCGCCGAGATCGATCAGGTGGCACCCGCTCGCACCCGCGCGCCACAGGCATTGCTGAGCCTGGCAGTGATGGTGGGGCTGATGGTGAGTGGCGCCGTACCCAATGTGATGGCGGCGCTGATCGGTTGCCTGCTGATGGGTGCCGGGCGCTGCATCGACATGAACAGCGCCTACAAGGCCATTCATTGGCAAAGCCTGGTGCTGATTGTGGGTATGCTGCCATTTGCCCAGGCCTTGCAGAAAACCGGCGGCATCGACCTGGCGGTGGGTGGGCTGGTGAGCGTGCTGGGGGGCGCCGGCCCCGTCGCCATTCTTGCCTGCCTGTTCGCCGTTACAGCGGTGATTGGCCTGTTCATTTCCAACACAGCCACTGCGGTATTGATGGCGCCGGTGGCTATCAGCACTGCGGCGCAGCTGGGCATGTCGCCCTACCCGTTTGCCATGACCGTGGCGCTGGCCGCGTCGGCAGCGTTCATGACCCCCGTGTCATCGCCGGTCAACACGCTGGTGCTGGGCCCGGGGCAATACCGCTTCGCCGATTTCGTCAAGATAGGCGTGCCGTTCACCTTGCTGGTAATGGTGGTAACCGTGTTCATGGTGCCGTGGTTTTTCGGGCTGTGAGACAAAACCGAGCACAAATCCCGGCGATTTGACATTATCTCGACGGATCGCGGCAGATTGACATCAACGACCTTGACGAAACACACTGCGGGTCATTGCCCCAGGTGCTTCAAGGCGTTGTCCTGGATTTCGTTTCCGCTTGTCGGTCGAGCCCATGGTTTTTCCTGCACAATCGCGCTTGTTGCCTTATGTCGTCCTGCTTTGCCTGACCTTTGCCCTCACCCTGGGCGGCATCCTGGCACGCCCGATCGAATCACTGTCGCTGTTCTGGCCGGTTAATGCGGTGTTGGCCGGGGTACTGCTGCGCTACCCCCGCCAGGCCACGCTGACGGGCTTTAGCCTGGTGTGGCTGGCCATGGTCGGTGCCGACCTGCTCTGTGGCAGCGCCTGGGCCCCGGCCCTGTGGTTCAACCTGTGCAACCTGGGCGTTGTGGTTACCCTTTGGCAATTGCTGTCCCGCCTGCCGCGCCTGCACCGGCGCATGCGCACCCCACATGGCGTGCTCAGCGTGTTTGCCGCCTGCGCCGCCGGCGCCATGGTGGCCGCCAGCATGGCAGCCGCCATGGCCGCACCGTGGTTCGAACAGTCGTTGCGTGCCACCTGGCTGGCCTGGTTCAGCGAACAGTTCTCGACCAGCGTGCTGGTGCTGCCTGTGTTGCTCACAGCACCCTCCGTACGGGCCCTGGTACGCGGTGGTGCCCACGCCATCCGCCTGGCACCGCTGTTGGTGCTGCTGGCCTCGCTGGCGTTCAGCATTGCCTTTGGCGGCCCGGGCGCCATCGCCTTCCCGATTGCCGCCCTGCTGTGGTGTGCCTGGACCTACTCACCGTTCATGGTGTCACTGCTGACACTTACCGCCGGCAGCACCTTGATTGTGGCAGTGGCGCAGAACCTCATGCACTTCAGCGTGCCGCAAAGCGAGCCTGGGGTGACCACGTTGATGTCGGCACGCCTGGGCATTGCCATGCTGGTGCTCGGCCCGCTGGTGGTGGCCTGCGTCAGCCAGGCCAACCGCAGCCTGATGGCCCGCCTGGCGCACCAGGCCACCATCGACCACCTTACCGGCGTACTCACCCGCAGTGCCTTCACCCGCCGTGCCAATGCACTGCTGGACAGCCGCCAGCAGCATGCCCAGGCACTGCCGCTGACCCTGATGATGCTGGACATCGACCACTTCAAGTCGATCAACGACGCCCATGGCCACGCAGTGGGTGACCAGGTGCTGCGCCAGTTTGCCAGTACCCTGCAAGACCAGTTGCACAACGATGAACTGCTCGCGCGCCTGGGCGGTGAGGAGTTCGTCGTCATTGTCCCGGGCCTTGCGCCAGAACGGGCCAAGTTCACCGCCGAACGCCTGCGCCGCGCGGTACAGGACCTGCACGTGGTGCAGGCCGACCAGCGCCTGCAGATTACCGTGAGTATCGGCCTGGCCGGCTGCGACGCCGACCGCCCCGCCCCCAGCCTGGACGCTTTGCTGGCCAGCGCCGACCAGGCGCTTTACCGCGCCAAGGCCCACGGCCGCAACCGCGTCGAGCAGGCCGAAACACAGCGCCAGGTGATCTGAGCTAACCGGCCAGCAAGTCCCATGACAGCTTGGCGATCAGCACGCACAACAGCACCAGGAACAGCCCGCGGACAAAGCCGGCACCCTTGCGTACCGCCAACCAGGTACCGGTCAACGCGCCCAGGATGTTGCACGCCGCCATGGGCAAGGCAATGGCGTACAACACATTGCCCGAAGGCACGAAGAACACCAGTGCCGCCAGGTTGGTGGCAATGTTCACCACCTTGGCCGAAGCCGATGCGTGCAGGAAGTCCAAGGCAAAGAACCGGATGAACAGGAAGATCAGGAAGCTGCCGGTGCCCGGGCCGAACAGGCCATCGTAGAAGCCAATCGCGCCGCCGATCAGCACCGCCAGGCACTGTTCCTTGCGGCCGATATGCGCAGGCTTGTGCAGGGTGCCGAAATCTTTCTTGCAGAAGGTGTAGACGGCCATCAGCACGATCAGCACCAACACCGCCGGGCGCATCACGCTAGGCGGCACCAGCGACACCGTCGCGGCACCGGCAAACGACATGACGAAGGCGCTGAGCGCCGCCGGTACGATCAACCCCCAGTCCAGCGTTACCTTGCGGATGAACGAACGTGCAGCGAAGGCCGTGCCACAGACCGACGCCAGCTTGTTGCTGCCCAGCAGTGCCGCCGGTTGCGCGGTGGGCAGCACGTTGAACAAGGCCGGAATCTGGATCAGCCCGCCGCCACCCACGGCGGCGTCGATCAGCCCAGCGGCAAAAGCGAACACGGAAAGTACAGCGATATCCATCATGATGCAGGCCCAAAAGCGGTGAAGTCGCCTGCAAGGCTAATCAAAAGACCGCGCTTGTGTTGAAATGCCATATTGCAAAAACTGCAACAAGGGGGCAGGCAATGGCATTGGACATGCTGAGGGAAATCCAGGCGTTCGTCAGCGTGGCGCACAAGCGCAGCTTCGTGGCCGCCGCACGCTCGCTGGGGCGCTCACCCAGCGCGGTAACCCGTGCGGTGCAAACCCTGGAGGACAACGCCGGCACCAAGCTGCTGAACCGCAACGCCAACGCCGTTACCCTGACCGAAGCCGGCGAGCGCCTGCTGCCCCATGCCGAACGCTTGCTGGATGTGCAACGCGACGCGGCCGACGAACTGGCTGCGCTCAGCGGCAGTGCCCAAGGCTGGATACGCTTTGCCGTGCCGCAGCTGCTCGGTGAACATGTATTGCCCCACGTGCTCGCCGAGTTTTCCCGCAACCACCCCCACGTAACCCTGGACATCCAGTACAGCGACGATGCCCTGGACCCGTTGCAAGGCAAATTCGATTTCGTGGTGCGCGGCGCCTTCCCGCAATCGAGTGAACTGATCGGCTACCCCTTGTGGGCTTACCAACGCCACCTGTATGCCAGCCCGGTGTACCTGGCCTTGGCCGGCATGCCACAGCAGCCTGAAGAGCTGGAAGGGCATGCGCTGATCCTGCATACCGCCCCGCGCATCCTCAAGGCCTGGCACTTTTGCTGCGACGGCGAAATCACCAGCCTGCACCCCCGGCCAAGATTACGCCTGGGTTCTGGCGATGCCGTGTATCACAGCACCCTGGCCGGTGCCGGCATCGCCCGCCTGGCTGCCTGGGTGGGCGAAGCGCAGGTGAAAGCCGGGCGCCTGGTGCGGGTATGCCCACGCTACCGCCTGACCTCCAGCAGCGGCCAGGACCCACAGATGCATGCCCTGTACCCTGCAGGCGAGCTGCCAGCGCGGGTGCGTGACCTGCTGGCAGCGTTGCGCCGTGCCGGTCAGGCCTGCTGAATCAGCCCCCTGAAACAGCTGTTCAATTTCTGCTCAATTTAACAGAGCCCGCCGTGGGCCTGGCTTACAGCACTTTATCCACAGACCTACCCACGTTTTTTGTGGACAGATTTCCCCGCGCAAAGAATGACTTATCGCAAAACCACCAAGGCCGTATTGGCCAGCTTGACCAGCTCGATCCACTCCGGTGTGCTGATCACCCCGGCTTGCTCCAGCGCCTCGGCATTGCGCAGCGCCTGGTCATAGCCCTGCTCATCAAGTGTGCCTTCGGCGAGAAAACGGCTACGCCACTCCAGCATGGCTGAAGTGCCTTTCTTGCATTCCATTAATGTGTCGACTCCAACGCAAAAAGATCGGCTCGAATGAGCGGCGGCGGGAGACTACACGAGGTTTCTATACTTGAGAATGACTTGCACCTACCGCTGATCCAGCCGTGCAAGAAGGGGAAATAATGGCCATTTGCCAAGAATTTGGGCCCATCGTGTGAAGTAGACGGGCCGCAGAGGAAAACTCAGTTGAACTCAGCTTGGCGGAATTGTGCCAAGAAGACCGATCAGAATGGTCAGCAGCAGAAAACCACCCAGGAACAGCGCCATCTTGCCCATTGGAACCTCGAGAGTTGCGATGCGGGAATGGGCACATTGTCGGGCTTGGGCTGATACGGTTACAGATTCAGGTTCATGGAAAAAAAGCGGATCAGATGGGCCCGGGCATTCGCTGCGGGCCCCCTTCTTTGTATCGTTGTGTGTACAAAATGAGACCTGATACACAAGAACGTTTCCAGTTGGCTACCCGGACACATCGGCGATACAGGCGTCATCTTTACTGGCACCCATCAACCCGCACCGCTGGCTTTGCCAAGGAGACGACCGATGCCTGCCCGCCACTCGACCACCACCCTGCCACGCCGTTTCAGCCGCACCCTGTTCGCCTGCGCCCTGTTGCCGCTCGCTCTGGCAGCCACTCACAGCGCCATCGCTGCACCGCAGAAGCCGCCAGTAGCAGCCGCAACCGTAAATGACTTCGGCCCGCTGAAACACATCAATGCGGGCGTGCTCGATGTGGCCTATGTAGAGCAAGGCCCGGCCGACGGCCCGGTGGTGATCCTGCTGCATGGCTGGCCCTACGACATTCACAGTTTCGAAGCCGTTGCCCCTGCCCTGGCCGCAAAAGGTTACCGGGTGCTGGTGCCTTACGTGCGCGGTTACGGCCAGACCCGGTTCCTGTCCGCCGCCACTCCACGCAACGCCCAGCCCACGGCGCTGGCCAGCGATGTCATTGCCTTCATGGACGCGTTGCATATCCAGCATGCCGTGCTCGCCGGCTTCGACTGGGGCGCGCGCACCGCCGACATTGTCTCGGCACTGTGGCCCGAGCGAGTCAAAGCCTTGGTATCGGTCAGCGGCTACCTGATCAGCAGCCAGGAGGCAGCCAAGGCGCCGCTGCCGCCCAGCGCCGAACTGCAATGGTGGTATCAGTACTACTTCGCGACCCCTCGCGGCCAGGCCGGCTACGAGCAGAACCGCCACGCCTTCGCCAAACTGATCTGGCAAACCGCTTCGCCCAAATGGGCGTTCGACGATGCCACGTTCGAACGCAGCGCCAAGGCGCTGGACAACCCCGACCAGGTGGCGATCACCGTGCACAATTACCGCTGGCGATTGGGGCTGGCCCAAGGCGAAACACGCTACGACCCGCTGGAGGCCAGGCTGGCCCGGTTCCCCTCCATCACGGTGCCCACCATCACGCTGGAGGGCGATGCCAACGGCGCCCCACACCCACCTGCCGAAGCGTATGCAAAGCGCTTTACCGGCAAATATGAGTATCGGCTGATCAGCGGTGGCATTGGCCACAACCTGCCGCAGGAAGCGCCGCAGGCGTTTGCCCAGGCGGTCGTGGATGCGGATCACCTGTAGCCTGCTGGGGCGCAATTGCTACATGAAGTGTCAAAAGGCTCCGCAGGGCTTGGATAGCACGTTGTGCAGGGCCAAACCCCGTTGTGGCCAGCTATCACGCGGGGTTGAGCCGAGTTTGAATGACACGGTTTGAAATACGACTTGTAGGATCTTTTACCGTGCAGCGTAGGAGTATTCGAGCAATAGGGATTTCGCTGTATGAAACATCAGTTTCTCCAGCAAAATCGAGCTGCTACGGTCCGGTTTTCCTACAACGGCACGGAAGCCCACAGCGTGAGAAAAGCATGGACCCGTACAATGCCTCGGCCCTGAAACTGCAGAAGAATTTGCTAAACCTGCGCCTTGAACGTGATCGCCTGAGAAGTGAGGGTAAAGACAAGGAAGCGGACGTGTTGGCTGAACCGATTGCCAGGATCGAGGCGGCGATCCAGCAGTTACCGGATAGCTTCAAGCCCGTGACCTTGCAGTGACCTTTAACATTCACTGGCCCCACAGGGTTGCGCCATAGATGAAATCAGCGCAGAAACCTGTGGGAGCGGGCGCGCCCGCGAACACCGGCGCAGCCGGTGCCATCCAGCGCGTCACCTGCTTCGCGGGCATGCCCGCTCCCACAGGCTCAGTGGCTACCTTCAGGCATGCGCAGTACTTGTGGGAGCGGGCGCGCCCGCGAACACCGGCGCAGCCGGTGCCATACACCGCGTCGCCTGCTTCGCGGGCATGCCCGCTCCCACAGGTTCAGTGCCTACCTCCAGGCATGCGCAGTACCTGTGGGAGCGGCTTCAGCCGCGAACACCGGCAAATCCGGTGCCAGCCGCCACCGCCCTCTCAAGCCATCAAGCAGCCTGCACCTGCATCCCCAACAACTGCCGGGCCTGCTTCAGGTCATCCTGCAAATCATGGTTCCACAACCAGTCGAACCGCTCGCCCAGGACCTTGCCCAACACCTGCGGATCATCCTGCACAGCAGGGTCACGAAACTCATAAAGCTCGCCCGCCTCCCAGGATGTGCGCTGCACCCGGCATGCACGCGGCCGCCGCACAGCGTCATAGGCCTGGAGTACCGCTTGCGGGCTGGCTTGTAAAACCTCCGGGTCGGCCAGCAACCGCGCCAGCAGCCAGGCGTCTTCCAGCCCCTGCCCTGCCCCCGCCCCCTGGTGTGGCAGCATGGCGTGGGCCGCATCGCCGATCAGCCCAACCCGGCCATGGGCATACCCCGGCAACTCGGCAAGGTCATGCAGCGCCCACAGAGATGGCGTTTCAATGCATTCCAGCAGCACATGTGCCGCCTCCCCCCAGCCCTCGAACGCCTTCAGCATGTCTGCCTGGGTCGCCTGACGCACCCAGGGCGCATCGCTCGGCCATGCCGGGTTCGGCTGGCTACGGTCCGACACAAACGCCACAACGTTGATCAACCGCCCCTGTTTGACCGGGAAGGTCAGGATATGGCGGTCAAGCCCCAGGTACATCTGCGGCACATCGATCAGGTGCTCGCCGATACCACGCGCCCAATACACCTCGCGCAGCCGCTCGCTGTCGATCAGCCCGCGGTAGGCGCACGTGCCACTGAACCGAGGCGAAACCGGGGAGACGCCCAGGCCGTCGAGCACATGCTCGCGAATGGACGACTTGATGCCATCGGCACCAATCAGCAAATCGCAGTGATGCTGCGTGCCATCGGTAAAGCACACGCGCACCCGCTCCCCCACTTGCTCGACCCGCTGGGCACGCTTGCCGAACCGGGCGACACCTGCCGGCAGCTGGCTGGCCAACGCATCGAGAAAGTCAGCCCGGTGCACCGACGACTGCCCCACGCCCTGCGCCACGCTGCTGCCTAGGTACTGCGCATCGCGCCCATCCCGCCACTCAAACCACACGTCCTGCCAAGGCGCCGGCGTGCTGTCGGCAATTTTGGCGTAGGGCTCGGCAATGCCCAGGCCGGCGATGGCACGCACGGCATTGGCGCCAAACGACACACCCGCGCCCACTTCGCCAAAGGCGGCGGCCGACTCGAACAATTGAACGTTCAGGTGTGCATGGCGGCAAAGATCAAGCGCAAGTGCAACACCTGCGATACCACCACCAATAATGGAAACTTCAAGCGCAGTAGCATTGTGCATTGCAAGGTACCTCGGGGCTGATTGTTATTGGAATGCGCCAATCATTGCGGCTGGCCAGCCATTGATAAATATTGCAAAACCCATAGACGGCATCACCCGCCTGAATATCCCTCAGCCGGCGGCGAAGGCCGGGGTAGCCACCTGGCGCCGGATAAACACCAGCACGGCCACTGCACCGATGGCGCCGGGTACGGCAAACGCCAGGAAACTGCTTTGATAAGGTAAGTTCGCGCCATGCAGCACCCCGCCCAACAGCGGCCCGACAATCGCGCCAAGCCGCCCTATGCCCATTGCCCAGCCAAGGCCGGTGGAACGTATGTGTGGCGGGTAGTACTGAACCGCGCAGGCATTGGCCAGTATCTGCGTGCCAATGGTAGAGGCCCCCGCCACGGCAATAAGCAGGTACAACACCGCCATTGGCGCCTTGAGCGCAAGCAAGCCAAGCGACAGCGCCCCGCAAGCAAAGAAGCACAGCAACACATTGGCGATACCGATACGGTCACCCAACCAGCCACCCACTACTGCACCAATGATTGCGCCCGAGTTGAGCACCAACAAAAACGCCAAACTTGAATTGAGCCCGTAGCCGGCACTGCTCATCAATTTGGGTAGCCATGAACTCAAGGCATAAACCATCAGCAGGCAGCAGAAGAATGCGACCCACAACGCAAGCGTGTTGAACGCACGGCCTTCGTTGAATATTTCGCGGATTGATACATTTGCCCCACGCGCAGAGGCCAGGGCGAGTTGATCATTGCTGTCCAGCACATAAGTCGGCGTCGCTTGCGCCAGCAAAGCCTTGGCCCGTTCGGTTTGCCCGCTGCGCAATAAAAAGTCCATGGACTCTGGCAACTGGCTGATCAGCAATGGCAACAATAACAACGGGACCACTGCCACGTAGAACACGGTCTGCCACCCCCACTGTGGAATGAACAGCATGCCCAGCCCGGCCGATAACATGCCGCCCAGCGAATACCCGCTGAACATGATCGCCACCAAAGTGCTGCGCAACTTGCCGGGTGCGTATTCGTTCATCAACGCGACCACGTTGGGCATGACACCACCAATACCAAGCCCGGCGACGAAACGGCACAGCGCAAAGGTTTCGGGTGAAGTGGCCAGCCCGTTCAGCGCGGTAACCCCGCTGAACAACAGCACGCAGGTCATGATGGTCTTGCGCCGCCCGATGCGGTCCGAGAGCGAACCGAAGAACAGCGCCCCCAGCATCATCCCGACCAGCGCACAACTGCCCAGAGCCCCCGCCTGTACTGCGCTCAGGTTCCATTCGGCCATCAGCGAGGGCAACACCACGCCATAGATAACCAGGTCGTAGCCGTCAAAGATGATGATAAGCGCGCACCAGAACAGTAAACGCGCGTGAAAGGCATTGAACCGGGCCCCGTCCAACAGGGCCGCTGCATTGATGTTTCGCATGGCATCGCTCGTTCTTGTAGTTGTTATGGGTGGGGGCGTGCCCCTGATTGGCTAGCAAGAACCATCATGACCAAGGCGTAACACGGCTCACATGCAACCACTCGAATAGTGGCTATTTCGGGTGTGAATACTGCTTATGCATACCCAGCGAGTCTTATTTCGGGTAGCGTTGTATCAGGGCGCCGATAAAACAAGAAAACAATACCTGTCGCGTCTCGATTAATACCTGAGAGGTATCATGGAACTACGCGATTTAGACCTGAACCTGCTTCTGGTTTTCAACCAGTTACTGATCGACCGCAAAGTTTCGACCGCTGCCGAAAACCTGGACCTGACCCAGCCGGCGATGAGCAACGCACTGAAGCGCTTGCGCACTGTGCTGCAAGACGAACTGTTCGTACGCACCTATAAGGGGATGGAGCCAACCCCCTACGCCCTGCAACTGGCAGAACCGGTGACCACAGCCATTCACACGTTGCGCGATGCTTTTGCCAGGCAAGACACGTTCGACCCGCGCACCAGCAACCGCCGCTTCATCATGGCGATGACCGACATTGGCGAGATCTACTTCATGCCGAAGCTGATGGACGCCTTCGCCTCGCTGGCACCCGGGTGCACCATCAGCACACTGCGCAACTCCACCGACACCCTCGCCGAAGGGTTACAGAACGGCGCCATTGACCTGGCGGTCGGCCTGTTGCCGCATTTGCAGGCAGGGTTCTTCCAGCGGCGGCTGTTCCACCATCGCTATGTGTGCCTGTGCCGCAGAGGGCACCCGGCTACGCGACAGCCCCTGACAGTGGAGCGGTTCGCAGGCTTCGACCATGTGAACGTGGTGGCAGCCAATACCGGCCACGGCGAGGTGGATACGTTTTATGCACGGGCGGGCGTGGTGCGCAACATTCGCCTGGAGGTGCCGCACTTTGTGGCCGTGGGGCATATCCTGCAGCGCACTGATTTGCTGGCGACGGTGCCCGAGCGGTTTGCCGCCAGTTGCCAGGTGCCGTTCGGGCTGAGCGTACTGCCGCCACCGGTGGAGTTGCCGAACATCGAGATCAACCTGTTCTGGCATGGGCGGTACAACAAAGACCCCGCCAACCGATGGCTCAGGCAGTTGATGTTCGATCTGTTTTCGGACTCCTGAGCCTGATGCTGGGCGCTCCGCGTACCCTGCTAGCTCTTTGAATTGTGTGCAACGCCTGGCCGGGCAAGCCTGGCCCCCGCCCCCAGGCAGGTCACCGCAAAAGCAATCACCAACGCCCCGGTCCCCAGCAAGAAGATCAGCTGCTGGTTCGACCCTTCCACCAACATGGCAATCAACGCGGGCGTCACCGCCGCAGCCCCCATCAAGGTAATGCTGACCAGTGGCGTCAGCTTGCCAGTCGGGTCGTTGGTGGTAATCAGCGCCATGTAGTACGACAGCGACAGCACCCAGCCAAAGTTGATCAGCAGCAACGCGACAAACAACTGCATCGGTGTGCGGGTATTGCCCGTGAGCATGGCGATGGAAATGAACACCGCCACCAGCCCTACGGCGATCATCAGCTGGCGGTTGACCCGCGCCCCCAGCAAGCTGGGCAGCCCCGCCCCAGGCAGGCCACCAATGGCCGACAGGCCGAACGCCCAACCGATATCAACGCCGCTGATGCCCTGGTCCCGTGCCAGCTGGTCGATGAAGCCCCATACGCAGTAGATGGCGATCTGCATGAACAGCATGCCCACCAACGCCGTACGCCCCGTGCGTGCTGAGCCGCCCTGGGCAGTTGAGCCTTCGCCGCTGGCCAGCAACGCCGCTGGACGGCGCGGCAACACCAGGCTGGCGCCGCAGATCAGCAAGTACCACAGGCCGAACGCGCACAAAGCCGTCACCGTGCCACTCTGCGCAGCCAGCAACGGCAACGCGGCGGAGAACAACGAGTACTCGGGCGTTTGCAGCAACAGCATCAACCCGAACGATCGGTCCTGGTTGGGTAAGCGGCCTAGCATGCACACCGCGTAGGCATACACCAGCCCTGCACAGGTGCCGGCCGCCAGGCGCACGAGCAGCAACATGGTGTTGGTGGTGGCAAAGGCGGTGGCGACGCTCAGTGCCACGCACAGCGCGCCAACGTACAGGCACAGGTTGCGCCCGCCATGGCGCTTCATCAGCAGCGGGCACAGCAAGGTACCGAGGGTCATGCCGATCATCTCGACCGACACCACCCAGCCCTGCTGGTCGAGTGACAGGCCAAGTTGCTCCGTGACCAAACCCATGAAAATGGGTTGTACGCCACAGACAATGAAAGAAGTACAGGCGATGAAAATCAGCGCGGCGCGCAGCAGCTTGGAATCGTGGGTCATGGGAGGACTCCGACACGGCATTTGTTTTTATTGTGTGTGAGGGCCAGCCCTGGAAAGCGCCATGGCAGGCGGCTGGACCGGTCTCGAACTCAATCCTGGGCCGTGATCGAACGCTTTGAAAGTTAATTATCGGAATCGAATGCAGTGGGCTTTTTAATGCAGGGCAACTTCCCCTGCCTGCATCCAGAAATGCACTGCACCTGATCCTGATAATTAATTGGAGACCTGCCCGCATCCGCCCTACCGTGGTACGTCACCCAAGCCGTTAGTAAAAAAGGCCCGACCATGAACGACCGTGAGTTCATCAACGCCATCGACGCCGATGGCCTGCCCCTGCACATTGCCGTAGCCAACGGCCGAATCACCCACATCGGCCCGCAACGCGCCAGCACACCCGCCCGCGAAACCATCGACCTGGAAGGCCTGCTGGCGCTGCCGGGCTTTGTCGACGGCCACATTCACCTGGACAAAAGCTTCGTCGGCGACCGCTGGCGACCGCACCAGCCCGTGGCCACCCTGCGCGAACGCCTGGCCGTGGAAAAACGCGAACTGGCCAGCGCCCCGCCCATCGTCGAACGCGCCGATGCACTGATGCGCCAGGCTGCCTCGTTCGGCACCCTTGCCATGCGCTGCCATGTGGATGTGGACGCCACCACCGGCCTGACCAACCTGCACGCCATGCTCGAAGCCCGGGACAAGTGGAAAGACCTGCTCGACATCGAACTGGTAGCCTTCCCGCAGGCCGGCGTGGTGACCTGCCCTGGCACCGCTGAGGTGATGGAAGCGGCCATCCGCGAAGGCGTGCAGGTGGTCGGCGGCATCGACCCGACCACCCTGGACGGCGACGCCGATGCCCAACTGGACATCGTGTTCGGCATCGCCGACCGGCATGGCGTGAAGGTTGATATCCACCTGCATGAGCCCGGCGACATCTGCATCGCCCAACTCGAACGCATCGCCGCCCGCACCCAGGCACTGGGCATGCAAGGGCTTGTGGCCGTCAGCCACGCCTACGGCTTGGGCGATGTATCCGATGCCGTGGTCGACGCCACCGCCGAAGTGCTGGCGGGTGCGGGAATTTCCATCATGACCAACGCCCCTGGCGAACACGCGTTCCCACCGGTGCTGCGCCTGCGCGCCGGCGGTGTGCGGGTATTTACCGGCAACGACAACATCCAGGATGCCTGGTGGCCGTATGGCAATGGCGACATGCTGCAACGGGCCATGCTGGTCAGCTACCGCTCGGGCTTTAACACCGATGACGAACTGCGGGTGGCGTTGCACATGGCGACCGAGGCCAGTGCCGGGGTAATGGGCAAGACGGATTACGGCTTGATGGTTGGCAACGAAGCCAGTTTCGTTCTGTTCAGGGCTCCAAATGCCGCTGCGGCCGTGGCGGCGGCGATTCATGAACGGGTGATCGTGCGCCACGGGGCGTTCTGGGGCGGGCCTGCGCAGTTGCAGCTGAAAGCTGCGCAGTTTGCTGCGGAACTGCGCCGCTAAGCTGCACCGGACTTTCACCACTGCGGCACTCCTCGACACGAAACGAAACACCCCGGCTCGTTCATCTGTCCATACAAGTGCAACAGCTGCGGTATGCTACCCTCCCCCCGCAGGCTGGCGGCCTATCGTGGGCACGCTGCTATGCTTGGGACAGGTGTTCAGGCAATACGTGGAAGAGGAGTGATTGCATGAGCCACAAAAACATCTGGGAAACCCTGCTGCAGTGGGTTTCCCCTCCTTCAGAAGAGTCCTTGGCAATCGCCAGGCGACTCAATGCAGTCGCCGAGCAAGTGCAGGTGAGTGACCACGGCGCCGTCTCCATTTCGGCATCCACCATCCTGCAAGATGCAGATTTCGCACGCGCCTGTGAAGCAGCCAGGCAAGCGATTTCGAAGTCGAACTAAGCCTCTGCAATGGGTTTTCTCCTCGTCCTTCCCATCCTGATCTGCGGCTTCATTTACTGTAAATACAACTTCTACGACAAGACGCTGATTGCGAAATATGAAGGGCAATCACTGTACCTGCATATCGCAATGAGGGGGCTTGTCCTCGCATTGCCATGGCTGACATTGGTATTTTTGATCGAGTGGTGTACCGAGGGGTTCTTTGGCCTGGCCGAGCTGTTCGAGGACCGGGGTTTTACCCACTCTAAAGAGCAGCATCTGTTCTCGACGATGCTGGTAGCAATTCTCACGGCACCGCTTTACGCCTACATGGCGGCAAAGGTCCGCTTTAAGATCACCCGTTACCGTCACGGCCTGAAGAACGATTTCCTTACCCGTTCCTTCATCCTCGAAACCATGCTGCCCACCAGCACCCA
Source organism: Pseudomonas sp. NPDC089547 (assembly GCF_050280665.1). Taxonomy (NCBI): domain Bacteria; kingdom Pseudomonadati; phylum Pseudomonadota; class Gammaproteobacteria; order Pseudomonadales; family Pseudomonadaceae; genus Pseudomonas; species Pseudomonas sp. NPDC089547. The sequence continues at coordinate 188,614 of NZ_JBNNVS010000005.1, read as the reverse complement.
TCAGGCATTGCTGCTTGACTCACTATTCAACAAACGCCTGTATATGTTCAGCATGGAAGACCGCAAGGTGTACATCGGCTGGGTAAAGAACTTCGGTAACCTGCAGGATCACGACTCGAATAACGATGAGGGTTTCTCGATCATCCCCATCTACAGCGGCTTTCGTGACAAGGATCAGCTGACGGTCGAGTTCACCACGTTCTATGACAGGGTATACGACGCGGTCAAGAAAGGTCCGGTTTCAGGTATTGATGACGGCACGGAAGACCGCTCCACTCGCGCTAACCGGGCCGATGAGATTGGCAGCCTGTTCAGCATCAGCCTTCTGCAAAAGAACATTGTTTCCATGACCTTCTTCGAAGGCGCGTATTGGCAGGAATTTAAAAAGAACGAGATCAAGCCAGAGAAGGACGCCACAAGAATCTGAATACCCTGGTGGGGGCACTCGCCTGACAACAACAGCACCCACTTGCCTTCACCAGCCGCTCACTCAGCCCGCAAAATACCAATCAAAATCTCAGCCAGTTCCATGACCATCGGGTCCGCCGTTGGCCGATGAAAAATCGCCGCTTCAAACACCTTGATCGGCTTGAACCCTTCCTGCGCCCCCAACACCCGATGCCCCGCCGTCACCACCCGCGATGGCAACAGGCTCACCCCCAACCCATTGGCCACCGCCTCCTGAATCCCTGCCAGGCTCGAGCTGGTAAATGCAATACGCCAGCTGCGCCCCATGGCCTCGACTGCACCGATCATGTCATCGCGGTACAACCCTCGCGGCGGGAAGGTCACCAGCGGAATCGGGTCTTGGGCAAAACACGGGTACTGCGCACTGTCGATCCACTCGATGCGCTCTGGCTGGCAGGCATTCGCCTCACGGCTGTGGCGCCGTTGCTTGATCAACACCAGGTCCAGTTCGCCCCGATCATAGGTGCTCACCAGGTCACGGCTAAGGCCACCGGTAATTTCCAGCTTCACCGTCGGATTACGCCGGTTGAACGCCGCCAACGCCTGCATCGTCTTGCCCGCGACAAAATCGTCCGGCAGGCCGATGCGCACGGTCACCGTCACCCCACCCGACATCGCCTCGGTCAACTGGCTGCTCACCGCCAGCAAGTGCCGAGCGTAACGCAGCAGGGTTTCACCAGCGTCGGTCGGGTGCACCTCGCGGTTGCTGCGGTCGAGCAACTGGTGGCCGACCATTTCCTCCAGCCGGCGCACCTTCTGGCTCACCGTGGACTGGGTGGAATGCAGGCGCGCAGCGGCGGTGGTGAAGCTGCCGCAGTCGGCCACCATGACCACGGTGCGGAGCATGTCCAGGTCGTAGATGGCACGGTTGGGGTTGGGGGATTCTGGCATTTGGCGCGTTCAGCTGTTCGAGGGGGCTGGGTACATGATGCCTGAAGCCGGGGTGCATGATGCATTGCCCTTGTGCGGAGCATGCTTTGTACGCATGCACGACCGGCCTGTCAGGGCACCAGGGGCTTCTCGAAATAAACGCGCTTGAAACCGTCTTCCGTACGTTGCCCCACGTTCACATAGCCAAGCTTGGGGTAAATCGACAGGTTCTCGGTCATCATCTCGTTGGTGTAGAGATGGACGGCGCCTAGCCCTTGTTGCCGGGCGGCATCTTCACAGAAGCGGATCAGCGCCTTACCTGTACCCTGCCCGGCCGCGCTGGGCAGGACCGCGACGTTTTCCAGCAACATGTGGCCCTGTTCGGCATGGAACACGATGAAACCCTGAAAGACCGCTTGATCATCCGTTGCAACGTAGACCACACCTTGCGCTATCTGCCCGGCGAAGTCGGCAATCATCGGCGCGGGCTTGCGCCCGATCAGTGGTACATAACGGGCGTAGGCCTGTTCGGCACAACACCTGACTTCAGGCTCATCAGCTGCCACGGCCTGCCGGATCATCGCGGTCTCCGTGAGGGGAAAAATGAAGGGACTACACGGTCAGCTGGAATGTGGCAAATAGCCTGCGTGACTGCTCGTACATCGCACAACAGTTCGATAATCGCACAAATTCAGCCAAACCCTCTCTACTGTTGCCCTATCTTGCGGCACGCTATAGCGAAAGTCAGCAAGTAATTTCAAGTGCTGACAGGCCCCACCGCGTCACGCGCTCCGGCCAGCCCGACAACCACAACTCCAGGAACAACCAGGAGCTCGCCTTGATCAATAAAACGTACGAGTCCATCGCCAGCGCGGTGGAAGGGATTACCGACGGTTCGACCATCATGGTCGGTGGCTTTGGCACGGCAGGCATGCCGTCCGAGCTGATCGACGGCCTGATCGCCACCGGTGCCCGCGACCTGACCATCATCAGCAACAACGCCGGCAACGGCGAGATCGGCCTGGCCGCCCTGCTCATGGCAGGCAGCGTGCGCAAGGTGGTCTGCTCGTTCCCGCGCCAGTCCGACTCCTACGTGTTCGACGAATTGTACCGCGCCGGCAAGATCGAACTGGAAGTGGTGCCGCAAGGCAACCTGGCCGAGCGCATTCGCGCCGCGGGCTCGGGCATTGGTGCGTTCTTCTCGCCGACCGGCTACGGCACGCTGCTGGCTGAAGGCAAGGAAACCCGTGAGATCGACGGCCGCATGTACGTGCTGGAAATGCCACTGCACGCCGACTTTGCGCTGATCAAGGCCCACAAGGGCGACCGTTGGGGCAACCTGACCTACCGCAAGGCCGCCCGCAACTTCGGCCCGATCATGGCCATGGCCGCCAAGACCGCCATCGCCCAGGTCGACCAGGTTGTCGAGCTCGGTGAACTGGACCCGGAACACATCATTACCCCGGGTATCTTCGTCCAGCGCGTGGTTGCCGTTACCGGTGCTGCCGCTTCTTCGATCGCCAACGCTGTCTGAGGCCTGCCATGACCATCACCAAAAAGCTCTCCCGCACCGAGATGGCCCAACGCGTGGCCGCAGACATTCAGGAAGGTGCCTACGTAAACCTGGGCATTGGTGCACCTACCCTGGTGGCCAACTACCTGGGCGACAAGGAAGTATTCCTGCACAGTGAGAACGGCCTGCTGGGCATGGGGCCAAGCCCCGCGCCGGGGGAGGAAGACGATGACCTGATCAACGCCGGCAAGCAGCACGTCACCCTGCTGACCGGTGGTGCGTTCTTCCACCATGCCGACTCGTTCTCGATGATGCGCGGCGGCCACCTGGACATCGCCGTACTGGGTGCCTTCCAGGTGTCGGTGAAGGGCGACCTGGCCAACTGGCACACAGGTGCCGAGGGTTCGATCCCTGCCGTAGGCGGCGCGATGGACCTGGCCACCGGCGCTCGCCAAGTGTTCGTGATGATGGACCACCTGACCAAGGCCGGCGAAAGCAAGCTGGTGCCCGAGTGCACCTACCCGCTGACCGGCATTGCTTGTGTCAGCCGTATCTACACCGACCTGGCCGTGCTGGAAGTAACGCCGGAAGGGCTGAAAGTGGTCGAGATCTGTGCCGATATCGACTTTGACGAACTGCAAAAGCTGAGTGGTGTGCCGCTGATCAAGTGATCAGCTGCAACCTTCTGGCGAAACGCAAACCCTGTGGGAGCGGGCGCGCCCGCGAAGAATCCAACGCGATGCATGGCACCGGCTGCGCCGGTGTTCGCGGGCGTGCCCGCTCCCACAGGGTCCCTGCTAAATCACCAAAATGATGTCAACCTGCTTCGAAAAATCAGAATTTTTCGCTTTCTTGTAGGGCATTTCCCAAAGATACTGTTGCCGCCTATTTTCCATTGCGGGTGCCCTGCTGGGTCTCTAGTCTGGGCCTGTCGCTGCATATCAGTGACACGGCTTTGACGGGCCGCGATGGATTTGAGTTATGGCACCTCTTTATGGTGGCTGTACGTACGGGCACGCTTGCGTGCGCCGGAGCTTCTCAATTCCGCCGGTCCGTCAACCTACGTACAGCTGCCACCCTTCTGCTTGACGGCTGAAAGGTGGCAGCACCAATAGGGAATTGAACAATGTTGAAGATGGTCCCCGACCCACCCCACACCCTCCACTCCCTCGAAGACACCCTCATCCAGGCTTCGGACTACGCCCTCTGCGCGCTCGCCGTTTCGCAGCAAGCGATACTGCTGCAACCCAGATCACCCGCATCAATCTTGATGATGGCGACGGCACATGAACTTGATTCGCTGCGCCTGTTGCTTGAATCCGCACTGATTCAGGCCCAGACGCCAAAAGAGCCACGAACGCCGCACTAAGCCGAATGTTCTGTATTGCCTGGGCTGGCCCTGCTGCCAGCGAAGGTGCTCGCCCAGGTTCTAGATGATCAGGGAGATGGACCCATGACGACTGACGAATCGAACGAGAAAACGACTGTAGGCAAGACCACGTTCTACCAAGGCGAAAACCGGACCCACCCACTGTTCCGCATCGAAGCCGGCATCCCGTGCCAGAACGCCCGCGAGCAGGCTTCGGAGTTGATGGGGTATGTGCGGGAACTGACGATTATCGGGTTGATGGATGAGAAGCCGATGATGATCTGGGCTGCGCACTACCTGAGCGCGCTGGCCAAAGCGCTGATGGATGATGCCGAGTTGGGCATGATGCGCTGATCGGGTTGACCAGCCACACAACACTCCACCACCAGCACTAGAAATCCACCTTGCCCCGCCCCGCCTTGACAGTACCGCGCCTGGCCTTGCCTTCAAGGCGGCGGGTCTTCGAGCCGAGGGTAGGCTTGGTCGGGCGGCGTTTCTTCTCGGTCTTGCCGGCAGCGATGATCAACTCGGCAAGACGCGCCAGTGCGTCAGCCCGGTTCTGCTCCTGGGTGCGGTACTGCTGGGCCTTGATGATCAGTACGCCGTCGCCGGTGATGCGGCAGTCACGCAGCGCCAGCAGCCGCTCTTTGTAGAACTCGGGCAACGATGAGGCCGGGATGTCGAAGCGCAGGTGCACGGCGCTGGATACCTTGTTCACATTCTGCCCACCCGCGCCTTGCGCACGGATGTAGGTCAGTTCGATTTCGGCATCCGGCAGATGCACGTTGTTGGAGATGGTTAGCATGACATAGCCCTTGCAGTTGCCCCCATTATCACCGCCTGCGCCGCTCTCTCATAGAACTGCACATGACTTGCTGATTTAGCAGGGCCCCTGTGGGAGCGGGCGTGCCCGCGAACACCGGCGCAGCCGGTGCCATGCACCGCGCTGGATTCTTCGCGGGCACGCCCGCTCCCACAGGGTAAGCGGAGCGCCCGGCATGAGTTCTCAGCGCGGCAGTGCAACCAGATGGTCTGGACTATCTCCAGAGCACAACAGCACGCAAAGCGTGACCACCTTTACCTTGGACGCAGTGTTTAAGATTGGGCGTTCTTGTGCGGTGCACGCTGAAGGCGTGTAACCACAATCTGAACAGCGCCGGCCACCAGGCACAGCACACCTATTTTCCATCCGCCAGTCAGGCCGAAGTTATCGGCTATCGTGCCTACGATCATCACGGTTACGAAGATGGCGGTGGGCAGGATCAGTTTGTTCATTTCGGCTTCCGAGTGCGAGCGACAGCGTTTGTGAGAAGGCACAGATCTACAATCTAAAAGCCCTGAGAAATTCAGGGCTTTTTTGGACTTAGAAGTCGTCAGGCGGGCTTTTCTTGAACTTCCACTGGGTCATTTCCCTGGCTGCATGGAAGCTCTTGCAGTTCGCGACGAACTCATTGCGGTCCCATTCCTTGGAAAGGCTGGCCAGGATCTGCTCGTAGGTTTCACCCGAGCAATTGGCTTCGTTGGGCTCAGGCACCCTGTCTTCGGCAACTGCCCCCAGGCTCACCGCCATGCCAAGGGCTGCAAGAAAACGGGTAAAAGACACGATGTACATCCACTCACTCCTTTGAATTGACCTGCTCCAGAGGCCCGTTTTTGCAGGCCCCAAAAACGCAAAAAGCCCTGAATAATCAGGGCTTTGAATATGGCGGAAGCGTAGAGATTCGAACTCTAGGATAGTTGCCCATCGACGGTTTTCAAGACCGTTGCCTTAAACCACTCGGCCACGCTTCCAGCTCGTTTTGCGGCCGCCATAATACCTTAATGAAACACGCTGTCAAACTCTCTGTGTCGCGGGTTGCAGGAGCTCTGATAGACTCCTAGCATCTGAACGTTCGAAACCACAGGTTTTACCAAGGAGTGTCGCCATGCGCGAACAGGATTACGCCGTACACCACGGCCAGCAGGTCGAGCAGCAGGAGATCAGCAAGGTCCTGCGCAACACGTACAGCCTGCTGGCCCTTACCCTCGCCTTCAGCGGTGTCATGGCCTTCGTGGCCCAGCAGATGCGCGTCGGCTACCCGAACGTGTTCGTGGTGCTGATCGGCTTCTACGGGCTGTTCTTCCTTACCAACAAATTGCGTGATTCGGCCTGGGGTCTGGTGTCCACCTTTGCGCTCACCGGCTTCATGGGCTTTATCCTCGGCCCAATCCTCAACCGTTACCTGGGCATGGCCGGTGGCGCTGAAGTGGTCAGCTCGGCGTTTGCCATGACTGCGCTGGTGTTTGGTGGTCTGTCGGCCTATGTGCTGATCACCCGCAAGGACATGAGCTTCCTCAGTGGCTTCATCACTGCTGGCTTCTTTGTGCTGCTGGGTGCCGTCGTGGCCAGCTTCTTCTTCCAGATCAGCGGCCTGCAACTGGCGATCAGCGCTGGCTTCGTGCTGTTCTCTTCGGTGTGTATCCTGTTCCAGACCAGCGCGATCATCCATGGTGGCGAGCGTAACTACATCATGGCGACCATCAGCCTGTATGTGTCGATCTACAATCTGTTTGTCAGCCTGCTGCAGCTGTTTGGCATCATGGGTCGTGATGACTGATTGATCGGTGTGTGAGAAAGCCCGCTTCGGCGGGCTTTTTTGTGGGTATTGAACAGGGTGTAGGAGCGAGCTTGCTCGCGAACACCAGCGGAGCCGGTGCCAGGTACCGCGTTGGATTCTTCGCGGGCTTGCCCGCTCCCACAGGTATCGCGCAAATTCCAGGCTATTGCAGTACTTGGGAGCAACTGTCTTGTGCTGCTTGTGCCGGCCTCTTCGCGGCTAAAGCCGCTCCCACAGGTTCAGTGCGTACCTCAAGGCATGCGCAATCCTGTGGGAGCGGCTTTAGCCGCGAACACCGGCGCAGCCGGTGCCATGCACCGTGCTGGATTCTTCGCGGGCTTGCCCGCCCCCACAGAGGGGCAATGCATGCTCTTGATCTGTTTCTCCCAGACAACTTAGCCCTAAATAACTGACTAAAAAGTCAGATAATCGGGCGAATGGTCGCCGATCATGCCGCCATCGTGCTTTTCTCTACCGCAATCCGCCATCACCCCGTAGAATGCGCTCCTTTTTTCTTGCGGGGCAGCTTTCAGCAATGAGCTCACACGAACACAGCCCAGGCGCAGCGGCGCCTGCCAATGAACTGGTGCTTGGCCTTGAGGACAAGCCACGGCTGGTGATCGGCCTGCTGGCCGCCCTGCAGCACCTGCTGGCGATCATTGTGCCGATCGTTACCCCTGGCCTGCTGATCTGCCAGGCGCTGGGTGTTTCGGCGCGTGATACCAACCTGATCGTTTCCATGTCGCTGGTGATCTCGGGTATCGCCACCTTCGTTCAGTGCAAACGCTTCGGGCCATTCGGCGCCGGGCTGCTGATCGTTCAGGGCACCAGCTTCAACTTCGTCGGCCCGCTGATTGCCGGCGGTGCGCTGATGGTCAAGCAGGGCACGCCTGTAGAAGGCGTGATGGCAGCCATCTTCGGTGTGGTGATCGCAGGATCGTTCGTGGAAATGGGCGTTTCGCGCATCCTGCCCTTCGTCAAACGCCTGATCACCCCGCTGGTGACCGGCATCGTGGTGCTGATGATCGGCCTGACGCTGATCAAAGTCGGCCTGATCAGCATGGGTGGCGGCTTTGGCGCCATGGCCAACGGCACCTTCGCCAATGGCGATAACCTCCTGCTGTCGGGCGTGGTACTGGCGATCATCGTGATCCTCAACCGCGTCCCGGTGGTGTGGATGCGCAGCTGCGCCATCGTCATCGCCCTGGCGGTTGGCTATGCGCTGGCCGGCTACATGGGCCGCCTGGATTTCACCGGCATGCATGAAGCCGCGCTGTTCCAGGTGCCTACGCCGCTGCACTTTGGCCTGGGCTTCTCGTGGGCGCTGTTCATTCCGATGCTGGTGATTTACCTGGTGACTTCGCTGGAAGCCATCGGTGACGTTACCGCCACCAGCAAGGTGTCGCGCCAACCGGTCGAAGGGCCGGTGTGGATGCAGCGGATCAAGGGCGGTGTGCTGGTCAACGGTGCCAATTCGCTGCTGGCCGGCTTGTTCAATACCTTCCCTAGCTCGATCTTTGCGCAGAACAACGGCGTGATTCAGTTGACCGGTATCGCCAGCCGCCATATCGGTATCTGGATTGCCGTGATGCTGGTGCTGCTGGGCCTGTTCCCGAGCGTTGCCGGCGTGATTCAGGCGGTGCCGGAGCCGGTACTCGGTGGTGCGGCCATGGTGATGTTCGGTGCGGTTGCGGCTTCGGGGATCAATATTCTGGCCAGCACGCGGCTGGATCGTCGGGCGCTGCTGATTATTGCGGTGTCTTTGGCGTTGGGCCTGGGTGTTGCGCAAGTGCCGGAGTTCCTGGCGCACATGCCGGCGGCGATCCGCAATGTGCTGGAGTCGGGTGTAGCCACCGGCGGTATCTGCGCCCTGGTGTTGAACTGGTTCCTGCCGGAGAGCAAGGAACAAGCCTGAGCCCTTCAGGACGCATAGAAAGCCCGCCCCGCCATGCACAAGCGGGCGCGGGCTTTTTTGCTTTATCATGGCACCATTCCTTTGCATGAGTTACCCATGAAATTCGCTATCGCGGTGTTCTCTCCGGCCCATGCGCCCTCTTCGCGGCGCGCCTTGCGCTATGCCGAGGCGGTGCTGGCCGGCGGGCATGAGATTGCCCGGTTGTTCTTCTATCAGGACGGGGTGCACAGTGCCTCGGCCAACGTGGTCGCACCCCAGGACGAACTGGACGTGGCGGGCCAATGGCGCGCCTTTATCGAGGCCAACCAGCTGGACGCCGTGGTGTGCATTGCCGCCGCGCTCCGCCGTGGCGTGCTCGATGAAGCCGAGGCCAACCGCTACCAGCGCCCGGCCGTGAACCTGCCCAAACCCTGGGAACTCTCGGGGCTAGGCCAGTTGCATGAGGCAGCGCAGGTTGCCGACCGCCTTGTCTGCTTCGGAGGCGACTGAAATGGCCAAATCGCTACTGATCATCAGCCGTCAGGCACCGTGGAACGGCCCGTCCGCCCGCGAAGCGCTGGACATCGCCCTGGCCGGCGGCGCGTTCGACCTGCCGCTGGGCATGCTGTTCCTCGACGACGGGGTGTTCCAGCTCGCCCCGAACCAGCAACCCGCCGCCGTGCAACAGAAGAACCTGGCAGCCAACCTGCAAGCACTGCCCATGTTTGGCGTTGACGAGTTGTTTGCCTGTAACCACAGCCTCACCCGCCGCGGCCTGGCAGCCGACACCTTGGCACTGCCGGTGCAAGTGCTCGATGACGCGGCCCTGACCGCGCTGATCGCCCGTTTCGACCAGGTGGTAACGCTCTGATGACAACCCTGCATGTGATTGCCCACTCCCCGTTTGGCGATGATCGCCTGGCCAGCTGCCTGCGCCTGCTGGGTGCCGACGACGCGCTGCTGCTGTGCGGCGATGCTGTGTATGCCTTACGCAGCGGTAGCGAGCCGCACCAGCTGCTGCAAGCTGCCGGCCTGGCCCAGCGCCTGTTCGCCCTTGAAGAAGACGTGCAGGCCCGCGCGGTCGGCGACAACCTGGCCAAGGCCGTGGACTACGCCGCGTTTGTCGAACTGTCGCTGCACTACGACAAGGTCAACACCTGGCTATGAATACGCTCAACGTTGGCGAAAACGCCATCGCCCTGGACAAAGACGGCTTTCTGGTCGACCTGCAAGACTGGTCCCATGCCGCCGCCGAAGCCCTGGCCGAACGCGAGGGCATCCCGTTGACCGCTGACCACTGGGAAGTCCTCGAACTGCTGCGCCAGTTCTACCAGGAATACCAGCTGTCCCCGGCCACGCGCCCGCTGATCAAGTACACGGCCCTGAAGCTGGGCCCGGAAAAGGGCAACAGCCCGCACCTGAACCGCCTGTTCAACGGCACCCCTGCCAAACTTGCCGCCAAGCTGGCGGGCCTGCCCAAACCGACCAACTGCATATGACCGAACCTCGCCCTTTGACACTGGAAACCCCGGCCGAACACCCGTTCGCCGAATTCGTGCGCATTCTCGGCAAAGGCAAGCGCGGCGCGCGTGGCCTGACCCGCGAAGAAGCCCGCGCAGCCATGACCCTGCTGCTGGAAGGCAAAGTCGAAGACACCCAGCTGGGTGCCTTCCTGATGCTGCTGCGCCACAAGGAAGAAAGCGCCGAGGAGCTGGCCGGCTTCACCGAGGCCCTGCGCGCCCACCTGCAGGCGCCGAGCATTGCGGTGGACCTGGACTGGCCCACCTACGCCGGCAAGAAGCGCCACCTGCCTTGGTACCTGCTGGCAGCCAAGTGCCTGGCTGGCAATGGCGTGCGCATCCTGATGCACGGCGGCGGCGCTCACACTGCCGGGCGCATGTACAGTGAGCAACTGCTGGACCTTTTGCAGCTTCCGCTGTGCCGCGACTGGGCCGCCGTCGGTAACGCCCTTGACCAGCACCAGCTTGCGTTCTTCCCGCTGCACGACTGGGCGCCGCAGTTGCAGCGCATGATCGACCTGCGCAACACATTGGGCTTGCGCTCGCCCATCCACTCACTGGCACGCGTGCTCAACCCACTGGGCGCACGCTGTGGCCTGCAAAGCATCTTCCACCCCGGCTACCAGGCGGTGCACCGCGAGGCCAGCCGCCTGCTGGGCGATCATGCCGTGGTGATCAAGGGCGATGGCGGCGAGATCGAGGTCAACCCCGATGTCATCAGCCACCTCTACGGCACCACCGCAGGCGAAGCGTGGGACGAAGAGTGGCCAGCGCTGAGCGAGCGCCGCCATGTGAAACCGGCCAGCCTGCAAGCCGGGCACTTACTGGCGTGCTGGCGTGGCGAGGTCGAAGACAGCTATGGCGAGAAGGCCCTCATTGCCACCATGGCCCTGGCCTTGCGTGGCTTGGGGCAGGACCGCGAGCAGGCGTTCGCAACAGCCCAAGGCTACTGGGATACGCGAAACAAATCGATTTAACCGATCATTAACCCCGGTTATTTGCGCTATTTATTCGAACGATTTGGCCTAGACTGGGCTCCAACGACAAACAACTTTGTTCCGAGGAGCTCACTCATGGGCCTTTTGATCGACGGCCGCTGGCATGACCAGTGGTATGAAAACGGCAAGGACGGCACGTTCAAACGTGAAAACGCCCAGCGCCGCAATCAACTGCCCGCCCCCGAGGCCGGCCGTTACCACCTGTACGTCTCTCTGGCCTGCCCATGGGCCCACCGCACCTTGATTTTCCGTGCCCTGAAAGGCCTGGAACCATTGATCGATGTATCGGTGGTCAGCTGGCTGATGCAGGACCACGGCTGGACGTTCGATGTGCAGCAGGGCTCTACGGGCGACCACCTCGACGCCTTGCAGTACCTGCACCAGCGTTACACCCTGGATGACCCACACTACACAGGGCGCGTGACCGTGCCTGTGCTGTGGGACAAGAAAGAGAAGCGCATCGTCAACAATGAATCGGCGGAGATCATCCGCATCTTCAACACCGCGTTCAACGAGCTGACCGGCAATACGCTGGACCTGTACCCGCAGCCACTGCGCCCCACCATCGAGGCACTGAACGAGCGCATCTACCCGGCCGTGAACAACGGCGTGTATCGCGCAGGCTTTGCCACCACGCAAGACGCCTACGAGTCCGCGTTCGACGATGTGTTCAACGAACTGGATTATCTGGAAGACCTGCTGAGCCGCAATCGCTACCTGGCGGGTGAATACCTGACCGAGGCCGATGTGCGCCTGTTCACCACGCTGGTGCGCTTCGATGCGGTGTATCACGGGCACTTCAAGTGCAACTTGCGCCGCCTGAGCGACTACCACAACCTGTCCAACTGGCTGCGGGAGCTGTACCAGTGGCCTGGCGTGGCGGGAACGGTGGATATGGAGCATATCCAGAAGCACTATTACATGAGCCACAAGACCATCAACCCCAACGGGATCGTGCCAAAAGGGCCTTTGCAGGACTTTGGCCTGGCGCATGATCGGGAGAAGTTGGCGGGGAAAGGGATCTGGCAGGCTTGAGATAGCCGGGGCTGCTTTGCAGCCCTATCGCGACACAAGGCCGCTCCTACAAGGACCGCGCAAAGCCTGGACCTGTAGGAGCGGCGTTGTGTCGCGATAGGGCCGCAAAGCGGCCCCAACGATTTCAGCTGTTCTGCGAACCTTCGAACCAGGCCAGCTTGTCGCGCAACTGCACCACCTCCCCGACAATCACCAGGGTCGGCGCATGCACTTCATGCCGGGCCACCAGCTCTGGCAAGTCCGCCAACGTACCGGTAAACACCCGCTGGTTACGTGTAGTCCCCTGCTGCACCAACGCAGCCGGCGTACTGGCCGCCCGCCCGTGGCGAATCAGCTCGGCGCAGATGGTCGGCAAACCGACCAACCCCATGTAGAACACCAAGGTTTGCGCCGGCGCCACCAGGTCATCCCACGGCAGGTTACTGGTGCCATCCTTCAAGTGCCCGGTCACGAAGCGCACCGACTGGGCATAGTCGCGGTGAGTCAGGGGAATCCCGCCATAAGCCGAACACCCACTGGCCGCCGTAATGCCCGGCACCACCTGGAACGGAATGCCATGCTCGGCCAGCTCTTCGATCTCTTCGCCACCCCTGCCGAAGATGAACGGGTCGCCACCCTTCAGTCGCAGCACACGCTTGCCCTGCTGAGCCAGATCGACCAGCAGCCGGTTGATCTGGTCCTGCGGCACGGCATGGTCGGCGCGGCGCTTGCCCACGTAGATGCGCTCGGCATCACGCCGGCACATCTCGATGATTGCAGGTGCTACAAGGCGGTCGTACAGCACCACGTCGGCCTGCTGCATCAGGCGCAAGGCACGGAAGGTGAGCAAGTCCGGGTCGCCCGGGCCCGCACCCACCAGGTACACCTCACCGCCCTGCTGCACTGGCGCACCGTCTACCATCGCCTGCAACAGGCGTTCGGCCTCGGCGCCCTGCCCGGCCAGCTGGCGCTCGGCAATCGGCCCCTGGAACACGGTCTCCCAGAAGCCGCGACGCTGATTGACGTCCGGGTACAAGGATTTCACCTTGTGCCGGAAACGCGCAGCCAGCCCGGCCAGCTCACCATAGGCCGACGGAATCCAGGCCTCAAGCTTGGCGCGAATCAACCTTGCGAGTACCGGGGCGTCACCGCCACTGGACACCGCAATCACCAAGGGTGAACGGTCGACAATCGCCGGGAAAATCACCGTGCACAAGGCCGGTGCATCCACCACGTTGACAGGCAGGCTGAGGGCCTGCGCATCCGCCGACACCTGGGCGTTCAGCCCAGGGTCGTCGGTAGCTGCGATCACCAGCCGGCAACCGACCAGGTCGGCTGCCTGATAGCCACGCACCAGCACCTCTCCGCCACCTTCCCGGGCCAACGCGGCCAACTGGCCGTCGACGTCCGGCGCCACCACGCGCAGCACGCTGCCGGCATCTGCCAGCAAGCGCGCCTTGCGCAAGGCGATCTCACCGCCACCGACGACCAGCACGCGGCCGCCCTGCAGCTTGTGGAACAGCGGCAGGTAATCCATTTAGCGGATGACCTCGACGCCGCCCATGTACGGCTTCAGCACTTCCGGCACCAGGATCGAACCATCGGCCTGCTGGTAGTTTTCCAGCACGGCAACCAGGGTACGGCCTACGGCCAGGCCGGAGCCGTTTAGGGTGTGCACCAGCTCTGGCTTACCGGTTTCCGGGTTGCGCCAGCGGGCCTGCATGCGGCGCGCCTGGAAGTCGCCGCAGTTGGAGCACGAGCTGATTTCGCGGTACTTGTCCTGGCTCGGTACCCACACTTCCAGGTCGTAGGTTTTCACGGCGCCAAAGCCCATGTCGCCGGTGCACAGGGCCAGCACGCGATATGGCAGCTCCAGCAGTTGCAGTACACGTTCGGCGTTGGCGGTCAGGCCTTCCAGGGCTTCCATCGACTTCGCCGGCTCCACCACCTGCACCATCTCGACCTTGTCGAACTGGTGCTGGCGGATCATGCCGCGGGTGTCACGGCCAGAAGCACCGGCTTCGCTACGGAAGCAAGGGGTGTGGGCAACCAGTTTCAGTGGCAGCTGCTTGGCATCGAGGATCTGATCGGCCACCAGGTTGGTCAGCGACACTTCGGCAGTCGGGATCAGGTAGAAGTCTGCCTCACCTTCGCGGGTGATCTTGAACAGGTCTTCCTCGAACTTCGGCAGCTGGCCAGTGCCCTGCAATGCAGGCGCCTGCACCAGATACGGGGTGTAGTGCTCCTCGTAGCCGTGCTCGCCGGTGTGCAGGTTGATCATGAACTGCGCCAGGGCGCGGTGCAGGCGGGCGATCGGGCCACGCAGCACGGCAAAGCGGGCGCCAGACAGCTTGGCTGCGGCCTCGAAGTCCAGGCCACCGCTGACTTCACCCAGGGCGACGTGGTCCTTGATTTCAAAGTCGAAGGCCTTCGGTGTGCCCCAGCGGCGCACTTCAACGTTGTCGTCTTCGCTGGCACCGACCGGTACGCTGGCGTCTGGCAGGTTGGGGATGGTCAGCAGGATGCCGTCCAGTTCAGCCTGGATGCCGTCCAGTTCAATCTTGCCAGCGGCCAGTTCATTGGCCATGCGCTCGACATCGGCCATCAGCGGCGCGATGTCTTCGCCCTTGGCCTTGGCCTGACCGATGGACTTGGAACGGGCGTTACGCTCGGCTTGCAGCTGCTCGGTGCGGGTCTGCACCGCCTTGCGGCGCTCTTCCAGTGATTCGATGCGCGCGACATCCAGGCTGAAGCCACGGGAGGCCAGGCGTTGCGCCACTTCCTGAAGTTGGCCGCGTAACAGTTTGGAATCGAGCATATCGTTCTCTCGTTATAGGTAGGTGTTGGTTCAGAATCGGGTCAGGGACAGGCCGGCCCAGGTCGCGAGCAGCCCGCCCACTACGCTGATACCGGTATAGCCCAAGGCAAGGGGCACCTGCCCGCTTTCCATCAGGCGCACGGTATCGAGCGAGAAGGAGGAAAAGGTCGTGAGGCCGCCGAGGAAGCCGACAATAAGGCCGGCGCGCAACTCGACCGGCACCAGCGGCTTGTGCAGGAACAGGCCGTAAAGCAGGCCGATCAACAGGCAGCCGACCAGGTTGACCGCCAGCGTACCGGCATAGAAGTGCCGTGGCCAGTGGGCCGTTACCCAGTTGGCGGTAGCAAAGCGCAGCAAGGTACCGGCGATACCGCCCGCGCTGACCGCGGCGATGAGTGCAATCACGGTTTTCTCCGTTGACGGGGGCTGTTGCGGTCGAGGTCTGCCAGGTGGCGCAGCTTCTCGCCAATCTTCAGCTCCAGGCCACGGGGCACTGGCTGGTAGTACTGGCGGGGCTCCAGTTCGTCGGGGAAGTAATCTTCACCGGCGGCGTAAGCGTCGGGTTCATCGTGGGCATAGCGGTACTCGTCGCCATAGCCCAGTTGCTTCATCAGTTTGGTCGGGGCGTTGCGCAGGTGCAAAGGCACCTCCAGCGAACCATGCTCGGCCGCTTCGCGCAGCGCGGTCTTGAAGCCCATGTACACCGCGTTGCTCTTGGGTGCACAAGCAAGGTAGGTAATGGCCTGGGCCACTGCCAGCTCGCCCTCGGGGCTACCCAGGCGCTCCTGTACATCCCAGGCCGCCAGGCACAGGCTGAGCGCACGCGGGTCGGCGTTGCCAATGTCCTCGCTGGCCATGCGCACCACGCGCCGGGCGATGTACAGCGGGTCGCAGCCGCCATCGAGCATGCGCGCAAACCAGTACAGGGCGCCATCAGGGTTGGAACCGCGCACCGACTTGTGCAGCGCGGAAATCTGGTCGTAGAACGCCTCGCCCCCCTTGTCGAACCGTCGGCGGCTGTCACCGAGCAGGCTCTGTAGCATCTCGACGTCGATCTCGCTGCCGTCTTCGGCCAGGTCCGAGGCGTTTTCAAGGAAGTTGAGCATGCGCCGGCCATCGCCGTCGGCGGCAGCCATCAGCATCTTGAACGCGTCGTCGCCCACCCGCAGGTTGCGCTTGCCCAGGCCGCGCTCTTCCGTGAGGGCGCGGTTGACCAGTTTGCGCAACGCTGCCTCGTCCAGGCTCTTGAGCACATACACCCGGGCCCGCGACAGCAGCGCGTTGTTCAGCTCGAATGACGGGTTCTCGGTGGTGGCGCCAATGAACAGCAGGGTGCCGTCTTCCACATATGGCAAGAAGGCATCCTGCTGCGACTTGTTGAAGCGGTGCACTTCGTCAACGAACAAAATGGTACGGCGGCCGTACTGGCCAGCCTGCTGTTTGGCCACTTCAACGGCCTGACGGATCTCTTTTACCCCGGCCAGTACTGCCGACACGGTTTCGAAGTGCGCATCGCAGAACTGCGCCAGCAGCCGCGCAAGGGTGGTCTTGCCCACCCCCGGCGGCCCCCAGAAGATCATCGAGTGCAGCGCACCCTGCTCCAGCGCTTCGCGCAGCGGTTTGCCGCGCGCCAGCAGGTGCTCCTGGCCGACGTATTCGTCCAGGTTGGACGGGCGCAGGCGAGCGGCCAGGGGCTGGGCGACGGGTTCGCTTCGAAACAGGTCCATGACGGGCTCTGGTTACTCCTTGATCACGTCCGCGCCTTTGGGGATGTCGAACTTGAACTTGCTGTCCGGCACCGCCTGGTTGGCCTTGACGCCATTGAACAGGATGTTGGTGCGCTGACCGACGCTGTCGATCAGCTGCATGTCATTGATCAGGCCTTTGCGGAACGACACGCGCAGCGAGTCGAACAGGGTGTCCTTGGTTTTCGGCTTGAGGGTGAAGTCCATCACTTCGCCCTGCTCCTTGGAGGTGATGTCGAAGCTCTGGCTGATTTTCGACACGTCACCGGACAGCAGCAATGCCGGGGTCTGGTTCAGGCGCACGTCGAGCTTCTTGATGGTGGCCTGCTCCAGGTCCGGGTCCCACAGGGTCACCATCTTGCCGTCAGACACAACCACTTGTTCCTGCGGCGCATCGGTGTGCCAGTAGAACAGGCCCGGGCGCTTCACGGTCATCTGGCCAGCCGTTTCCTGCAGGCTGGCGCCGTCGGCACCCAAGGTCAACTGCGAGAAATTGGCCTCGATGGTCTGCGACTTTTCCAGCAGCTGGGTCAGGCGTTGTACATCTTGCTCGCCGGCAAAAGCCGAAGCGCTGCCCAGAGCAAGGGCAGAAACCAACAGCATGCGAATCGCGCGCATGGTAATCCTCATTGAGCATTGAAAAGGCCGGGCGCCACCGTTGGCGCCCGGCAAGGTGTTCGTCAGTCGCGCGGGCCGCCCGGGGCAATCACTTCCCGCGAGCCGTTGCTGTTCATCGGGGTGACAACGCCAGCCATTTCCATCGACTCGATCATGCGCGCAGCACGGTTGTAGCCGATCTTCAGTTTGCGTTGCACGGCAGAAATGGAAGCACGGCGGCTTTCAAGCACGAACTGCACTGCTTCATCATACAGGGCATCGGTTTCGGCATCGTCACCATCGCCACCACCGCCGCCGCCATCAAAGCCGCTACCGGCCTCTTCGACCCCGTTGAGGATGTCGTCGTTGTAGTCCGGCGCGCCGCGCAGTTTCCAGGCTTCTACCGTGCGGTGCACTTCGTCGTCGGAAACGAACGCGCCGTGCACGCGAATCGGCAGGCTGGTGCCCGGCGGCATGTACAGCATGTCACCATGGCCCAGCAGCTGCTCGGCACCACCCTGGTCGATGATGGTGCGCGAGTCGATCTTGCTGGATACCTGGAACGCCATGCGGGTCGGGATGTTGGCCTTGATCAGGCCGGTGATCACATCCACCGACGG
Organism: Pseudomonas sp. NPDC089547; assembly: GCF_050280665.1. Lineage (NCBI taxonomy): Bacteria > Pseudomonadati > Pseudomonadota > Gammaproteobacteria > Pseudomonadales > Pseudomonadaceae > Pseudomonas > Pseudomonas sp. NPDC089547. The sequence goes on along the minus strand of NZ_JBNNVS010000005.1, from coordinate 170,591 downwards.
GCGCTGGGTAGCGAGAATCAGGTGGATACCAGCCGCCCGCGCCTTCTGGGCGATACGGGCGATCAGCTCTTCGACCTTCTTGCCGACGATCATCATCATGTCGGCGAACTCGTCCACCACCACCACGATGGTGGGCAGGGTCTTCAGCGCAGGGGGCTCGTCGTCCATGCTCTCGCGGCGATACAGCGGGTCATGGATGATTTCGCCGGCCTCCTGGGCATCCTTGATCTTGCGATTGAAGCCAGCCAGGTTACGCACACCCATGGCCGCCATCAGCTTGTAGCGCCGCTCCATCTCGGCCACGCTCCAGCGCAGGGCGTTGGCGGCGTCCTTCATGTCGGTGACCACCGGGCACAGCAGGTGCGGGATGCCTTCGTAGATCGACAGTTCAAGCATTTTCGGGTCGATCATGATCAGCCGCGCGTCTTCCGGGCTGGACTTGAACAGGATCGACAGGATCATGGCGTTCACACCCACCGACTTACCGGAACCGGTGGTACCGGCCACCAGCAGGTGTGGCATCTTGGCCAGGTCGGTAATGACCGGCTTGCCGCCGATGTCGTGGCCCAGGGCCAGGGTGACCGGCGACTTCTGCTCGTCGTACTGCGGCGTAGCCAGCACCTCGGAGAAGCGCACCATCTGCCGGTTTTCGTTGGGGATTTCGATACCCACGGTGGTCTTGCCGGGGATCACCTCGACCACCCGTACGCTGGTAACCGCCAGCGAGCGCGCCAGGTCCTTGGCCAGGTTGGCAATGCGGCTGACCTTCACGCCAGCGGCCGGCTGGATTTCGTAACGTGTAATCACCGGGCCCGGGTGGATCGAGTCCACCGCCACTTCCACACCAAACTCCTTGAGTTTGATTTCCAGCAGCTGACCGACGCCCGCCAGGGATTCAGGCGAGTACTCGATCTTCTTCTGCTCGGCCGGGTCAAGAATGGAGATCGACGGCAAGGTGCCTTCCACGGCGCTGTCGATGAACAACGGCGCCTGTTTTTCTTTCATCACCCGCTTGCTCGGCTCTGGCGCCTTGTCGGCTGTCGGCGGCACGATCATCGGGGGTGCAGGCTGCGCACGGGGTACTACCGGTTCGCGTGGCACCACCGGTTCACGGGCGACGGTTGGCTCACGGGGCGGCACGACGGGCTCGCGGCCCAGGGTCGGCTCGCGCGGTTCGACTACCGGGGCGGGCGCCTCTTCACGCTTGAAGATACGCTCACGCAGCGCCGGTTTGGCCGGTTCGCGCTTCTCGGCGGCCATCGGCGCAGCCTTGACCACCGGTTCGTCCTCGCGCAGCTGTGCTTCCAGGCGCTTGCGCTCGTTGCGTGCCTCCCACCAGCGGTTGGCCGCGCCCTGCACCAGCTCGAACAAGTCGAGGGTGATCTTGCCGGTCAGGTCCATCACCTTGAACCACGACAAGTCGGTGAACACGGTCAGGCCGAACAGGAACAGGGCAATGAACATCAGCGTGCTGCCCTGCACGTTCAGCAGGTTGCGCGCCAGGTCACCCAGGCTTTCGCCCAGCGCACCGCCCGCGGAAAACGGCAAGCTGGCCGGTGGGTGGAAGTGGATATGCGCCAACGCCGCCCCGGACAGCACCAGGAACACCAGGCCGATCAGCCGCCAGGAGAACAGCCAGCCGCTCCAGTCCCACGGCTGGTGGCGTTCACGGAAAATCTGCCAGGTCTTTACCGCCAGCAGCAGCGGGAAGATATAGGCGAAGTAACCCAGCACCATGAACAGGATGTCGGCGAAGTATGCGCCGGCACGCCCGGCGGCGTTCTGCACCTGGTCGACGGTGGCGGTGTGGCTGAAGCCTGGGTCCGACGTGTCGTAGGTCAGCAGCGCCATCCACAGGTACAGGCACAGGGCGCCGACAGCAATCAACGCACCTTCCTTGAGGCGATAATGCAGCTGCTGCCGCCACAGGGGCACGGGCAAGGGAGCTGGGGTTGCGGTGGATTTCTTCAAAACGCGTCTATTCCTGCGCGTGCTGCGCGTCCAATAGTGATCGGCCGGCTGTAGGGCCAATGAACCACTACTTTTAACATTACTGCCCGCCAGCCGCCATGGCGGCACGCCGTATGGAGCTTTGGCCGGGGGCGACTTTCATATAGGTGCAATTTGAGCATGCATTTTCTTTTGTGACAAAGGCTTATGCTGTGTTTTTGCACAGGTGTGACAGCAAATGTAGCGGATGGTGCCTGCGGTTTCATGAATGTGTAGGAAATTGCCTAATTTCATTGCCTGTAGCGGCCTCTTCGCGGGCGCGCCCGCTCCCACAGGTCCCGTGCAGGCTCCGAGGGCGAAGCAGCCAAAGAGATTGACCGTGCTTTTCACCCGCGCCATGCTGCCCGCTCCCCTCCCCCACCGCACGATAGACCATGCTCACCTGGCTAACCCGCGACTCGCTGACCTTCCCGCCCCTGGAAAAGGCCCTGCACGACCCCAACGGCCTTCTGGCGGCCGGCGGCGACCTTACCCCCGAGCGCCTGATGCAGGCCTATCGCCACGGTTGCTTCCCGTGGTACCAGGACGGTCAACCGATCCTGTGGTGGTCACCCGACCCGCGCACCGTGCTGCTGCCAGACCAGCTGCACGTGTCGCGTTCGCTGGCCAAGCTGATGCGCCAGGGCCGCTATCAGGTCAGCTTCGACACCGACTTCCCTGCCGTGATCGCCGCCTGCGCCGCGCCTCGCGACTATGCCGACGGCACGTGGATCACCGACACCATGCGCAATGCCTACTGCGAACTGCACCGGCGCGGCATCGCCCATTCGGTGGAGGTACGCCAGGACGGTGAGCTGGTCGGCGGCCTGTACGGCCTGGCCATGGGCCAGCTGTTCTTCGGCGAATCGATGTTCAGCCGCGCCGACAACGCCTCCAAGGTTGGCTTCGTGACCCTGGTCAACCACCTGCGCCAGGCCGGTTTCGTGCTGATCGACTGCCAGATGCCGACCAACCACCTGCACAGCCTGGGCGCCCACGCCATCAGCCGCGCCGAGTTCGCCGGCTACCTGGCACGCCACCTCGACCAGCCCAACAGCGCCACATGGGTTGCCTAGGCGAGTTTGCGTAGCTGGCTTACACTTAAAACAAAGTCTCACCGAAGGGGTTGATCATGACAGAGTTGGCGCGGTTGAAGTTCTATGCCACTCAGCCCCACTCCTGCAGCTACCTGCCCGAGGAACAGGCCACCACACTGTTCCTCGACCCCAGCCAGCCGATGGACGTGAACGTGTACGCCGACCTGTCGGAAATGGGCTTCCGGCGCAGTGGCGACCACCTGTACCGGCCTCATTGCCAGAACTGCAACGCCTGCGTGCCGGCCCGCATCCCGGTGGCGCGCTTCATCCCCAACCGCCAGCAACGGCGCATTCTCAAGCGCAACGCCGACCTGACCGTGACGGCAGCACGCCCAACGTTCAAGGAAGAGTACTTCGACCTGTACCGGCGCTATATCGAAACGCGCCACGCCGACGGTGACATGTACCCGCCCAGCCGCGACCAGTTTTCCACTTTCCTGGTGCGCGACCTGCCGTTCTGCTGGTTTTACGAGTTCCGCCTGGAGGGCCGGCTGATGGCGGTGGCGGTGTGCGACCTGCTGCCCAACGGCATGTCGGCGGTGTACACCTTCTACGAGCCGGACGAAGAGCGGCGCAGCCTTGGCCGCTTTGCCATCCTGTGGCAAATCACTGAAGCCCTGCGCCAGGAGCTGGAGGCGGTTTACCTAGGGTACTGGATCAAGAACTGCAAAAAAATGAATTACAAGACGCAGTATCGGCCAATCGAGCTGCTGATTAACCAGCGCTGGGTCACCCTCAACTGAAAGCCTTGGCTTGACACACACTTTTCCGGCATAATCCACGCCACTTTTTTGCCCGGTGCGGTTATGCGTCGGGCCAACACTGGATCCGAGGGTTCTACTGCATGTCGAAAGAAGACAGCTTCGAAATGGAAGGTACTGTCGTCGACACCCTGCCCAACACCATGTTCCGCGTGGAGTTGGAAAACGGGCACGTCGTAACCGCGCACATCTCCGGAAAGATGCGCAAAAACTACATCCGTATTCTCACTGGCGACAAGGTCCGCGTCGAACTGACGCCGTACGACCTGAGCAAGGGCCGCATCACTTACCGTGCGCGCTAAGCTCAAGCCATGAAAAAGCCCGGCCATGTGCCGGGCTTTTTTGTACCTTCAAGATTGTAGGGGGCTGCGTTGCAGCCCTTCGCGGGCACGCCCGCTCCCACAGGGGGTTAACTATTACCTGTGGGAGCGGGCGTGCCCGCGAAGGGCCGCAAAGCGGCCCCAATATCACGCAACCTCGGCCGTAGTCTCGAAGTCGAACACCAGTTCGCCATCGCGCAGGTCGATGTGCACCACACCGCCATGCTCGGCCAGTTCACCAAACAGGATCTCCTCGGCCAGCGGCCGCTTGATCTTGTCCTGGATCAGCCGCGCCATTGGCCGCGCACCCATCTGTGCGTCATAGCCCGCCACCGCCAGCCAGCCGCGTGCGTCATCGCTGACCTCCAGCAGTACCCGCTTGTCTTCCAGCTGCGCTTGCAGTTCGATAAGGAACTTGTCGACGATGCTCTTGATCGTCTCGGTGCTCAGGCGGCCGAACTGGATGATGGTATCCAGGCGGTTACGGAACTCTGGCGTGAAGCTCTTGCGGATCACTTCCATGGCATCGGACGCATGGTCCTGATGAGTGAAGCCGATCGAGGCCCGCGCCGCGGTTTCCGCGCCAGCGTTGGTGGTCATGATCAGGATCACGTTACGGAAGTCGGCCTTGCGCCCGTTGTTGTCGGTCAGGGTACCGTGGTCCATCACCTGCAGCAGCAGGTTAAAGACTTCCGGGTGGGCCTTCTCGATTTCATCAAGCAGCAATACGCAGTGCGGTTGCTTGGTAATCGCCTCGGTCAGCAAGCCACCCTGGTCGAACCCCACATACCCAGGAGGCGCACCGATCAGGCGCGACACAGTGTGGCGCTCCATGTACTCGGACATGTCGAACCGCACCAGTTCCACACCCAGCGCCTTGGCCAGCTGGCGCGCCGCTTCGGTCTTGCCGACGCCGGTAGGGCCGGCGAACAGGAACGAACCGACAGGCTTGTCTGGCGACTTCAGGCCAGCACGGGACAGCTTGATGGCAGTAGACAGCGAGTCGATGGCCTGGTCCTGCCCGAATACGGTCAGCTTCAGGTCACGCTCAAGGTTACGCAGCAGTTCCTTGTCGGAACTGGTGACGTGTTTCGGCGGAATCCGCGCGATCTTGGCGACGATGTCCTCGACTTGCGGCACGTCGATACGCTTGACGCGGTTGGCCTCTGGCTGCAGGCGTTGGTAGGCGCCCGCTTCGTCGATCACATCGATGGCTTTGTCCGGCATGTGCCGGTCATTGATGTAGCGCGAAGCCAGTTCGGCAGCGGCGCGCAGGGCCTCGTCGCTGTACTCGATGTTGTGGTGGCTCTCGAAACGCCCTTTCAGCCCGCGCAGGATGCCCACGGTGTCTTCGACCGACGGCTCGCTGACATCCACCTTCTGGAAGCGACGTGCCAAGGCACGGTCTTTCTCGAAGATGCCGCGGAACTCCTGGAACGTGGTGGAGCCGATGCAACGGATCTCCCCCGACGACAGCAACGGCTTGAGCAGGTTGGAGGCATCCATCACCCCGCCCGACGCCGCACCCGCACCGATGATGGTGTGGATTTCGTCGATGAACAGGATCGCCTGCGGGCGCTTGCGCAGTTCGCCGAGCAGCGCCTTGAAGCGCTTCTCGAAGTCGCCACGGTATTTGGTACCGGCCAGCAGCGCACCCAGGTCGAGCGAGTACACCACGCTTTGTGCCAGCAGGTCGGGCACTTGACCATCGACAATGCGCTTGGCCAGGCCTTCGGCGATAGCAGTCTTGCCAACGCCCGCCTCACCCACCAGCAACGGGTTGTTCTTGCGCCGGCGCGCCAGGATCTGCGCCACGCGCTCCACTTCCTGCTCGCGGCCTACCAGCGGGTCGATACGGCCGGCACGGGCCAGCTCGTTCAGGTTGCTGGCATAGGCGTCCAGCGGGTTGCTCGAAGAGGAGGTTTCGCCGCCCTCTTCGTCCTGCATGTCCTGGTCGCTTTCAGATTGCGAACCATGCCCCGGCACCTTGGAGATGCCATGGGCGATGTAGTTGACCACGTCGATACGGGCCACGCTCTGCTGCTTGAGCAGGAACACGGCCTGGCTTTCCTGTTCGCTGAAGATCGCCACCAGCACGTTGGCGCCGGTCACTTCGCGTTTGCCAGAGCTTTGCACGTGGAACACGGCACGCTGCAGCACACGCTGGAAGCCCAGGGTTGGCTGGGTTTCACGGTCTTCGTCGTTGACAGGGATCAACGGCGTGGTGGAATCGATGAACTCTTGCAGGTCGTGCTTGAGCTTGTCGAGATTGGCGCCACAGGCGCGCAGAACGGTCGCGGCAGCCTCATTGTCAAGGAGTGCCAACAGCAGATGTTCGACGGTCATGAACTCATGACGCTTCGAACGAGCCTCCTTGAAGGCCAGATTGAGGGTGACTTCGAGCTCGCGGTTTAACATAGCTTCACCTCATACCCAAGTGGTCGGCGATTAACCGTCCTTCTCGATTTCACAGAGTAGCGGATGCTGGCTTTCCCTGGCGTATTGGTTGACCTGCATAGCCTTTGTTTCGGCGATGTCACGGATAAACAATCCGCACACTGCCCGCCCTTCGGTATGGACGGTCAGCATGATCTTGGTCGCCAGCTCGCGGTTCAGATTGAAGAACGTCTCGAGCACTTCGACGACGAAATCCATTGGCGTGTAGTCATCGTTGAACAAAACCACCTTGTACATCGGTGGCGCCTGCAGGATCGGCTTGGCTTCCTGAACTGCAAGACCTGAGCCGTCGTCCTCATTCGATTGCGGGCGATCCTGATTGAATGTTAGTCGAATCTCACTAGGTGCATGCATGGAAAGAATTTCATCATGAGCGTCAGGTTAAAGTAGTGGGTTGACCGCACAGGCCACCGCCAGCGCAGGCGCCGGGCGACCTTGACTATCGGCAAAACGGTGTTACAACCAATAAGAACCCACCGTGGTCGATAAAGATCCGCGCAGTCAACCAGATTTTTCGCAAGGTTCGTATGCGGATGAAGTGGATGATACTCCAGTGATGGAGTCCTTTGCAGAGGGACATAGGGATGGCAAGCGGTAAAGTCAAGTGGTTCAACAATGCCAAGGGCTACGGATTCATCAACGAGGAAGGTAAATCCGATGACCTTTTCGCTCATTACTCGGCCATCCAGATGGACGGATACAAGACGCTCAAGGCTGGCCAGTCCGTAGTGTTCGAAATCATCCAGGGTCCCAAAGGCCTGCACGCGGTCAAGATAATGGACGCCGCTGCCGCTGCGGCAGCCAAGGTTCACGGCCAGACCGCTGACGAACCCGCGAAGGCCTGATCGCCGCCACGTGTCGTAATACGAAAAAGCCGGTCGCCCCTTTACCCAGGCGACCGGTTTTCTCTTGCCTTACATATGCTTGATCATCGCATCACCAAAGCCTGAGCTGCCCACCAGCGTGGCGCCGTCCATCAGCCGCTCGAAGTCGTAGGTCACGGTCTTGGCCCCGATCGCACCGTTGGTGCCCTTGATGATCAGGTCTGCCGCCTCGGCCCAGCCCATGTGCCGCAGCATCATTTCTGCCGAGAGAATCACCGAGCCCGGGTTGACCTTGTCCTGCCCTGCATACTTGGGCGCAGTGCCGTGGGTGGCCTCGAACATGGCCACGGTGTCGGACAGGTTGGCGCCCGGCGCAATGCCGATACCGCCCACTTCCGCCGCCAGGGCATCGGACAGGTAGTCACCGTTAAGGTTGAGGGTGGCGATCACGTCGTATTCGGCCGGACGCAGCAGGATTTGTTGCAGCATGGCGTCGGCGATGGCGTCCTTGACGATGACCTCGCGGCCGGTCTTGGGGTTCTTGAACTTCATCCACGGGCCGCCGTCGAGCAGTTCGGCGCCGAACTCGTCGCGGGCCACTTCATAACCCCAGTCCTTGAAGGCCCCTTCGGTGAACTTCATGATGTTACCCTTGTGCACCAGGGTCAGCGACTCGCGGTCGTTGTCCACCACGTATTGCAGGGCCTTGCGCACCAGGCGCTTGGTGCCCTCTTTCGAAACGGGCTTCACGCCAATGCCGCAGTCCTGGTCGAAGCGGATCTTGGTGACACCCATTTCCTCCTTGAGGAACTTGATCACCTTGTTGGCCTCGGGCGAGCCGGCCTTCCATTCGATACCGGCGTAGATGTCTTCGGAGTTCTCGCGGAAGATCACCATGTCGACATCGCCGGGCTTTTTCACCGGGCTGGGTACGCCCTGGAACCACAGCACCGGGCGCAGGCACACGTACAGGTCCAGTTGCTGGCGCAAGGCCACGTTGAGCGAGCGGATGCCCCCACCCACCGGCGTGGTCAGCGGGCCCTTGATCGACACCACGTAATCGCGCACCGCATCGAGGGTTTCCTGGGGTAGCCAGGTGTCCTGGTCGTACACCTGGGTGGCTTTTTCGCCGGCATACACTTCCATCCAGGCGATCTTGCGCTTGCCGCCGTAGGCTTTCTGCACGGCGGCATCGACCACCTTGATCATCACTGGCGAGACATCGACACCGATCCCGTCGCCTTCAATATAAGGAATGATGGGGTTATCAGGCACATTGAGCGAATGGTCTGCATTGACGGTGATCTTGGTGCCGTCGGTCGGAACCTTGATTTTCTGGTATCCCATGCTTGCACTACTCCGCTTTCGGGTGTGGTTTGGAAATCATGCAATGCAATGAGCCTAAACCACATCTGCCGACCTGCAAGGCATGCGACAACCCGCCACATTGCCGCTACGTCTTTGGTCTTATAAATGGGCCGATATCACTTGGCCTTGCTGATTAGCCCGAATGGTTTGGTATACTCCGCCGCGACCGAAGGGTCATCGGGGCGAATCCCAGGAAAATGCGGACCGCCCTAGGCCATGAATGGCCGTAAAGCCTGGGTTGTTACCGCACCCCAGCACTTGACGCTCGACTGATGCATCCACCATCACCGCTCGCAGCCTCTCGACTTTCCGCTCATGGCGCTGCCAGGGCGATGCGCCTACCCTGCGCACCACGAGACTCGAGCACGCTCAGCACACAGAGAGTTAACCCGCATGCCCACCCGTTCCAAGATCATCTATACCTTCACCGACGAAGCCCCCGCCCTCGCCACCTACTCGCTGCTGCCGATCATCGAAGCGTTCACCGCTTCGGCTGACATCGCCGTCGAAACCCGCGACATCTCCCTGGCCGGCCGTATCCTTGCCGCCTTCCCGGAGCAACTGGGCGCAGAGAAGCAAGTAGGCGATCACCTGGCGGAACTGGGCCAACTGGCTACCACCCCTGAAGCCAACATCATCAAGCTGCCGAACATCAGCGCCTCGGTACCGCAGCTCAAGGCCGCGATCAAGGAACTGCAAGGCAAGGGCTTCAACATCCCTGACTACGCCGACGAGCCGGCCACCGCGGAAGAAAAAGAGTCCCGCGCCCGCTACGACCGCATCAAGGGTTCGGCCGTGAACCCGGTACTGCGCGAAGGCAACTCCGACCGCCGCGCACCGCTGTCGGTGAAAAACTATGCCCGCAAGCACCCGCACAAGATGGGCGCCTGGGCCGCCGACTCCAAGTCGCACGTTGCCCACATGACCCAGGGCGACTTCTACGGCAGCGAGAAAGCCGCACTGATCGAAGCTGACGACAGCCTGCGCATCGAGCTGGTTGCCAAAGACGGCAACACCACCGTCCTGAAAGAAAAGACCGCCGTCAAGGCCGCCGAAATCATCGACTGCGCCACCATGAGCCGCAAGGCCCTGAAAGCCTTCATCGCCGAGCAGATCGCCGATGCCAAGGCCTCGGGCGTGCTGCTGTCGGTGCACCTGAAAGCCACCATGATGAAGGTTTCCGACCCGATCATGTTCGGCGTCATCGTCGAAGAGTTCTACAACGACGTGCTGGCCAAGCACGCCGCAGCCCTGGCCGACGTAGGCTTCAACGCCAACAACGGCATCGGCGACCTGTACGCCCGCATCAAGGACCTGCCAGCCGACAAGCAGGCCGAGATCGAAGCCGACATCCAGGCCCTGTACGCCCAGCGTCCAGCCCTGGCCATGGTCAACTCCGACAAAGGCATCACCAACCTGCACGTGCCGAGCGACGTCATCGTCGACGCTTCGATGCCGGCCATGATCCGTGACTCGGGCAAGATGTGGAACACCGCTGGCGAACTGCAAGACGCCAAGGCCGTGATCCCGGACCGCTGCTACGCTGGCATCTACCAGGCCACCATCGAAGACTGCAAGCAACACGGCGCCTTCGACCCGACCACCATGGGGAGCGTGCCGAACGTTGGCCTGATGGCACAAAAGGCCGAAGAGTACGGCTCTCACGACAAGACCTTCCAGATCAAGGCCGAAGGCGTGGTACGCGTGGTCGATGGCAAGGGCAACGTCGTGCTGGAGCAGACCGTCGAAGCCGGTGACATCTTCCGCATGTGCCAGACCAAGGACGCGCCGATCCAGGACTGGGTCAAGCTGGCCGTCAACCGTGCCCGCCTGAGCAACACCCCAGCGGTGTTCTGGCTGGACCCGGCCCGCGCCCACGACGGCGTGATGATCGAGAAGGTACAGAAGTACCTGAAGGATCACGACACTGCCGGCCTGGACATCCGTGTTCTGGCCCCGGTCGACGCCATCAAGTTCTCCCTGGCCCGCATCCGCGAAGGCAAGGACACCATCTCGGTGACCGGCAACGTGCTGCGCGACTATCTGACCGACCTGTTCCCGATCATGGAACTGGGCACCAGCGCCAAGATGCTGTCGATCGTGCCGCTGATGAACGGCGGTGGCCTGTTCGAAACCGGCGCCGGCGGTTCGGCACCGAAGCACGTGCAGCAGCTGGTTGAAGAGAACTTCCTGCGTTGGGACTCGCTGGGTGAATTCCTGGCCCTGGCTGCTTCCCTGGAGCACCTGGGCAACACCTACGACAACCCACGCGCCAAGGTACTGGCCAACACCCTGGACCAGGCCACCGGCAAGTTCCTCGACACCAACAAGTCGCCTTCGCGCAAAGTCGGTGGTATCGACAACCGCGGCAGCCACTTCTACCTGACCCTGTACTGGGCCCAGGCCCTGGCTGCCCAGGCTGACGACGCAGCCCTGCAGGCTCGCTTCGCCCCACTGGCAAAAACCCTGACCGAGAACGAGGAGACCATCGTCGCCGAGCTCAACGCCGTTCAGGGCAAGCCGGCCGACATCGGTGGCTACTACGCCCCGGATGCCGAGCTGACCGCCAAGGTGATGCGCCCAAGCCAGACCCTGAACAGCGCCATTGCTGCCCTGTAAGGTTCGCTTTAAGTAACAGCCCAAACCCCGGCCACGCACCGGGGTTTGTGCTTTCTGGGAAATGGGGCCGCTTTGCGGCCCTTCGCGGGCTTGCCCGCTCCCACAGAAAAGGTGCTGCCTGCAAGGCCTGCACTGCACCTGTGGGAGCGGGCAAGCCCGCGAAGGACCGCAAAGCGGTCCCGACAATCTGAAAGGAAACCGCGAATGACCTGGCAACCCCACATCACCGTCGCCACCATCGTCGAACACGATGGCAAGTTCCTCTTCGTCGAGGAATTCAAAGCCAACCAGCATGTCTTCAACCAACCCGCCGGCCACCTCGAACCCAATGAAACCCTGCCCCAGGCCGCCCTGCGCGAAACCCTGGAAGAAACCGCCTGGGAAGTCGAGCTCACCGGTGTGGTCGGCATCTACCTGTACACCGCCCCCAGCAACGGCGTGACCTACCAGCGCATCTGCTTCGCCGCCCGCCCCGTACGCCACCACGCCGACCTGGCCCTGGACAGCGACATCGTCCGCGCCGTGTGGCTGACCCGCGACGAACTGCTCGCCGACCCCGCCCGCTGGCGCAGCGAGCTGGTGCCGCGCTGCCTCGACGACTACCTCAAAGGCCCCTTGCACAGCCTCGAACTGCTACGCGACTGACGCAACGCCACGGGTTTGATAGAATCGGCGTTTTTCCCCTCTGATACACACCGGTACCCATGACCAGCCCAGCACTCAAAGACCCCGCCAAGACCCGCGTCATCGTCGGCATGTCCGGCGGCGTGGACTCTTCCGTCTCCGCCCTTCTGCTCATGGAGCAGGGCTACCAGGTGGAAGGGCTGTTCATGAAGAACTGGGAAGAAGACGACGGCACCGAATACTGCACCGCCCGCGAAGACCTGGCCGACGCCCAGGCCGTGTGCGACCGCATCGGCATCAAGCTGCACACCGCCAACTTCGCCGCCGAATACTGGGACAACGTGTTCGAGCACTTCCTTGAAGAGTACAAGGCCGGCCGAACCCCCAACCCCGACATCCTCTGCAACCGCGAAATCAAGTTCAAGGCGTTCCTCGACTACGCCCTGTCGCTGGGTGCCGACCTGATCGCCACCGGCCACTACGTGCGCCGCCGCGACACCGGCGAACTGACCGAACTGCTCAAGGGCCTGGACCCGAACAAGGACCAGAGCTACTTCCTGCACGCCGTCGGCGGCAAGGAAATCGCCCGCACGCTGTTCCCGGTCGGCGAACTGGAAAAACCCGAAGTACGTGCCATCGCCGAAAAGCACGGCCTGGCCACCGCCAAGAAAAAGGACTCCACCGGCATCTGCTTCATTGGCGAGCGCCGCTTCAGCGACTTCCTCAAGCAATACCTGCCAGCCCAACCGGGCAACATCGAAACCACCGAGGGTGAAGTGATCGGCCGCCACCATGGGCTGATGTACCACACCATCGGCCAGCGCCAGGGGCTGGGCATCGGCGGCCTGAAGGATGCCGGTGACGAGCCGTGGTACGTGCTGCACAAAGACCTCACCCGCAACGTGCTGGTGGTTGGCCAGGGCAATGAACACCCATGGCTGTTCTCCCGCGCCCTGCTCGCGTCGGAAATCTTCTGGGTCAACCCGATAGACCTCGGCAGCCCACGCCAGCTGACGGCCAAGGTGCGCTACCGCCAGAGCGACCAGCAGTGCACCCTGGAACTCACCGAAACCGGCTACCGCGCCGTGTTCGACGAGCCGCAGCGCGCCGTCACCCCGGGCCAGTCGGTGGTGTTCTACGACGGTGAAGTGTGCCTGGGCGGCGGCGTGATCGAAGCTGCCGAGCCGTGGAGCCCCCGCGCATGAGCAACCTGCAGGAGCAGCTGATTGCGCTGGGCGGGGTATTCCAGGCTGCTGTGCTGGTCGACCGCATCGCCCGCACCGGCCAGGCCAGCGAGGCCAACATTGGCTGCATGCTTGGCAGCCTGCTGGTGCGTGACCCCAAGGACACCCTGGAGGTGTTCGGCGGTGACGACCTGAACCTGCGTGACGGCTACCGCGCGCTGGTCGGCGCCCTGGAGCGCGACCCCAGCAGCCTGCAACGCGAGCCACTGCGCTATGCCCTGTCGATGCTCGGCCTGGAGCGCCAGCTGAACAAGCGTGGCGACCTGCTCGACACCATCGGCAACCGCCTGCCGCAAATCCAGTCCCAGGCTGACCATTTTGGCCTGGTTCATGAAAACGTCATTGCTTCCAGTGGAGCCTTGTACCAGGACACGCTCAGCACCTTGCGCCAGCGTATTCAGGTGCACGGCGACATGCGCTTCCTGCAGCAGCCCAACAACGCCTCGAAGATCCGCGCCCTGCTGCTGGCCGGCATCCGCGCCGCGCGCCTGTGGCGCCAGCTGGGCGGGCACCGCTGGCAGCTGGTATTCAGCCGGCGCAAACTGCTTAACGAACTGTACGACATGATGCGCACACCGTCCTGAAGAAAAACGCCGGACCTGTAGGAGCGGCCTTGCGTCGCGAAAGGGCTGCGCAGCAGCCCCAGAATCGCCGCCCCAGCATAGATTGCCGGGGCCGCTGCGCAGCCCTTTCGCGACGCAAGGCCGCTCCTACAGGCAATTTTCATGTATGATATGCGCCCTTCCAAAAGCCTGACTGTCCGAGAACACCCCATGCAGCTTTCTTCGCTCACTGCGGTTTCCCCTGTAGACGGCCGTTATGCCGGCAAAACCCAGGCCTTGCGCCCCATCTTCAGCGAATTCGGCCTGATCCGTTTCCGCGCCCTGGTCGAAGTGCGCTGGTTGCAGCGCCTGGCCGCTCACCCGCAGATCGGCGAAGTGCCGGCGTTCTCCGCCGAAGCCAATGCCCTGCTGGACACCCTGGCCACCGATTTCAAGCTGGAGCACGCCGAGCGCGTCAAGGAAATCGAGCGCACCACCAACCACGACGTCAAGGCGATCGAATACCTCCTCAAGGAGCAGGCCGCCCAGCTGCCTGAGCTGGCCAAGGTCAGCGAGTTCATCCACTTCGCCTGCACCAGCGAGGACATCAACAACCTGTCCCACGCCCTGATGCTGCGCGCCGGCCGTGACGACGTGCTGCTGCCGCTGATGCGCCAGATCGCCGACGCCATCCGCGCCCTGGCCCACGCCCACGCCGACGTGCCGATGCTGTCGCGCACCCACGGCCAGCCGGCTTCGCCGACCACCCTGGGCAAGGAACTGGCCAACGTCGTGTACCGCCTGGAGCGCCAGATCGCTCAGGTTGCCGCCGTCCCGCTGCTGGGCAAGATCAACGGCGCCGTGGGCAACTACAACGCTCACCTGTCGGCTTACTCGCAGATCGACTGGGAAGCCAATGCCCGCGCCTTCATCGAAGACGAGCTGGGCCTACAGTTCAACCCGTACACCACCCAGATCGAGCCGCACGACTACATCGCCGAACTGTTCGACGCCATCGCCCGCTTCAACACCATCCTGATCGACTTCGACCGTGATGTGTGGGGCTACATCTCGCTGGGTTACTTCAAGCAGAAGACCGTTGCCGGCGAAATCGGCTCGTCGACCATGCCGCACAAGGTCAACCCGATCGACTTCGAAAACTCCGAAGGCAACTTAGGGATAGCCAACGCGCTGTTCCAGCACCTGGCCAGCAAGCTGCCGATCTCGCGCTGGCAGCGTGACCTGACCGACTCCACCGTGCTGCGCAACCTGGGCGTGGGCTTTGCCCACAGCGTCATCGCCTACGAAGCCAGCCTGAAAGGCATCGGCAAGCTGGAAGTCAACGAAGCCCGCATCGCCGCCGACCTGGACGCTTGCTGGGAAGTGCTGGCCGAGCCAATCCAGACCGTGATGCGCCGTTTCAACATCGAAAACCCCTACGAGAAGCTCAAAGAGCTGACCCGTGGCAAGGGCATCACCCCGGACGCGCTGCTGACCTTCATCGACGGCCTGGACATGCCAGCCGACGCCAAGGCCGAGCTCAAGCAGCTGACCCCCGCTACCTATATCGGTAACGCGGCAGCGCAGGCCAAACGCATCTAAGCTGACCGTCGCGTACAACGCCCGGCCTGGCCGGGCGTTTTTATTCCCGTACGAAAATTACGTTTTTTCAATAGGTTGAACATGAATCCTGATACTCCACTGCAGCTGCTCGGCGGCATCTCGGCCCGCGAATTCATGCGCGACTACTGGCAGAAGAAGCCGCTGCTGGTGCGCCAGGCCTTCCCGGACTTCATCAGCCCGATCGACCCCGACGAACTGGCCGGCCTGGCCCTGGAAGAAGAAGTCGAGTCGCGCATCGTGCTGGAGCACGGCGCCCACCCATGGGAGCTGCGCCGCGGCCCGTTCAACGAAGACACCTTCGCCGAGTTGCCGGAAAAGGACTGGACCCTGCTGGTGCAGGCCGTCGACCAGTTCGTACCGGAAGTGGCCGAGCTGCTGGAAAACTTCCGCTTCCTGCCCAGCTGGCGTATCGATGACGTGATGATCAGCTATGCCGCCCCGGGTGGCAGCGTTGGCCCGCACTTCGACAACTACGACGTGTTCTTGCTGCAAGGCCACGGCGAGCGCAACTGGAAGATCGGCCAGATGTGCGACAGCGACAGCCCGCTGCTGGAACACGCCGACCTGCGTATCCTGGCTGAGTTCGAACAGAGCGGCGAGTGGACCCTGGAACCGGGCGACATGCTCTACCT
Source organism: Pseudomonas sp. NPDC089547 (assembly GCF_050280665.1). Lineage (NCBI taxonomy): Bacteria > Pseudomonadati > Pseudomonadota > Gammaproteobacteria > Pseudomonadales > Pseudomonadaceae > Pseudomonas > Pseudomonas sp. NPDC089547. The sequence goes on along the minus strand of NZ_JBNNVS010000005.1, from coordinate 154,491 downwards.
GCCACCGCGCCTGGCCCACTACGGCGTGGCCGTGGACGACTGCCTGACCTACTCGGTCGGCTTCCGCGCCCCTAGCGCCGCCGAAGTGCTCACCCACTTCACCGACTTCCTGGGCCAGTTCCTGCCCGACGAAGAGCGCTACAGCGATGCCGATGCCCAGCCGGTAAGTGACCCGCACCAGATCCAGCACGACGCCCTGGACCGCCTCAAGGCGCTGCTCGACAAGCACATGAACGACAAGGACCTGCTGCTGACCTGGTTCGGCCAGTTCATGACCGAGCCGCGTTACCCGGAGCAGGTTGCCGGCGAAGTGCTGAGTGAAGAGGAGCTGGTAAAAGCCCTGGAAGATGGCGCCATCCTGATCCGCAACCCGAGCGCACGCCTGGCCTGGTCCGAACTCAACGACGACCTGATGCTGTTCGCCAGCGGTCGCAGCTGCCCGCTGCCGGCCAAATTGCGCGAGCTGCTGAAGCTGGTGTGCGCGGCCGATGCCCTGCACATCGACAACCTGGCAGAGTGGCTGGAAGACGAAGATGGCCTTATGCTAGTGCAGCAGCTGGTCCAACAAGGAAGCCTGGGATTCGCCGATGAATAAAATCCGTGTGCGCCTCGCCGACTGGCACAAGGACAATGCCGACATCCGCCGTATCCGCGAAGCCGTGTTCATTGCCGAACAGCACGTGCCGCCAGAGCTGGAATGGGACTCGGACGACCCGAGCGCGGTGCACTTCCTGGCCCTGGAAGGCGACTACCCGATCGGCACGGCCCGCCTGCTGCCTGATGGCACCATTGGCCGGGTTTCGGTACTGAAGGACTGGCGCGGGCTGAAGGTAGGTGATGCCCTGATGAACGCAGTGATCACCGAAGCGCAGAACCGCGACCTGAAGCAGCAGATGCTCAGCGCCCAGGTACACGCCACCCCGTTCTACGAGCGACTGGGCTTTCGCGTAGTCAGCGAAGAGTTCCTCGAAGCAGGCATTCCGCACGTGGACATGGTGCGCGACTCGCGCGCCTGACCCATAGCCTGTACCGGCCTCTTCGCGGGCTTGCCCGCTCCCACAGGGACCCCACAGCTATTGAATGCTGTGCAGTCCCCGTGGGAGCGGGCAAGCCCGCGAAGAGGCCGGCACAGCCAAATACATTCCTGCTGACAAAAACCTGTACATCCATCCAGATAAAGCTTGCCTGCGCGCCCCTGCTTGCGCATCCTAGTGCCCATCACCCCCGATGAAGCGTTCCCGGCCATGCGCCTGTTCCTCTGCGAAAAACCCTCCCAGGCAAAAGACATCGCCAAAGTGCTCGGCGCCACACGCAAGGGCGACGGCTGCTGGCAAGGCACCGACGTCTGCGTAACCTGGTGCATCGGCCACCTGCTGGAAACCGCCCCGCCCGACAGCTACGACGAACGCTACAAGCGCTGGAACCTCGCCGACCTGCCGATCATCCCGGACAAGTGGAAAATGCTGGTCAAGCCCAAGACCGCCAGCCAGTTCAAGGCAGTCAAGCGCCTGCTCGGCGAAGCGCGGGAGCTGGTAATCGCCACTGATGCCGACCGCGAAGGCGAAATGATCGCCCGCGAACTGGTGGAACATTGCCGCTACCGCGGCCCGGTGCAGCGCTTGTGGCTGTCGGCACTGGATGACGCCTCCATCCGCAAGGCCCTGGCACGCCTGCTGCCGGGCCACGAAACCTTCAACCTGTACCACTCGGCCCTGGGCCGCTCGCGTGCCGACTGGCTGATCGGCATGAACATGAGCCGGCTGTTCACCTTGCTGGGGCGCCAATCCGGCTACCAGGGCGTGTTGCCGGTAGGCCGGGTGCAAACACCCACCTTGCGCCTGGTGGTCGACCGCGACCGCAGCATCGCCGACTTCGTGCCGGTGCCGTTCTGGGCCATCGATGTACAGCTGGAGCATGCCGGCCAACACTTCAACGCCCAATGGCGCGCCCCCGAGGACGCCTGCGACGATCAGGGCCGCTGCCTGAAGCAAGCGTTGGCACAACAAGCGGCGACTGACATCGGTAATGCCAGCACAGCCCGTGCCATCAAGGTAGCCACCGAGCGCGTACGCGAAGCCGCACCGCTGCCCTTCGACCTGGGCACACTGCAGGAGCTGTGCTCGAAGAAGTTCGGCCTCGGTGCCCAGGAAACCCTCGACATCGCCCAGGCCCTGTACGAAACCCACAAGCTGATCACCTACCCGCGCAGCGATTGCGGTTATCTGCCGCAAAGCCAGCACGCTGAAGCGCCGGCCATCCTTGCCGCCCTGCAACGGGCCGATGCCAGCCTGGTGCCGCTGCAGCCCTACCTGGAGCCGCAACGCCGCTCGCGGGCATGGAACGACGCCAAGGTCAGCGCCCACCACGGCATCATCCCCACCGCCGCCGCCAGCGACCCGTCGCGCCTGCCGGCCAAGCACAAGGCGGTGTATACCCTGATCCGTGCCCGCTACCTGGCGCAGTTCCTGCCCAACCATGAGTACGACCGCACCCAGGCCGATTTCGACTGTGCCGGCCATGCCCTGCGCGCCGTGGGCAAGCAAATTGTCGAGCCGGGCTGGCGCCGCGCCCTGCCCGAGGCGTTGACCCCGGCCAAGGGCCGCGAGGCACCACCGGCCCAGGTGCTGCCAACGCTGCGTGAAGGCCAGGACTGCAATGTGCAAGGCCTGCAACTGAAGGACTTGTGGACCCAGCCGCCCAAGCCCTTCACTGAAGGCGACCTGATCAAGGCCATGAAAAACGTGTCCAAGCTGGTAGACGACCCACGCCTGAAGCAGAAGCTCAAGGAAACCACCGGCATCGGTACCGAAGCCACCCGCGCCAGCATCATCCAGGGCCTGCTTGACCGCGGCTACCTGGTGAAGAACGGCAAGGCGCTGTCGGCCACGCCAGCGGCGTTCAGCCTGATCGATGCCGTGCCCCGTGCCATCGCCGACCCTGGCACCACGGCCATCTGGGAGCAGGCGCTGGACATGGTGCAGGGTGGTGAGATGAGCCTTGAAGAGTTCGTTGCCCGGCAATCGGCGTGGATGGGCAAGCTGGTCGAGCGGTGTAGCGGCATGCGCATGACCATCAGCGGCCCGGCGGCGGGGGCTGCGCCGCCGTGGAAGAAGAAGCGGCGCGGTGGCGGGAAAGGTAAAACAGCTGGCAACAAATCGGCCGCCAGCAAGCCGCGTCAGCCCCGAAAAAAAGCGACAACCTGAGGTTTATGCCGTTTCAGGCCCGGCCTCTTCGCGGGTAAACCCGCTCCCACAGGAATTTCATGAGCCCTGAAGCCTGTGCAGTAACCTGTGGGAGCGGGTTCACCCGCGAAGAGGCCAGTACAGGCAGCACATCACAACCAGGCAAACACAAATCCTGCCCGACACATTGGCAGCATGAAATTTACCTGCTAAGTTTTCATGAAAATAATCACAATAATTTTCACGAGACCTCTGCATGTTCAAACAGTCCGCCCAGCACGTCGCCAGCTATTACGCCCAGACCTACCCCACCCACATCCCCCTGCGCCCTACCCTGCAAGGCACCCACGACACCGATGTGCTGATCATCGGCGCCGGTTTCAGCGGCCTGCATACCGCCCTGCGCCTTACCCAGGCCGGCAAGCGCGTAACCCTGCTGGAGGCCAGCCGCGTGGCCTGGGCTGCGTCCGGGCGCAACGGTGGGCAGGCCTTGCTGGGCTGGTCATGTGACATGCCACCACTGGAAAAGGCCTTGGGCGTCGAACGTACTCAACGGCTGTGGGCCAGCATGTGCTGGGCCGCCGACGAGATGCGTGAGCTGCCCCAGCGCCACGGCTTCGACATTGACTACCGGCTGGGCAGCCTGTGGACCGCAGTAATGCCGCGTCGGGTGAAAATGCTTGAAGAAGCCCTCCATGAGGCTGAACACAAATGGGGCTACGACGCCCTGCGCCTGATCGGCCGTGAAGAGCTGCCGCAATGGGTCGACAGCCCACGCTACCAAGCCGCGCTATACGATGCCAAAGGCGCCCACCTCAACCCACTCAAACTGGCCCAGGGCCTGGCCAGCACCATCGAGGCTGCCGGCGGGCGCATCTACGAACAGAGCCAGGTGCTCAGCTATCAGCAGGCTGGCGACGGCCATGTCGCCCGCACTGACTGCGGCGAAGTACGCTGCCAGGTATTGGTGCTGGCCTGCAACGCCTACATCGACCGCCTCGACCGCAGCCTGTCGCGGCGCCTGCTGCCGGTCGGCTCCTACCAGGTGGCCACCGCACCACTGGGCGCCGACCTCGCCCGTTCGCTGCTGCCGCGCAACAGTTGCGTGATCGACAACCAGTTCGTGCCCGACTACTTCCGCCTTACCCCAGACCACCGCCTGCTGTTCGGCGGCGGCTGCACCTACCTGGGCGGCATCCCCAAGGACGTCGCCAGCGCCACCCGCCCCTACCTGGAGCGGGTGTTCCCGCAACTGGCCGGTGTGGCCATCGACTATGCCTGGGGCGGCCATATCGATTGCAGCATCCAGCGTACGCCGGACGTCGGCCGCGAGGGGCAGCGCTATTGGCTGCAAGGCTTCTCCGGGCATGGCGTACTGCCGACCCTGGCCGCAGCGCGCGCGGTGAGCGATGCCATTCTCGGCGACGACGAGCTGTTGGCGCTGTACCAAGGCATCGACAACGGCCGCTTCCCCGGCGGCGACCTGCTCGGCGCTCCGCTGGAAGCCGCCGCCAAGGCCTGGTACAGGATGCGCGACAGCATCTGAAGACGGCCGGCGCTTGCTACGCCGAAATCCCTCCTATTCTCAATAGCTCCCTTCGGTGCCTGCAGACAGGAGACACGACCATGAGCTATGTAACCACGAAGGACGGTGTACAGATTTTCTACAAGGACTGGGGCCCGCGCGACGCACCGGTCATCCACTTCCACCACGGCTGGCCGCTTAGCGCGGACGACTGGGACGCACAGATGCTGTTCTTCCTCGCCCAGGGTTTCCGCGTGGTCGCCCACGACCGCCGTGGCCATGGGCGTTCCAGCCAGGTGTGGGATGGCCACGACATGGACCACTACGCCGACGACACTGCGGCCGTGGTTGCCCACCTGGGCACCCAAGGTGCTGTGCATGTCGGCCACTCGACCGGCGGTGGTGAAGTGGTGCGCTACATAGCCCGCCACCCCGAAGACAAAGTGGCCAAGGCGGTACTGATCGCAGCCGTGCCGCCACTGATGGTGCAAACACCCGGCAACCCCGGTGGCCTGCCCAAGTCGGTGTTCGACGGTTTCCAGGCCCAGGTTGCCAACAACCGTGCGCAGTTTTATCGGGATGTACCGGCCGGGCCGTTCTACGGCTACAACCGCCCGGGTGTCAAAGCCAGCGAAGGCATCATCGGCAACTGGTGGCGCCAAGGCATGATCGGCAGCGCCAAGGCCCACTACGAAGGCATCGTGGCGTTTTCGCAGACGGATTTCACCGAGGACCTCAAGGGAATCCAGCAGCCGGTGCTGGTGATGCATGGGGATGATGACCAGATCGTGCCGCATGAGAACGCGGGGCCGCGGTCGGCCGAACTGCTACCCAATGGCATACTGAAGACCTACAAGGGCTACCCGCATGGCATGCCGACTACCCACGCCGATGTAATCAACGCGGATTTGCTGGCGTTTATCCGCAGCTGATGTAATCGCCTGTACCGGCCTCTTCGCGGGCACGCCCGCTCCCACAGGTTACGTGCACACCCAAAGTCTTGTGCAGTACCTGTGGGAGCGGGCGAGCCCGCGAAAGGGCCGGTACTGGCAACACACCCCTCTCAGGATTACCATGTCTCCCTTCTAGCGCGGCCCTTTGCCGCCCCTTGCCTCCCTGCCTGCCAAAACCCCATGCCCTTCGAACTTACCGTAGAACCCCTCACCCTGCTGATCCTGGCCTTGGTCGCCTTCGTCGCCGGTTTCATCGATGCCATCGCCGGTGGCGGCGGCTTGCTCACCACCCCGGCCCTGCTCACCGCTGGCATGCCACCGCACCTGGTGCTGGGTACCAACAAACTCAGCTCCACCTTTGGCTCTGCCACCGCAGGTTTCACCTACTACAAGCGCAAACTGTTCCACCCGGCCCAGTGGCGCCCGGCATTGTTCGCCACCTTGGCGGGGGCGTTGCTCGGCGCGGTCATCGCCCACTACATGCCCGCTGAATGGCTGAACAAGATGCTGCCGGTGATCGTCTTCGCCTGTGGCATCTACCTGCTGTTCGGCGGCACACCCAAGGCGCCGCTGGATGCCGATGCACCGATCAAGAAGAAATGGCAGGTGCCGCAAGGCTTCACCCTGGGTTTCTACGATGGCGTGGCCGGCCCTGGCACCGGGGCCTTCTGGACGGTCAGTACCCTGCTGCTATACCCCATCGACCTGGTCCGCGCCAGCGGCGTGGCGCGCAGCATGAACTTCGTCAGCAACATCGCGGCGCTGACGGTGTTCATCATTTCCGGGCAGGTGGACTACATCGTCGGCCTGTGCATGGGCCTGTCGGTGATGGTCGGCGCCTTCTTCGGTGCACGCACGGCGATCAGTGGCGGCAGCAAGTTCATTCGCCCTGTGTTCATCACCGTGGTGCTGGCACTGACTGTGCGCTTAGCGTGGCAGCACTGGTTCGGCCAGGCCTAACCGACGAGCCACATACAAATCGATCAGGTACCGGGCAATCGACCGCCCGGCCGGCAGCGGCGGCAGATCGTGGACGCTGAACCACTGAGCGTCCTCGATCTCGTCCGGCTGCATGACAATGTCGCCACCCGCGTATTCGGCATGGAAACCGAGCATCATCGAATGTGGGAACGGCCAGCACTGGCTACCGACGTACTGGATGTTCTGCACCTCCACCGCCACTTCTTCGCGCACTTCGCGCACCAGGCAGTCCTCGGCCGACTCGCCCGGCTCGGCAAAGCCTGCCAGGGTGCTGTACACCCCAGTGACGAAGCGCGGCGAGCGCGCCAGCAGGATTTCGTCGCCACGGGTGACCAGCACGATCATGCTCGGCGAGATCCGCGGGTAGCTACGCAGGTCGCACGGCTGACAATACATCGCCCGCTCCCAACGGATTTGCGCCATGGCCTGCCCGCAGCTGCCGCAAAAGCGGTGCTCGCGGGCCCAGGTGCCGATCTGCGCGGCATAACCCAGCACCTTGTAGGTGTCGAAATCACCTTCGAGCATGAAGGTACGCAGGCCGCGCCAGCTGCACCCAGGCATCTCGGTAGCGCTGCGCAGTTCCAGCAGGAACACCGGCTGGCCGTCGAAATGGCCGATGCCGTGCTCGCACAGCACATCGAGGTCCTGGCGCTTGAGCCAGTCGCGAGGAAACAGCGCGCCGTTGTCGTCCACCAGGAACCCTTCCGGGCTGCGGGCCACGGCCAGCCCCCCGGTGATCTGCGGATCGAGTACTGCGGTAGTCCAGCGTGCTGACATGTCGGGGGGTTCCTTGACTGCGCGTCCCCCGGCCCGATCAGTCGGCGAACGTCGGTTTCTGTTTGCTCATGTGCGCCGTCACGGCCACACGCAGGTCTTCGGACTGCAGCATCGCGGCGTTCCAGGTGGCGATGTAGTCCAGGCCATCGTCAATGCGATGGTCACGCATGTAGCTGAGCATTTCCTTGGTGCCGGCCACAGCGATCGGCGATTTTGCGGCAATCTCGCGGGCGATGGCAAAGACCCCGTCGAGCAATGCGGCCTGATCATCATAGACCCGGTTGACCAGGCCGATGCGCAGGGCTTCGTCGGCCGCAACGTTACGCCCGGTGAAGGCCAGCTCACGCATCATGCCGTCGCCGATGATACGTGGCAAACGTTGCAGTGTGCCGACATCGGCGGCCATGCCCATGTCGATTTCCTTGATCGAGAACTGGGCATCGCTGCTGCAATAGCGCATGTCGCAGGCGGAGACCAGGTCGATGGCGCCACCGATGCAGTAGCCCTGCACCGCAGCCAGTACCGGCTTGCGGCATTTGTCCACGGCCGTGAACGAGGCTTGCAGGCGCTGGATGGTACCGCGCAGGAAGCGTGCATTGCGGCCCACGTCCTTGCCCATCTGCCCGGCCAGCGATGCCAGCATCATCAGGTCGATACCGGCAGAAAAATGCTTGCCGGCACCGCTGATCACCACTGCGCGCACCGCATCGGTGTCGTCGATCCACTGGAAGATGTCGATGATCTCCTCCCAGAAGGCAGCGTTCATCGCGTTGACCTTTTCCGGGCGGTTGATCTGAACGTGGGCGATGCTGTCGGTCAGTTCGACCTTGAATGCGCTGTACTCGGTCACGGGCGGCACTCCTGTGGGTGAAGGGTTCATGGCAGGGATGGTAACCCAGCCCGATGACCGCACTTGTGCCAAAAGCGGGACTGCACGCCTGGCCTAAGGCATGCCGATCCCGAAGCCCTGGTGTTGCAGATGACTAAGCCGCACGCGCTGTACGAAGTGTCGATTTTGCCTTTTGCCATCCGACTACCCTGAAAGCAGCCACCGGCGCTGCCAACAGGAGAGTCCCCATGCGCAAACTCATCGTAGCGGCCTTCATCAGCCTCGACGGCGTCATGCAAGCCCCCGGCGGCCCGCAGGAAGACACCAGCGGTGGCTTCACCTACGGCGGCTGGATCGTACCCTACGCCGAGGAAGTCTTCGGCCAGGCTATGCAGGCGCTGTTCAGCCAGCCTTTCGAGCTGCTGCTGGGCCGGCGCACCTATGACATCTTTGCCGGCTACTGGCCAAACATCAAAGACAACTCGGAAGACTTCTCCATCGCCAACCTGTTCAACCGGGTGCCCAAGCATGTAGCCACCCACACCCCGGGCACCCTCGACTGGCACAACAGCCACGCCCTGGGCGCCGACATCAATGCGGCGGTACGCACACTCAAACAGCAGGGCGGCGCCCACCTGCTGACCCAGGGTAGCGCCGAACTGGTGCAGCAACTGCTGGCCGCCGGCCTGGTCGATGAACTGCAACTGCTGATTCACCCGCTGCTGCTGGGCCACGGCAAGCGCCTGTTCGGCGACGACGCGGCAGCGGCAGCCTTCACCCTGCAACACTCACAGGTTACGCCCGCCGGCGTGATCATCGCCCGCTACGTGCGCGCCGGCCAGGTGCAGACTGGCTCGTTCGACTGAATGAAATTGCGTACAACTTTTGCCCCGCGCCCGCATCGAAACACAGGTAAGCCCCGATCCGCTCCAAGGAGGTTCACCATGGCGCTACGCACCCCGCTGCTGCTGTCCTGCATCACCCTGGCCCTGCTTGGCTGCGCCGGCAATGACCACCCGGCCCCGCCGCGTACCCAGCAGGTCGACCTGCAACGCTACCAGGGCACCTGGTACGAACTTGCCCGGCTGCCGATGTTCTTCCAGCGCAACTGCGTGCAATCCGAGGCGCACTATGGCCTGCGTACCGATGGCCGCATAGACGTGACCAACCGCTGCCGGGAAAAGGACGGCCAGTGGAATGAAGCCACGGGCATTGCCGAAGCCCAGCAACCGGGCAGCACCGACAAGTTGTGGGTGCGCTTCGACAACTGGTTCAGCCGCCTGGCACCGGGCCTGACCAAGGGCGAATACTGGGTGCTGTACCACGACAAGGACTACCGCGTGGCGTTGGTCGGCCACCCCAACCGCGAATACCTGTGGCTGCTGTCGCGCACGCCTGCGGTCACCGACCAGCAACGCGAGCAACTGCTGACCATTGCACGGGATCAAGGCTATGACACCGGGAAGCTCATCTGGCGGCAGGCAGACTAGCAGGCCGTCGACGGCGGGCGGCAATCCGGCTAAGGTGTGCGCCCTTTATCACCTCGAAGGAACGAGCCCGTTGAGCACCCAGCCGCTGCAAGCACCCCGTATCCGTTTTCTGGCCCTGTGCGTGTTCCATCACCAAGGCAGGATCCTGGTCAATGTCTTCGACGACCCGGCCACAGGGCAGACGCTGTGCCGCCCACTGGGTGGCGGTATCGAGTTCGGTGAACTGGGCCGCGATGCCATCGCCCGGGAAATCATTGAGGAGCTCGGCCAGCCGATCAGCGATGTCCGACTGCTCGGTACCCTGGAAAGCCTGTTTACCTATGCCGGCACACCAGGGCATGAGATTGTGCAGGTGTACGATGCGCGCTTCGACGACGCCAGCCTGTACCAGCAAGACTGGCTGGACGGCCAGGAGTCTGACAACAGCCCGTTCCGCGCCCGCTGGTGCGACAGCGCCGACTTCACGCGGATAGGCCCCTTGGTGCCACAAGGGTTGCAGGCGCTGCTGCACGAGCTGTCGCTGTTGAGCTAGGAGCCTGAGCATGGACCTGCTGTTTCTGGGCACCTCCGCCGGGGTGCCGACCAAGGCGCGCAATGTCAGCGCCACAGCCGTGATCGAAGCCAGTGGCAGCCACTGGTACCTGGTCGACTGCGGCGAAGGCACCCAGCACCAACTGCTGCACACTCCGCTGTCGATCCGCGACCTGCGCGCCATCTTCATCACCCATGTGCACGGCGATCACTGCTTTGGCCTGCCCGGCCTGCTGGCCAGCGCCGGCATGAGCGGGCGCACCCAGCCGCTGGAGCTGATCCTGCCCGCAGCGCTGCATGAGTGGGTACGCCAGGGCCTGGTGGCCAGCGACACCTTCCTGCCGTTCGAGCTTCGCCTGCTGGCCGTGGAGGACCTGGCCGAATGGCGCAGCGAGACCCTGCAAGTGACCACCGTGCAGTTGTCACACCGGGTACCGAGCGTCGCTTTCGTATTTACCGAACTCAACCCGGAGCCTCGCCTGGACACCCAGCGCCTGGAAGCCGAAGGCATCCCACGCGGCCCGATATGGGGTGAGCTGGCCAAAGGCCTGAAGGCGCAGCATGGCGGGCAGTGGCTGACCGGTAACGACTATTTGCGCCCTTCGCGCCCACCGCGCCGGGTGGTCGTTTGCGGGGACAACGACAACCCCGAACTACTGGCTGAAGCCGCCAAAGGCGCGGATGTGCTGGTGCATGAAGCCACGTTCACCCAGGCAGTGGTCGAGCGTACCGGGGTCACCTTCGGCCACAGCACGGCAGCAGCGGTGGCGCGCTTTGCCGAAGCGGCGGGCGTGCGCAACCTGGTGCTGACACACTTCAGCGCCCGCTACCAGAACGACCCCAGGCGCAGCCCGAATATCGATAACGTGCGTGACGAAGCCCTCGCCCACTACCACGGGCAACTGACCCTGGCGCAGGACCTGAAGCGCTATCACATGGGGCGCGATGGCTGTCTTGAGCCGGCCGAATGATTTAGCATTGTCGGTTTTTCCAAAAGGACTTGGCCATGCATCGTATCGTTATCCTGGGCAACGCCGGCAGCGGTAAATCGACCCTGGCCCGGCAGATAGGCACCCGCCTGGGCTCGCCGGTGGTACACCTGGACACCTTGTTCTGGGAGGCGGGTTGGGTAGAACCGGATGCCGGGATTTTCCGCAACCGGGTACGTGATGCGGTTGCCGGGGATGCATGGGTGTGCGAGGGCAACTACAGCCGACGCACCTTCGACCTGCGCTTGCCACGGGCCGACCTCGTTATCTGGCTGGATACACCACGGCTGACATGCCTGAAGCGGGTCATCCTGCGCAGCGTGCTGAACAAGCCACGGCCAGACCTGCCAGCCGGGTGTACAGAGCGCCTGGACCGGGCATTTCTGACTTTCTTGAAGTTTGTATGGACGTTCGACCGGGGCTATCGGCCAGGGATCGAGGCGAACCGCCAGTCGGTCGGGCCACAGGTGCCGGTGGTGCACTTGCGGGGTGGGCGGCAGATTGCGGCGTTTCTCGAAAGCCTTTCGCAACCTGCACCCGTAGCGCGGTCCCTGTAGGAGCGGCCTTGTGTCGCGATCGGGCTGCGCAGCAGCCCCAGCGATATCAGCGTTGACTTCCAGATACTGGGGCTGCTGCGCAGCCCGATCGCGACACAAGGCCGCTCCTACAAAAAGCGCGTTCGTCTACTGCCTCAGCTAAGCCGCCAACCGGCCGCTGGCAATCGCCTCCGACGCGGCCAGCATCGCCCGCAGCAACACCGCACACCCTGCCGCCAGGTCACCGGGCGTGGCGTTCTCGATCTCGTTATGGCTGATGCCGTTCTCGCATGGCACGAATATCATCCCCGCCGGCCCCAGTTCGGCAAGGAAGATCGCGTCATGCCCCGCGCCGCTGACGATGTCCATGTGCGGCAAGCCCAGTGCCTGCGCCGAAGCGCGCACGGCATCGACACAGCCTTTGTCGAAGTACAGCGCCGGGAAGTCTGCCGTGGGCACCAGTTCGTGGCTCAGGCCGTGCTTGGCACATGTCGCCTCGATCACCCCGCGCACCTCGGCAATCATCGCGTTCAGTCGTTCACCTTCCAGGTGGCGGAAGTCGAGGGTCATGCGCACCTCGCCGGGGATCACGTTGCGCGAGCCCGGATAGGCCTGTAGGCAACCTACCGTGCCGCAGGCATGGGGCTGATGGCCGAGGGCGGTACGGTTGACCGCCTCCACCACGGCGGCCGCGCCGACCAGCGCGTCCTTGCGCAGGTGCATGGGCGTCGGGCCGGCGTGAGCTTCGACGCCGCGCAAGGTCAGGTCGAACCATTTCTGGCCCAGCGCGCCAAGTACAACGCCAATGGTCTTGGCCTGGTCCTCAAGGATAGGCCCTTGCTCGATATGCGCCTCGAAATACGCGCCCACCGCATGGCCGAGTACTGCACGCGGGCCGGCGTAACCGATGGCGTTCAATGCCTCGCCAACGCTCACGCCCTGGGCATCACGCTTGGCCAGGGTTTCAGCCAGGGTAAACTTGCCGGCGAACACCCCCGACCCCATCATGCAGGGCGCAAAACGCGAGCCTTCTTCGTTGGTCCACACCACCACTTCCAGCGGCGCCTCGGTTTCCACGCCCAGGTCGTTGAGGGTGCGGATCACCTCCAGCCCGGCCATCACACCAAAGCAGCCATCGAACTTGCCGCCGGTAGGCTGGGTGTCGATATGGCTGCCGGTCATCACCGGCGGCAGTTTGGGATTACGCCCGGGACGGCGGGCGAAGATGTTGCCGACGGCGTCGATGCTGACCGTGCAACCGGCGGCCTCGCACCACTGCACGAACAGGTCGCGGGCCTGGCGGTCGAGGTCGGTCAGGGCCAGGCGGCACACACCCCCCTTGGCAGTGGCGCCGAGGCGGGCCAGGTCCATCAGCGATTGCCACAGGCGGTTGCTGTCGACGTGCCGGGCGGTGGTCTTCAGAATCTCTTGGACTGGGGTCACGGGTTTCTCCTTCAGGCTTTTTTTGTTGTTGGTGCGGGCCTCTTCGCGGGTGAACCCGCTCCCACAGCCAAACCGGCGAACAGGTAGTACAGCCCGCCGCCCAGCAGCGAACCGGTGAACCAGCCGTAGTCGTAGAACCAGCTGAAGCTGCTGTTGCCAATGGCCATCACGGTCAGCGCCACCGGCAAGGCAAATGCAGCAAAGCCGGCCCAGTTCCACGCCGGGTACACGTCATCACGGTACAACCCGGCCAGGTCCAGTTGCTGCCGGCGGATCAGGAAGTAGTCCACCACCATGATCCCGGCAATCGGCCCCAACAGGCTGGAATAGCCCAGCAGCCAGTTGGAGTACACGCTCTCCAGGCTCAGGTCGGACACGATCAGGCCCAGCTTTTTCAGCAGCTCATGGCCCATCAGCGCCAGGCCGATAAAGCCGGTCAGCCATACCGCACGGCTGCGCCCGATCAGGCGTGGGGCAATGTTCTGGAAGTCGTTGGTTGGCGACACAATGTTCGCCGCCGTGTTGGTCGACAGCGTGGCTAATACGATCAACGCCATGGCCAAGGCCACCCAGAACGGGCTGTGGATCCTGCCGATCAGGCTGACCGGGTCGGACACCGTCTCGCCCACCAACGACGCCGAGGCGGCGGTGAGTATCACGCCCAGCGAAGCGAACAGGAACATGGTCAATGGCAGGCCGAAGATCTGCCCGAGAATCTGGTCCTTCTGGCTGCGGGCATAACGGCTGAAGTCGGGAATGTTCAGCGACAACGTGGCCCAGAAGCCGACCATGGCCGTAAGCCCTGCACAGAAGTAGCTGACCACGCTCGCCCCTTCCGGCCGTTTGGGTGGCTGGGCCAGCAGTTCGGTCATCGACATGTGCGGCAAGGCCCAGAACAGCAGGCCGACGCCCACCGCCACCAACAACGGTGCTGACAGCGTTTCCAGCCACTTGATCGACTCGGCACCGCGCAGCACCACCCAGAGGTTCAGGCACCAGAAAATCATGAACCCGATCACCTCGCCGGTACCGCCCAACGCCTTCCAGCCATCGAACACCGAGCCCAGGAACAGGTGGATGGCCAGCCCGCCGAACATTGTCTGAATACCGAACCAGCCACAGGCAACCACCGCGCGGATCAGGCACGGTACGTTGGAGCCGAGGATGCCAAACGACGAACGCAGCAACACCGGGAACGGGATGCCGTACTTGGTGCCGGGGAAGGCATTGAGGGTAAGCGGGATCAGCACGATCACGTTGGCCAGCAGGATTGCCAGCAACGCTTCCCCGACGCTGAGGCCGAAGTAGGCGGTAAGCACGCCGCCGAGGGTATAGGTGGGTACGCAGATGGACATGCCCACCCACAGGGCGGTGATGTGCCACTTGTTCCAGGTACGCTGGTGCACCTTGGTCGGTGCGATGTCGTGGTTGTAGCGCGGGCTATCGAGGACATCACTGCCCTCGGACAGCTCGAACAGGCCATCCTGCTCGACCACTTCCGATCTGCTCTGTTGCATGGGCCTTTCTCCAGACTTTCTTGTAGTTGTTTGCTCATCGGGCTAATTCGATGGCCGGAGTACACACGCGTATTTGTGCTTAGAAATCTTGACCAGAATTTCATCTTGTCAAGTCAGTCAATAACCGTTGAAAGCCCCGTAGTCAGCAGGTCTTCAAAAATTAATCTTTTAATATCAACTAGTTAATTACCACAAAATTTATAGGAAAATTTTCTTGATGATTTCCTGATCAGCATCTAGCCTCGAATCTTGTCAGGCCTGACAGGATTAACCGCCCTGCCTGCCCTGCGAACCAGACAATTCCAAGAACCGGCCAAGAGACCGGTCAGCCTGCGAGGAAAACGGCATGTCCCTGTTGATCCGTGGCGCCACCGTGGTTACCCACGAAGAGAGTTATCCCGCCGATGTCCTGTGTGCCGATGGCCTGATCCGCGCCATCGGGCAAAACCTTGAACCCCCTACCGACTGCGAGATCCTCGACGGCAGTGGCCAGTACCTGATGCCCGGCGGCATCGACCCGCACACCCACATGCAACTGCCGTTCATGGGCACCGTAGCCAGCGAGGACTTCTTCAGCGGCACCGCTGCGGGCCTGGCCGGTGGTACTACGTCGATCATCGACTTCGTCATCCCCAACCCGCAGCAGTCGTTGCTGGAGGCCTTCCACACCTGGCGCGGCTGGGCACAGAAAAGCGCCAGCGACTACGGTTTCCACGTTGCCATCACCTGGTGGAGCGAGCAGGTGGCCGAGGAAATGGGCGAACTGGTGGCCAAGCACGGGGTGAACAGTTTCAAGCACTTCATGGCCTACAAGAACGCCATCATGGCCGCCGACGACACCCTGGTGGCCAGCTTCGAGCGCTGCCTGCAACTGGGTGCGGTGCCCACCGTGCATGCCGAGAACGGCGAACTGGTGTATCACCTGCAAAAGAAACTGCTGGCCCAAGGCCTGACCGGGCCAGAAGCACACCCGCTTTCGCGCCCTTCGCAAGTGGAAGGCGAAGCGGCCAGCCGCGCCATCCGCATTGCCGAAACCATTGGTACGCCGCTGTATGTCGTGCATATTTCCAGCCGGGAAGCACTGGACGAAATCACCTATGCGCGGGCCAAGGGCCAGCCGGTCTACGGCGAGGTGCTGCCTGGCCACCTGCTGCTGGATGACAGCGTCTACCGTGACCCGGACTGGGCCACCGCGGCCGGCTACGTGATGAGCCCGCCGTTCCGCCCGCGAGAACACCAGGAAGCGCTGTGGCGCGGCCTGCAATCGGGCAACCTGCACACCACCGCCACCGACCACTGCTGCTTCTGCGCCGAGCAGAAAGCCATGGGCCGCAACGACTTCAGCCGCATACCCAATGGCACTGCGGGCATCGAGGACCGCATGGCGGTGCTGTGGGATGCCGGGGTGAACAGTGGGCGCCTGTCGATGCACGAGTTCGTAGCGCTAACGTCTACCAATACGGCGAAAATCTTCAACCTGTTCCCGCGCAAGGGCGCCATCCGCGTCGGTGCCGATGCCGACCTGGTGCTATGGGACCCGCAGGGCACCCGCACGATCTCGGCCCAGACCCACCACCAACGTGTGGACTTCAACATCTTCGAAGGCCGCACTGTGCGCGGCATACCCAGCCACACCATCAGCCAGGGCAAGGTGCTGTGGGCCGATGGCGACCTGCGTGCCGAGGTGGGCGCAGGGCGGTATGTGGAGCGGCCGGCGTATCCGTCGGTGTATGAGGTGCTGGGGCGACGCGCCGAACAACAGCGCCCGGCGCCCGTCCAGCGTTAAGGCCATTGGGGCTGCTGCGCAGCCCATCGCGACACAAGGCCGCTCCTACAAGGAGTACGCGGTCCCTTGTAGGAGCGGCCTTGTGTCGCGACGGGCCGCGCAGCGGCCCCAATCCCTCGTAACTCCTGTCGCCTGCACCATAAAAAATAGAGAGGCTACAACCGTGATCGACGCCCTGAACCACTTGCCGCGCCCCCGGGCCGGTGCCGACCAGTTGGCCGAGCGCTTCAGCGACCTGGCCCCACCCCTCACCGCCCGCCAGGCCGCCGTGGAAAGCGCACGCTGCCTGTATTGCTACGACGCCCCCTGCGTCAACGCTTGCCCCAGCGAAATCGACATTCCGTCCTTCATCCACCGCATCAGCGACGAAAACCTGCAAGGCGCCGCCGAACGCATCCTCTCGGCCAACATCCTTGGCGGCAGCTGCGCCCGCGTGTGCCCCACGGAAATCCTCTGCCAGCAAGCCTGCGTGCGCAACAACGCTCAGGAATGCGCACCGGTATTGATCGGCCAACTGCAACGCTATGCCCTGGACAACGCCCACTTCACCGAACACCCGTTCAAGCGCTCACCCGCCACCGGCAAGCGCATCGCCGTTGTCGGCGCCGGCCCTGCCGGGCTGTCCTGCGCCCACCGCCTGGCGATGCACGGGCATGACGTGGTGGTGTTCGAGGCCTGCGACAAGGCTGGCGGCCTCAACGAATATGGCATCGCCCGCTACAAGCTGGTCGACGATTACGCCCAGCGTGAGGTGGAGTTCCTGCTGGGCATCGGCGGCATCGAGGTTCGCCATGGCCAACGCCTGGGCGGCAACCTCAGCCTGGGCGAACTGCGCGACCAGTACGACGCGGTGTTCCTCGGCCTCGGCCTGAATGCCGTGCGCCAGCTGGGCCTGCCCGATGAAGAAGCCCACGGCCTGCTCGCCGCCACCGCGTACATTCGCGAGCTGCGCCAGGCCGATGACCTTGGCCAACTGCCGCTGGCCGACCGCTGCCTGGTGATCGGCGCCGGCAACACGGCCATCGACATGGCCGTGCAGATGAGCCGCCTGGGCGCCCGCGACGTCAACCTTGTGTACCGCCGCGGTCACGCCGACATGGGTGCCACCGGCCATGAGCAGGACATCGCCAAGGCCAACCAGGTACGCCTGCACACTTGGGCACGCCCCGATACCGTGCTGCTGGATGACACCGGCAAGGTACGCGGCATGCGCTTTGCCCGCACCGAGCTGGCCGACGGCCGCCTGCGTGATACCGGCGAAACCTTCGAGCTGGCCGCCGATGCCATCTTCAAGGCCATCGGCCAACGCTTCGACGATGCCAGCCTCGGCGACCCGGTGGCTGCGCAACTGGCCCGCGAGGGTGAGCGCATCCGCGTCGACGAAACCCTGCAAACCAGCCTGCCGGGCGTGTTTGCCGGCGGCGACTGCACCGCCTTGGGCCAGGACCTTACCGTCCAGGCCGTACAGCACGGCAAGCTGGCCGCCGAAGCCATCCATGCCCGACTCATGCTCAACGTGGAGGCAGCGTAAATGGCCGACTTGTCTATCGTGTTTGCCGGCATCAAGGCACCCAACCCGTTCTGGCTGGCTTCCGCACCGCCTACCGACAAAGCCTACAACGTGGTCCGCGCCTTTGAGGCCGGCTGGGGTGGCGTGGTCTGGAAAACCCTGGGCGAAGACCCGGCGGCGGTCAACGTGTCGTCGCGCTACTCCGCGCACTATGGCGCCAACCGCCAGGTACAGGGCATCAACAACATCGAGCTGATCACCGACCGCTCGCTGGACATCAACCTGCGCGAAATCACCCAGGTGAAAAAGGACTGGCCTGACCGTGCACTGATCGTGTCGCTGATGGTGCCGTGCGTGGAGGACTCGTGGAAGTTCATCCTGCCGCTGGTGGAGGCCACCGGGGCCGACGGCATCGAGCTTAACTTCGGCTGCCCGCACGGCATGCCGGAGCGTGGTATGGGGGCGGCGGTCGGCCAGGTGCCAGAGTACGTGGAAATGGTCACCCGCTGGTGCAAGACGTATTGCTCGCTGCCGGTGATCGTGAAGCTGACACCGAACATCACCGATATCCGCCAGTCGGCACGTGCCGCGCACCGTGGCGGGGCCGATGCGGTGTCGTTGATCAATACCATCAACTCCATCACCAGCGTCGACCTGGACCGCATGGTGGCCCACCCCATCGTGGGCGACCAGAGTACCCACGGTGGTTACTGCGGGTCTGCGGTGAAACCGATTGCCCTGAACATGGTGGCGGAAATCGCCCGCGACCCGGAAACACGCGGCTTGCCGATCTGCGGCATTGGCGGCATCGGCACCTGGCGTGATGCGGCGGAGTTCATGGCCCTGGGCAGCGGTGCCGTACAGGTGTGCACGGCGGCGATGCTGCACGGGTTCCGCATTGTCGAGGACATGAAAGATGGCCTGGCGCGCTGGATGGACCAGCACGGGCACGCCAACATCGAAGCATTTCGCGGGCAGGCGGTGGGGCATACCACCGACTGGAAGTACCTGGACATCAACTATAAATCGGTGGCCCATATCGACCAGCAAGCCTGCATTGGTTGCGGGCGCTGCCACATAGCCTGTGAGGACACCTCGCACCAGGCCATTGCCAGCACGCTGAAGCCTGATGGCACGCATGCCTACAGCGTGATCGAAGAGGAATGCGTGGGCTGCAACCTGTGCCAGATTACCTGCCCGGTGGAGAACTGCATCGACATGGAGGCGCAGGATACCGGCAAGCCTTACCTGAACTGGACGCAGGATCCGCGCAACCCCTATCGCGAGGCCAGTTGAGCCTTCAGGTTGACGCGGTCCCCTGTAGGAGCGGCCTTGTGTCGCGATGGGCCGCAAAGCGGCCCCTGGGTTTCAGCTTCACCGCTGGGATTGCCGGGGCCGCTTTGCGGCCCATCGCGACACAAGGCCGCTCCTACAATCGACCGCGCCCAGGCTGGGGCCTCGGCTCAGGGCTCTAGCCCGATCCCCCGCAAGATCACACTGGTCACCGTCTGCACCGCGCTCTCAAACGCCATGTCCGACAACTTCTCACCGCCATTAAGCAGTTCAACCTGGTAACCAAAGTCAGCGTAATGCTGGGTAGACGCCCAGATCATGTACAACAACGCCGACGGCTCCACCGGCAGGATGCGCCCTTCCTCCACCCAGCGGCGGATCTTGGATTCTTTCAACCTGGCCCAGGGCACCAGGCTTTCATCCAGGCTCACCCCCAGCACCGGCGCTCCGTGCAGCATCTCTTCGGCCCAGATCTTCGAGCCCAGAGGCCGCGAACGCGAGTGGCCCATCTTCGCCCGGATGTAACTGGTCAGCACCACGCGCGGGTCGTCGAAGTTCTCGAAGCACAAGGCGTCCTGCTTCCATACATCCAGCAGGTCCTGCAGCACCGCGCGGAACAGGTCGTCCTTGGTGCTGAAGTAGTAATGCAGGTTGGAACGCGGTAACTCGGCCTGTTCGGCAATATCGCCCATGGAGGTGGCGCCGTAGCCTTTCTCGGCGAACACCTTTTCCGCCGCCTGCAGAATCTTCCCGATATTGCGCCGACGGATTTCGATCTTGTGGTTGGCCATCAGGCTTGGGCCGTCCACACCGCCAGTTCATAGCCGTCCGGGTCGATGAAATGGAAGCGTCGCCCGCCAGGGAACGCAAAGGTCGCCCGGCTGATCTTTGCCCCGGCCGCTTCGACCCGCTGCTGCGTGGCATCGAGGTCGTCAGCGTACAGGATCACCAATGGCCCGCCGGGGCGTACCGGCTCGCCAGTGGCAAAGCCGCCGGTCAGGCGGCCATCGCTGAACTCGGTGTAGGTTGGCCCGTAATCGGTGAAGGCCCAGCCGAACACACTGCCATAAAAGGCCTTGCTTCGGGCGATGTCGCTGACGTTGAACTCAATGTTGTCGATCTGCCGATCCGTACCGCGAATACCCATGTGTGCTCCGTGCCGAATGGTGTTTGACCTAGTCTACTCCGGTATTTTCAGAGTTTTATATCAGGCGGCTTGAAACAGCCGGGCGATCACAGGTTGCTGGCGGTGGCGTGCCTGCCAGATATCGTAGTCGGCCTGAATGGCCAGCCAGAGACGAGCGGTACTGATGCCCGCCATCTCAAGACGCACGGCCAGGTCCGGAGAAATCGCCGCGCGGCCATGCAGTACCCGCGAAAGCGCTTCGCGGGAAAACCCCAGGTGCGCAGCGAAGGCTTTCACGGTAAGACCTAGCGCGGGTAGCACATCTTCACGCAAGGTTTCACCCGGATGCGGGGGATTGTGCAAAGACATGATCAGTTCTCCGAAGTAGTTGTACGCACATAGTGTGACCCTATGCATCACACTCATACAGACAATATTTGTGACGCAATGCGTCACAGTTGACGGAATCCAAGGCATATCGCGCACCTTGTGGGAGCGGGTTCACCCGCGAACACCGGCGAAGCCGGTGCCGGACACCGCGTCGGCCTCTTCGCGGGTGAACCCGCTCCCACACGAATCTCACACCTTTCAAGACAGTGGGTAAAATTGCGCCACTCGTGCTCTACCCACAACTCGCCCGGTCGCGCACCGGGCACTGTGCCCGGTGCAGGTTCAGCGCGGTGTTGATGATGCCGATATGGCTGAACGCCTGGGGGTAGTTGCCGAGCATGCGCCTGCCGGCCGGGTCGTACTGCTCGGCCAGCAGGCCAAGGTCGTTGCACAGGCCGGTCAGGCGTTCATACAAAGCCTGCGCTTGTTCCTGGCGGCCGAGCAGTACGTAGACATCGGCCAGCCAGAACGAACACACCAGGAAGGTGCCCTCCCCCGGGGTCAGGCCGTCGCTGCAACTGTCGCTGTCGTAGCGCAGCAGCAGGCCGTTTTTTACAAGGCGCTGCTCGATCTGTTCCAGCGTGCGCAGGAAGCGCGGGTCTTCGACAGGCAGGAAGCCGGTCAGGGCGATCTGCAACAGGCTGGCGTCCATCTCGGTCGAGCCATAGGCCTGGACGAAGAACTGGCCGCTGCTGTCCAGGCCGTGCTCGCAGACTTCGCGGTGAATTTCGTCCGCCACCTGGCGGTAGTGCCGCCCGCGCTCACGGCCTTCTTCGGTGGTATCGGCCAGCCCTGCGGCACGGTCGAAGGCTACCCACGCCATCACCTTGGAGTGCACGAACTGCTGCCGCCCACCGCGCACTTCCCAGATACCTTCGTCCGGCTCGCGCCAGATGCGCTCGACGTAGGGCAGGATCAAGCGGGAGATAGCGGCGCTGCGCGGGTGGCGTGGCAAGCCGCCCTTGATCGCCTGGGTCATGGCATCGGCCAGTTCGCCGTAGATGTCCAACTGCACCTGCTGCGATGCGGCGTTGCCGACCCGTACGGGTTGCGAATGCTCGTAACCCGCCAGCCAAGGCAACGCGTACTCCTGCAGGTCGCGCTCGCCGGCCAGGCCGTACATGATCTGCATCTGTTCCGGGTTGCCGGCCACCGAACGCAGCAGCCATTCGCGCCAGGCCTGGGCCTCGTCGAAATAGCCGAGGTTCATGAACGCCAGCAAGGTCATGGTGGCGTCGCGCAGCCAGCAGAAGCGGTAGTCCCAGTTACGCTCCCCACCCACGCGCTCGGGCAGCGAGGTGGTCACAGCTGCGACGATGCCGCCGGTAGGGGCGTAGGTCATTGCCTTGAGGGTAAGCAACGAACGGCGCACCAAGGGGGTATAGGGACCTACCTGCGGACAGCGGGCAGCGAAGGCCTGCCATTGCTCGACGGTTTGGGCAAAGGCCTGGTCGATATCGCAGTCGGGGTGCAGCGGCAGGTGCGAGGGCTGGTGGCGCAGGCTGAAGACCTGGCGCTCACCCGCGCCGACGCGAAAGCGCGCAACGGTATGGTGGTCGAGGGCATGGGGGGGCACCGTGCTGCACAGGATCAGCCGGTCGGGGCCGGCAACGGCGCTGAGGGTCAGTGGGGCGAGGCGCTCCACCCAGGGCACACTGCGGCCGTAGTCGAAGCGCATGACCAGGTCCATTTCAAAATTGGTTTCGCCGCTGAGACCTTCGACGATGCGCACCACTGAGTTGACCTCGCCCAGTGGCATGAAATCGAGTACCCGGGCGCGGCCGGTGGCGGTGACCCAGGTGGTTTCCAGTACCAGGGTATCGTCCAGGTACTGGCGGCTGCTGTGTTCGACAGGGTCGCAAGGGGCCAGGCGCCAGCGGCCGTTTTCTTCGTTGCCCAGCAGGGCGGCGAATACGGCGGGGGCGTCGAAGCGTGGCAGGCACAGCCAGTCGAGTGAGCCATCGCGGCTGACCAGGGCGGCGCTGCGGCAGTTGCCCAGCAGGGCGTAGTCTTCTATGTGGGCGGGCATTCAGCGTCCTCGATGTGGTTGCCTGTGCCGGCCCTTTCGCGGCTAAAGCCGCTCCCACAGGTATCGCACCGGGCCTGAGCGAAGTGATATCCCTGTGGGAGCGGCTTTAGCCGCGAAAGGGCCAGCACAGGCTTTACAAAAGTCTCACCCCAACCGGTGCCACTCGCGCTTGTCCCGGGTCAGCAGTTCATTGCCAGCCTCGGGCCCGTCTTCACCGGCCGGGTACTCGTGGACCTCGCCCCCCTGGGCCCAGGCATCGAGGAACGGCTGCACAGCGCGCCAACCGTTCTCGATATTGTCGGCCCGCTGGAACAGGGTCTGGTCACCGGTCAGGCAGTCATAGATCAGCGTCTCGTAGCCGGTCGCCGGGGTCATCTTGAAGAAGTCCTTGTAGGCAAAGCCCAGTTCGACGTTCTCCATCACCAACTCGGGCCCTGGCCGCTTGGCCTGCAGGTCGAACCACATGCCCTCGTTGGGCTGAATCTGGATTTTCAGGTAGTTGGGTTTGGGCCGCTCCAGCTCCGACTCGCGGAACTGCGCATACGGTGCGGGCTTGAAGCAGATGGCGATCTCGGTGTCGCGCACGCTCATGCGCTTGCCGGTGCGCAGGTAGAACGGCACGCCGGCCCAGCGCCAGTTGTCGATCATCACCTTCAATGCCACGTAGGTTTCGGTCTGGCTGTCTGGGGCGACGTTGGCCTCCTGGCGGTAGCCGGGCAACTGCTTGCGCCCCTGCTTGCCGGCGCTGTACTGGCCACGCACGGAATTCTTCAATGCCATTTTCGCCGACCACGGGCGAATGGCGCCGACCACCTTGGCCTTTTCGCCACGCACGGCATCGGCACCGAACGCAGCCGGCGGCTCCATGGCCACCATCGCCAGCAACTGGAACAGGTGGTTGGGCACCATGTCGCGCAGGGCCCCGGTGCTGTCGTAGAACGCACCACGGGTTTCGACGCCGACCGTTTCCGCAGCGGTGATCTGTACGTGGTCGATGTAGTGGTTGTTCCAGAACGATTCGAACAGGCCATTGGAGAAACGGCTGACCAGGATGTTCTGCACCGTTTCCTTGCCCAGATAATGATCGATGCGGTAGATCTGCCGCTCACCCATCACCTTCAGCAAGCAGGCATTGAGCGCCTCGGCGCTCGCCAGGTCAGTGCCAAACGGCTTCTCGACCACCACGCGGCGAAAGCCCCCGGCGGACTCGTCGAGCAAGCCGGCCTGCCCCAGGCGCTGGGCCACTTCGGGGAAGAAACGCGGCGAGGTTGCCAGGTAGAAGATCGCATTGCCATGACTGGTCTTTTCGATACGCTTGGCGATGGCCTGATAGGTCGCAGGGTCGAGGAAGTCGCCCGTCTGGTAGTCCAGGCGCTTGGCCAGGCGTGACCATAGTTTTTCGTCCAGGCATTTGGCCGAGCCTTTGTCCCGCTCGACCATGAACGCGTGCAGGCGGCCGGCAAAATTTTCGGCACTGGCCGGGTTGTGGTCAACGCCGACAATGCGCAGGTTGCGGTCCAGCAACCCGTCGCGGCTGAGGTTGTACAGCGCCGGCATCAGCAGGCGCTTGACCAGGTCACCATTGGCGCCGAACAGGAACAGGGTGCAAGGAGGGGCAGCGGGAATGGTCTGTTTGGTCATTCGGCTTTTTTCTCGACATGGCCACCAAAGCCCAGGCGCATGGCCGAGAGGATCTTGTCACCGTAGGTGCCCTGCTGCTGACGCGAGCGGAAGCGGGCAAACAGTGCACTGGACAACACCGGTACTGGCACCGCCTGCTCCACGGCGGCGTCGATGGTCCAGCGCCCCTCGCCACTGTCGGACACCGAACCGCTGAACTGCGACAGTTGCGGGTCGGCTACCAGCGCATCGGCAGTGAGATCGAGCAGCCACGAAGTGACCACGCTGCCCCGCCGCCACACTTCAGCAATTTCGCCCACGTTCAGGTCAAAGCGCTGGTCTTCCGGCAGCTCGTTGCCGCCTTTGCTGCGCAGCAGGTCGAAACCTTCGGCGTAGGCCTGCATCAGGCCGTATTCGATGCCGTTGTGCACCATTTTCACGTAGTGCCCGGCACCCGGAGGGCCCGCGTGAATGTAGCCATGTTCGGCACGCTGGTGCTCGCCGCTACGGCCATGCGTGCGCGGGATGTCGCCCACGCCCGGTGCCAGCGCCTTGAACAGCGGTTCCAGGCGCTCGAACACATCCTTTTCACCGCCGATCATCATGCAGTAGCCACGGTCCAGGCCCCATACGCCACCGGAAGTGCCCACGTCCAGGTAATGCAGGCCGCGCTTGGCCAGTTCTGCGGCGCGGCGCATGTCGTCCTTGTAGAAGGTGTTGCCACCGTCGATGATCGCATCGCCCGGTTCCAGCAGTTCGGCCAGTTGGGCGATTGTCTGCTCGGTCGGCTCGCCCGCCGGCAGCATGACCCACACTGCACGCGGTGCCTTGAGCTTTTGTACCAGTGCACCGAGGTCGTGCGCACCCTGTGCGCCCTCGCCCTCCAGCCCGGTGATGGCCTCACGGTTGCGGTCGTGTACCACGGTGCGATGGCCGGCGCGCATCAGGCGCCTTGCGATATTGCCGCCCATGCGGCCCAGCCCTACGATTCCCAGTTGCATGAGCCGATGCTCCCCTTTCGAAATGGATGACAACACAGTCCAGCTTTTCAGATTAGTCCAGCCTGCCGCCCGAGGGTTCAGCGACGAACGGCGAGACCACGATAAACAAAAAAGTTCCCAAGGCCTGCGAAAGAATTCAGAATGCGCCCCGCGTGAAGCGTCTACGCTTTGACTTGTCAGCAGCCAAAACCGCGAGGTGTGCTCATGGGTACCTTGATGCCTGCAACCCCAACCCAGACACTCTATGTCTCCGTGCGCCGTGATGAGCTGCGTAAACTGAAGGACGAACGTGACCAGCTGCGCCAGCAGGTCGCTCAATTGAACCTGCTGCTGGCACAGCAGCGTAATAGTGATAAAGCTGTCAGTCTCTGATCTTTCCTTCCTCTGAGTGGGGGCTTCAAGGCTCCCACCCTGTTGCCTGCCAGGTGCTTCTATTCCAGGCCCGGCCTCTTCGCGGGTAAACCCGCTCCCACAGAAGCAACCCACGCCAACGCACCAATTTGGTGCGAAAGCCCACTCTAGCCACAATTTGGCGCGCCCCAAAAACACCCTCGCCAAGCCTGTTCACATTCGGTCACATACGCCAACGTTTGCGTCTATTTCGCACATAACAATAGTGACCAGCGGGTCACCTTTTTATCACTTTCTCTCCTACACTCGGTTTTCGGCCCGCCATTTGCTCAAGGGAAGAGTGACGTAAAAAAGTCGAACTTTAAGGAAAGCCGGCAGGTCAGGAATTAAGTAGGCCAAACGCATGGGACACGCCCAGCCACGGCCCACCCACCCCAACCAGTCCACTCGCCTGCGGCCGGAACGCCGACAGCGCTGTGCGTGCGCGCACGACTCAGGGGCATGGAACGCACTAGACAGATTCGAATTAGAGAGAACCAACACGATATATCGCCACGGGTGCCAGCACCCGGCCAAGCATAGGGACGGAGAGAAGTATGATCAGTGCCGCTGTCGAGCCTCACGTAGATTCATTCAACCCGGACAACCGCGAGCCGCTCACCCCGGATTTCGCCACGACAGGCAAGGCACCCGGCGCCCAGCGCCAGCACAACCCGAACATGCGCAAGATTCTGTTCGTGACCTCGGAAATCGCCGACCTGGTGAAAACCGGCGGCCTGGGCGACGTGTCCGCCGCCCTTCCGCGTGCCCTGGCCCACCTGCACGATGTGCGGGTGCTGATCCCTGGTTACCCGCAGGTGATGGAAAGCGACAACCCGATCCACATCGTCGGTGAACTGGGTGGCCACGCAGCACTGCCGCCTTGCAAGATCGGGCGCATGGACATGGCCGACGGCCTGGTGATCTATGTGCTGATCTGCCCCGAGCTGTATCAGCGCGACGGCACACCCTATGGTGCCAACAACGGCCGCGACTGGCCCGACAACCACATCCGCTTCGCCCGCCTGGGCCTGGCTGCCGCGGAAATCGCCGCCGGTGAGGGCATGATCCACTGGAAGCCCGAAGTGGTGCACGCACATGACTGGCCTGCGGGTCTGGCCCCGGCCTACATGCACTGGCGCGGGCTGAACACGCCCACCTTGTTCACCATCCACAACCTGGCCTACCAAGGTGTATACAGCCGTGGTTGCAGCCCGGAACTGGCAATCCCCGAGCACGCCATGCAGCAGGAAGGCATGGAGTTCTACGGCAAGCTGTCGTTCCTCAAGGCAGGCCTGGCTTATTCCAGCCACATCACCACGGTCAGCGCCACCTATGCCCGGGAAATCACCACCCCCGAATTTGGCTGCGGCCTGGATGGCTTCCTGGCCAGCAAGGCCCAGCAGGGCCTGCTTGGCGGTATCCCCAACGGTATCGACGAAAGTTGGGACTCGGCAACCGACAAGCACCTGCAACACAACTTCAGCATCAACGACTGGGAAGGCAAGGCACGCAACACCCAGGAAGTACGCGCATTGTTCAACCTCGAACCGTCCGAGGGCCCGCTGTTTGCCGTGGTTTCGCGCCTGGTCTACCAGAAAGGCCTGGACCTGACCTTGGGCGTGGCCGACTACATCGTCGAGCAAGGTGGGCAGATTGCGATCATCGGCCGTGGCGAGCCGGAAGAAGAGCAGGCCATGCGCGAACTGGCGCTGCGCCACCCGGGCCGCATCGGCGTGCGCATCGGTTTCAACGAAACCGACGCCCGGCGCATGTTTGCCGGCAGCGACTTCTTGCTGATGCCGTCGCGCTACGAGCCCTGCGGCCTCAGCCAGATGTATGCGCAGCGCTTCGGCTCACTGCCGGTGGCACGCAATACTGGCGGCCTGGCCGACACCATCGAATGTGGCGTTACCGGGTTCCTGTTCAACGAGTCCACCGTCGAGAGCTACCGTCAGGCGCTCAGCCGTGCCTTTTATGTATACGGCAAGAAAGACCTGCTGAACGCCATGCGCTGCCTGTCGATGACTCAGCCGTTCAACTGGTGCCAGGCGGTGGAACCCTATGCCCGCCTCTACGAGGACCTGGTCAAGCAGGCACAGCTGAGCCATTACTGAACGGGGGCCAGAAGATGCACAGGCATGGCGCACACTTGCTGGACGCCACGTCGGCGCGCTTCGCCCTCTGGGCACCCGATGCGCGCAGCGTGAGCGTGGAACTGGAGCAGCAGCCGGCCATCGCGCTGCTGCCGGATGAAGACGGCTGGTACACCGGCGTGGCCCCGTGCCAGGCCGGTGACCGTTACCACTACCGAATCGACGGTGAACTGCGGGTAGCCGACCCGGCCTCGCGCTACCAGCCCGACGGCGTACAGGGGCCGAGCCAGGTGGTGGGTGTGGCCGGTTACCCTTGGCGACACCCTTGGCAAGGCCGGCCCTGGCACGAAGCGGTGATCCAGGAGCTGCATGTTGGCTTGCTCGCTGGCTACGACGGCGTTGCCCGGCAGTTGCCGCGCCTGGCCGAACTGGGCATCAGTGCCATCGAGCTGATGCCGCTTGGCCAGTTCCCCGGTGAGCGCAACTGGGGCTATGACGGCGTGCTGCCGTACGCGCCACAAAATACCTATGGCAGCCCCGAACAGTTATGCGCCCTGGTCGACCAGGCCCACGGCCACGGGCTGATGGTGCTGGTGGACGTGGTGTACAACCACTTTGGCCCCGATGGCAATTTCCTGCACCAGTACGCCAGCCCGTTCTTCCGCGAAGACCGGCAGACGCCTTGGGGCGCGGCCATCGATTTTCGCCGCCCGCAGGTACGCGAGTACTTTATCCAGAACGCGCTGATGTGGCTGTGCGACTACCGCTGCGACGGCTTGCGCCTGGATGCCGTACACGCCATCGACCAGCCCGACTTTTTGGTCGAACTGGCGCAGCGTGTGCGGGCCGCCGTGGAACCGGGCCGGCAGATATGGCTGGTGCTGGAGAACGAACACAACCAGGCCGGGCTGCTGGAGCAAGGCTTCGACGCCCAATGGAACGACGACGGCCACAATGCCCTGCATGTGCTGCTGACCGGCGAAACCGAAGGCTACTACGCCGACTACCAGCAGCGCCCCATCGACCAGCTTGCACGCTGCCTGGCCGAAGGCTTCGTGTTCCAGGGCCAGGCCAACCGCCACGGCACGCCACGCGGTGAACCCAGCGGGCACCTGGCGCCCAGCGCCTTTGTGCTGTTCCTGCAGAACCACGACCAGGTCGGCAACCGCGCCCTGGGCGAACGCCTGACCCGCCTGTGCCCGCCGCCAGCCCTGCGTGCGGCTACCGGCCTGCTGTTGCTGGCACCGATGATCCCGCTGCTGTTCATGGGCGATGACGATGGCAGCTGCCGACCGTTCCTGTTCTTCACCGACTTCCATGACCAGCTGGCCGACGCCGTACGCGAGGGCCGGCGCGGCGAGTTCGCCCACTTCAATGCGTTCGCCGACCCCGAGCAACGCAAGCACATCCCGGACCCCAATGCCGAACAGACCTTCGAGGCATCACGCCCGCAAAACAAGGAAGTGATCGCCGGCTGGCATGGCCTGTACCAACAACTGCTCGACCTGCGCCACCGCCACATCATCCCGCACTTGCCCGGTAGCCGAGCACTGGGTGCCGACGTGCACGGCGACAAGGCGCTAACCGCACGCTGGCGCCTGGGCGATGGCAACACCCTGCGTATCGACCTGAACCTGGCCGACACCTCGCAGTCAATCGAATTACCCCCAGCCTCGACCCGGCTGTTCGACAGCAGTGACACCCGGCACCCCGATAGCCAACTGGCCGCGTATAGCTGCGTGGTCAGCCTGCTTCCCCCTGACCAGGAGCGCCCATGAGCGAAACCGCCCTGCACCGCCTGGCCAGCCGCGTCGGCCTGAGCCGCGACTGGATTGATGCCAATGCCCGGCCGCAACGGGTCAGTGACGAGGTGCTGCGCAACATCCTCGCAAACCTGGGCCACCCTGCCGCCGATGACGCCGCGATCGCCGCCAGCCTGCGGGCGGTGGAAGCCGCCGAAGATAGCGAACACCTGCCGCCGCTGCTGACCGCGGACCTGGGCCAGCCATTGCCGCTGGCGCGCTACTTCAGTGCAGCCAGCGTCGCGCACTGCACGCTTGAAGACCACGCCTCGCTTACCCTCAGCCTCGACAACCAGTCACGCCTGCCCGGTGAGTTGCCCATCGGCTACCACCAGGTGGAAATCGACAGCCGCCGCTTTACCTTGGCCGTGGCACCCCCACGCTGTCACAGCCTGGAAGACACGGTGCCACAACCGCCACCTCGCTGCTGGGGCCTGGCCGTGCAGTTGTACAGCCTGCGCCGCCCCGGCGACGGCGGCTACGGTGACTGCCTGGCCCTGGAGCAACTGGCCCGTTCGGCTGCCGAACGCGGCGCTGACGCCTTGGCCATCAGCCCGATCCACGCCCTGTCGGCCATCGACCAGGAACATTACAGCCCGTATTCCCCCTCCAGCCGGCTGTTGCTCAACACCCTGTATGCCAGCCCGGCTGCGCTGCTGGGGGAGCGGGAAGTGCGCATGGCCATCGAAGCCTGCGGCCTGGAGCAGCAACTGGAGGACATCGAGCAACGCTCACTGGTTGACTGGCCACGCGCCGCCAACGCCCGCCTGCGCCTGCTCGAAGCGCTGTACCAGGGGTTCAGCAAGGGCGACCACCCACTGCGCAGCGACTTCGACAGTTTCCGCCAGGCCGGTGGCCAGGCCCTGGAGCACCACTGCCGCTTCGAGGTACTGCAAGCGCAAGCCGTGGAGCATGGCCTGGGCGCCGACTGGCGCAACTGGCCCAAGGCCTGGCACGACCCTTACCACCCTGAAGTCGAAGCCTTTGCCAACGCCTACCCGGCCAAGGTCGAGTTCCATGCCTTTTGCCAGTGGCTGACCGCGCGGGGCCTGCAACGTGCCCATGAGGCCGCCCGCAGCAATGGCATGTCTGTCGGCCTGATCGCCGACCTGGCCGTGGGTGCCGACGGCGCCGGCAGCCAGGCCTGGAGCCGCCAGGATGAATTGCTGGCAGGCCTGAAGGTCGGCGCGCCGCCCGACATCCTCAACCGTGCCGGGCAGGACTGGGGCATCTGCGCGTTCTCGCCCGAAGGCCTCAAGCGCAACGGCTACCGCGCCTTCATCGAAATGCTGCGCGCCAACCTCGCCCACGCCGGGGGCCTGCGCATCGACCATGTGATGGGCCTGCGCCGGCTGTGGCTGATCCCGCAAGGGGCAAAACCCAGCGAAGGCGCTTACCTCAACTACCCGCTGGACGACCTGCTGCGCCTGCTGGCGCTGGAGTCGGTGCGCCATCGGGCGATCATTCTCGGCGAAGACCTGGGCACCGTGCCTGATGGCCTGCGCGAAACCCTGGCCGGGAAGGCGGTGCTGGGCATGCGCGTGCTGCCCTTCGAGCAAACCCAGCCGGGCCAGTTCAAGCCGATTCTCGACTGGCCGGACAACGCCCTGGCTACCACCGGCACCCATGACCTGGCGCCATTGGCCGGCTGGCTGGAAAACCGCGACATCGACTGGAGCCACCGCTTGCAACTGATCGATGCCGCCACCGAGTTGCACTGGCGCCACGACCGCCAGAAAGAACACGATGGGCTGCGCCGAACCCTGGAGGCCAACTACGGCGAACTGAAGGACAACGATGCGTTGATCGATGCCGCCATCCGCTACGTCGGCCATACCCGAGCACCGCTGGTGCTGGTGCCTTTGGAAGACCTGCTGGGCTGCGACGAACAGCCCAACCTGCCGGGTACTACTGCCGGCCACCCCAACTGGCGCCGGCGCTTTGCCCAGCCAGTGGGCGAACTGCTCGACGAAGAGGACGCAGCGCGGCGCCTGGAGCTGCTGGCCCAGGCACGCGAACAGGCCTGGGAGCGTGACCGATGAAGCCGCTGACCGCGACCCTGCGCCTGCAGTTTCACAGCGACTTCACCCTCGACCACGCCGTGCCGCTGGTGCCGTACTTCGCCCAGCTGGGCATCAGCCACGTGTACGCCTCCCCCATCCTCAAGGCCCGCGCCGGCTCGCGTCACGGCTATGACGTGGTCGACCCGACCTGCATCAACCCCGAGCTGGGCGGTGAAGCGGCACTGGAGCGGTTGGTCGCCGCCCTACGCTTACACGGCATGGGGCTGATCCTCGACACGGTGTCCAACCACATGGCCGTGGGCGGTGCCGACAACCCTTGGTGGCAGAGCCTGCTGGCCTGGGGCCGGCGCAGCCCGTATGCAGCGTTCTTCGACATCCAGTGGCACTCCAGCGACCCGCTGCTGGCCGGGCAACTGTTGCTGCCGTTCCTGGGCAGCGACTATGGCGTGGCCTTGAAGAATGGCGAGATACCGCTGCAATTCGACAAACGCCACGGTCTGCTACAAGTGGCTCATTACGAGCACCGCTTTCCGGTTTGCCCGGTCGACTATGGCTGGATCCTGGCGCTCAGCCCAGAACCGGCCCTGAAAACCCTGGCCGAACACTTCACCGCGTTGAGCGAATCGACTACCCCGCTGGCCGACGCGCTCGCGCTGCAAGCCGAGCTGGCGCGCCTGGTGCGTGAAGGTGCCGACCTCGACTCGGCCCTGCTGGCCTTCGATAGCCGCAGCGAAGCGGGCTTCAAGCGCCTGCACCTGTTGCTGGAGCGCCAGACCTACCGCCTGGCCTGCTGGCGCACCGCCGCCGACGATATCAACTGGCGGCGCTTCTTCGACATCAACGAGCTGGGTGGCTTGCGGGTGGAGCGCGCCGAGGTGTTTGAGGCCACTCACGCCAAGTTGTTCGAGCTGGTGGAGCGCGGCCTGGTGGATGGCCTGCGCATCGACCATATCGACGGCCTGGCCGACCCACGCGGCTACTGTCGCAAACTGCGACGACGGGTCGATGGGCTGTTGGCACGCAGGCCTTTGCAGGCTGCCTTGGAACACTTCCCGATCTACGTGGAGAAAATCCTCGGCGCCAACGAGCACCTGCACCGCGACTGGCTCACCGACGGCACCACCGGTTACGAGTTCATGAACCAGGTTTCGCTGCTGCAACACGACCCGGCCGGTGAAGCGCCGTTGACCGAGCTGTGGGCCAACGTCACTGAACGACCGGACTTTCCCGAAGAAGTGCGCCAGGCCCGTCACCTGGTGCTCAATGCCAGCCTGGCCGGAGACTGCGAGTCGGTAGCCCAGGCCCTGTTGCAGGTGGCCCGCAACGACCTGATGACCCGCGACCTGACCTTGGGTGCGATCCGCCGCGCCTTGCAGGCACTGGTGGCGCATTACCCGGTGTACCGCACCTACTTCAACGCCTGCGGGCGCCCGGTAGAAGACGAACGGTTTTTCCAGCAAGCATTGGCCAACGCCCGGCAAGACCTCGGCGAAGCCGACTGGCCGCTGCTGGAGCAACTTGAACAGTGGCTGGGCGGGCACGCCTGGCGGCATCTGCCACCGGGGCGCGCCCGCAAGCAGTTGCGCCACGCCTGCGTGCGTTTCCAGCAGCTGACCGCGCCCAGCGCAGCGAAGGCCGTGGAAGACACCGCCTTCTACCGCAGCGCACGGTTGCTGTCGCGTAATGACGTGGGCTTTGAGGCCGAGCGTTTCAGCGCCCCGCCCATGCACTTCCATAACGAAGCCCAGCGGCGCCTGCGCGACTTCCCCGACAACCTGCTGGCCACCGCCACCCATGACCACAAGCGCGGCGAAGACACCCGCGCACGCCTGGCCGTGCTCAGCGAGCGAGGCCCGTGGCTGGCCAGCCGGGTAGAACATTGGCGCGAGCTGGCCGAACCGCTGCGTGCGCAGCTGGAAGATGGCCAGGCCCCCAGCCCCAGCGACGAGCTGATGCTGCTGCAAACGCTGCTCGGCAGCTGGCCGCTGGACCTCGACCTGCACGATGGCAACGCCTTGCGCCAGTATGCAGAGCGCATCCGCCAGTGGCAGCAGAAGGCCCTGCGCGAGGCCAAGTTGCGCAGCAGCTGGAGCGCGCCGAACGAAGCCTACGAAAGCGCCTGCGCGCGCTACGTCGACGGCCTGTTGCTGGACAACGAGAACCAGCAACTGCGCAAATCGGTGGCCGATGCCGCGCAACAGCTGGCCTGCCCTGGCGCCCTCAATGGCCTGGTGCAGGCCTTGCTGCGCATGACCACCCCCGGCGTACCCGACCTGTACCAGGGCAACGAATACTGGGACTTCAGCCTGGTCGATCCGGACAACCGCCGCGCCGTGGACTACGCTTGCAGGCGTCGCACCCTGGACGATGCCACGCCCGCCGCCGAGCTGCTGACACACTGGCGCGACGGCCGCATCAAGCAGGCCTTGATCGCCCGGCTGCTGGACTGCCGCCAGGCCCATGCCGAGCTGTTCCGCCGCGGCGATTACCTGCCGCTGACGGTGCAAGGCAGGTATGCCGACCATGTGATCGCCTTTGCCCGCCTGGGTGAAGGTGAACGCGCCATCATCGTCGCCCCGCGCCTGGCCAGTGGCCTGCTGGGTGGCGCTGCAACCCCGTTGATCCCGGCACAGAACTGGGACGACACCCGGCTGGTACTGCCGTTTGCCTTGTCGCCTGCCAACTCGACGGGACTTTTCCCCTGCGCGGCGGTCAGCCCTTCAAGGGAGCTGCTACTGAGCGCCGTGCTGGCGGAGTTTCCGGTCAACGTGCTGATACAACAATCTTGAGCATCAGGAGCGTCATGATGAGTGTCGATGAAAAGCGTATTCGCGAATTTGCCTACCAGATCTGGGAGTCCGAGGGTAAGCCCGCCGGCGAGGAAGAGCGCCACTGGGACATGGCCCGCAAGCTGGCCGAGGCTGAGGCGTTGGCACCCAAGGCAGCGCCGCGCAAACGGGCGCCGGCCAAGCCCAAGGCAGCAGCAGCGGCTGCTGAAAAACCCGCTGCCGTGAAAAAGCCCCGGGCGGTGAAAAAGCCTACTGCTGGTTAAGCCTGCTCTGGCCTCTTCGCGGGTAAACCCGCTCCCACAGGGACCGCACAGGTCATGAAACTTGTGCAGTACCTGTGGGAGCGGGTTCACCCGCGAAGAGGCCGGTGCAGGACTGCATCACTCCCTCCCTTCCACCACGGCCACCAGAGGATTGCCATGAGCCCCCGCACCCCAAAGAAAACCCGCTCAGTTGCCCCATCGCGCATCCGCGAAGGCCTGCCCTTCCCCCTTGGCGCCACCTGGGATGGCCTTGGGGTGAATTTCGCCCTGTTTTCGGCCAACGCCACCAAGGTCGAGCTGTGCTTGTTCGACTCCACCGGCGAGCAGGAAATCGAACGCATCGAACTGCCCGAATACACCGATGAGATCTACCACGGCTACCTGCCCGACGCGCATCCCGGGCTGGTCTATGGCTACCGTGTCTACGGCCCCTACGAGCCGGAGAATGGCCACCGCTTCAACCCCAACAAACTGCTGATCGACCCCTATGCCAAGCAACTGGTCGGCAGCCTGAAATGGTCCGAAGCCCTGTTCGGCTACACCATCGGCCACCCTGACGGCGACCTGTCGTTTGACGAACGCGACAGCGCACCCTTCGTACCCAAATGCAAGGTGATCGACCCGGCCTTCACCTGGGGCCGCGACCAGCGCGTGCTCATCCCGTGGGAGCGCACGATCATCTACGAGGCGCATACCCGCGGCATCAGCATGCGCCACCCGGCTGTACCGGAAAAACTGCGGGGTACCTTCGCTGGCCTGGCCAATGACGAGCTGCTCAAGCACATCAAGGAACTGGGCGTTTCCAGCATCGAACTGCTGCCAATCCACGCCTTCGTCAACGACCAGCACCTGCTGGACAAAGGCTTGAACAACTACTGGGGCTACAACAGCATCGCCTTCTTCGCCCCCCACCCGCGCTACCTGGCCAGCGGCAAGATTGCCGAGTTCAAGGAGATGGTCGCGCACCTGCACGACGCCGGGCTGGAGGTGATCCTGGATGTGGTCTACAACCACACCGCCGAAGGCAACGAGCGCGGCCCCACCCTGTCGATGCGGGGTATCGACAACGCCTCGTACTACCGCCTGATGCCGGACGACAAGCGCTACTACATCAACGATTCCGGCACCGGCAACACCCTGGACCTGAGCCACCCCTGCGTGCTGCAACTGGTCACCGATTCGCTGCGCTACTGGGCGGGTGAAATGCACGTGGACGGCTTCCGCTTCGACCTGGCGACCATCCTTGGCCGCTACCGCGAGGGCTACAGCGAGCGCCACGGCTTCCTCGTCGCCTGCCGCCAGGACCCGATGCTGAGCCAGGTCAAGCTGATTGCCGAACCCTGGGACTGCGGGCCCGGGGGCTACCAGGTGGGCAACTTCGCCCCGGGTTGGGCCGAGTGGAACGACCGCTTCCGCGACACCGCACGCGCCTTCTGGAAAGGCGACGAAGGCCAGCTGGCCGACTTTGCCGCACGCATGACGGCATCAGGCGACATGTTCAACAACCGCGGGCGCCGGCCTTACTCCTCGGTCAACTTCATCACCGCCCACGACGGCTTCACCCTGCGCGACCTGGTGTCTTACAACCACAAGCACAACGAAGACAACGACGAGAACAACCAGGACGGCACCGACAACAACCTGTCGTGGAACTGCGGCGTGGAAGGGCCGACCGACGACCCGGGCATCAACGCCCTGCGCATGCGCCAGATGCGCAACTACTTTGCCACCCTGCTGCTGGCCCAGGGCACGCCGATGATCGTCGCCGGCGACGAGTTCAGCCGTACCCAGCACGGCAACAACAATGCCTACTGCCAGGACAGCGAGATCGGTTGGGTCAACTGGGACCTGGACCAGGACGGCGAAGAACTGCTGGCCTTCGTCAAACGCCTGACCCGTTTGCGCCTGGCCTACCCGGTACTGCGCCGCTCGCGGTTTCTGGTGGGTGACTACAACGAAGCCATCGGGGTCAAGGATGTGACCTGGCTGGCGCCGGATGGCAGCGAAATGAGCGTGGAGCAATGGGAAGACCCGCACGGGCGTTGCCTGGGCATGCTGATCGACGGTCGCGCGCAGGTCAGCGGCATTGCTCGGCCTGGGGCCGAGGCAACGGTATTGCTGATCGTGAATGCCCACCATGACATTGTGCCGTTCAAGCTGCCGGCTGTGCCTGAAGGCGAATACTGGAGCTGCCTGGTCGATACCGACCGGCCGGAGCTGCGCAAGGGGCAGCACCTGCCATTCGACAGCACCTTCGAGGTTAAGGGACGCTCGATGCTGCTGATGGTGTTGCAGCACGAGGAAGACTGAGTCACCTGCCAGTGGCAGTGCGGGTTAAGTGCTAGCAATCATTCTTCATAGCCGGGGCGCGTCAAATAGCGAACCCGGCTATGCCCTCCCTGTTTGCTCAATAAATCAAAGGTTTGAGCCATGCCACGAAGCGTGAACAGATTCTTCACGCTTTCTTGACGCAAGCGCCGTCCTCTCCTTAGCTGAACATTATCTAGCAGTAAAGATCTCGCGCCGGGCCTCTAGCTCGCGCCTTTGTGCGCGCTTGCGAAGGCTGGCGTGCTGGTTTGGGTCGCCCACTGTTTTTGCCGTACAGCTCGTGACAACAGGCCAGGTCCTCGGGCTGTACCCCACAAAAACAAAGGAGATCCGCCATGAAATGCACCTCGAACCCCTTGCGCTTCGACAGCATTTTCTACGCGGTTTCCACGTCGCTGCTTCTGGCAACCCCGGTGGAAACGTTCGCGTACGAGCTGCAAGGTGACCCCACCTCGCCCGGTTTCTTGCAGCAGCCTGCGCTGGCGCAGATGTCGCTCGACCCGGTCAGCGCCAGTGGTATCAACATTGGCACGCTCAATGCCTTTTCGCAGAAGATGAGCGAGCGCCACGGGCAGGCGGCACCGGACCTGGTTGCCAGCCAGTGGGCACAGTTTTTCCCCACTACTTCGCGCAATGGCGCGCAGCCGCCAGAGCAGCTGGAGGCGCCCAGCCAGCAACTGATGATCGGCCCGGACCTGTTCGTGCGTGAAACTGCAGCGGGCAATGTGCATCGTGCGGGGATTTTCGTGGGGCACAATAACTTGCAGAGCAGCTTCAACGGCATGCGCCCGCTGCTGGGCGACAAGCAGCGCAATGCCGTGAACCTGAGCGGGGAAAGCCTGGGCGTTTACTGGAGCATGACCCATGAACAGGGCTGGCACCTGGACGCGGTGGCCATGGGCTCGCGCATCGACGTGCTGGGCCGTGGCGAAAACGGCCAGCGCCTGGACGACAACGGCCATGCAATGACCTTCTCGGTGGAGGGCGGCTACCCGATCCGCCTCGGCGGCAACTGGGTGATCGAGCCCCAGGCACAGTTGATCAACCAGCAGTTCTTCCCCGGCAACCAGGTGCAGGAAGAAACCTTGCAGGCCTTCGACAGCCAGCCGAGCTGGAGCGGCCGGGTGGGTGCGAAATTGTCCGGGCGCTATGAAGTCCGCGGCATGCCCATCGAACCCTATGTGCGGACCAACGTGTGGTACGACTTCAGCAATGCCGACGAGGTGAAGCTGGACCAGGTCGACAAGATCTCCAGCTCGCGCTATTCGACCACGGTGGAACTGGGGTTGGGGCTGGTGGCGCGGGTGACGCCTTCGGTGGCCTTGTTTGTGAGTGCCGATTACAGCAGTGATGTGGATGACAATGATTTGAACGGGTTGATTGGCAGCCTTGGGGTGCGGATGCGGTGGTAGGCAGGCCCGGCCCTTTCGCGGGCACGCCCGCTCCCACAGGGACCGCACAGCGTCTGAAACTTGTGCAATACCTGTGGGAGCGGGCATGCCCGCGAAGAGGCCGGTACAGGCTACCAATCAGGCCGGTTTCATTATCAGGACCCCAAGCGGCGGCAAGTTGAGCGCCAACGACAGTGGCTGCCCATGGCTGGCTACAGCCTCACTGGCCACCGCCCCCAGGTTACCCATGTTCGACCCGGCATAAAGCTCGGCATCACTGTTCAACAACTCCTGCCAACGCTCACCAAACGGCACGCCGATCCGATACCCCTCACGCGGCACCGGGGTAAAGTTGGCCACCACCAGCACCGGCTCGCCGCTGCTGCTCCAGCGCAACCAGGCATACACACTGTTCTGCGCGTCGTCCCCAATCAACCACTGGAAGCCCTGCGGCTGGCAGTCCTGCTCATGCAGTGCCGGTATGTCGCGGTACAGCCGGTTGAGGTCGCCGACCAGTCGCTGCACACCTTGGTGCTCAGGGTACTGCAACAGGTACCAGTCCAGTTCGCTGTCATGGTTCCACTCACGCCACTGGCCGAACTCGCAGCCCATGAACAACAGCTTCTTGCCCGGGTGCGCCCACATGAAGGTGAGGTAGGCACGCAGGTTGGCGAACTTCTGCCAGCGGTCGCCGGGCATCTTGTCGATCAGCGAACGCTTGCCGTGCACCACTTCATCGTGGGAGATGGGCAGGATGAAGTGCTCGGAATAGGCGTAGATCAGCCCGAAGCTCATCTCGTTGTGGTGGTGGGCGCGGTGCACCGGGTCGTTCTGGATGTAATGCAGGGTGTCGTGCATCCAGCCCATGTTCCACTTGTAGGCAAAGCCCAGCCCGCCCTGCTGGGTCGGCTGGCTTACGCCCGGCCAGGCGGTGGACTCCTCGGCGATGATCAATGCACCCGGGGCCTCGTGAGCGGCCACGCCGTTGAGGTGGCGGATGAAGTCGATGGCTTCGAGGTTCTCGCGCCCGCCATGGCGGTTGGGTACCCATTCGCCGGCTTTGCGCGAATAGTCGCGATACAGCATCGAAGCCACCGCATCGACCCGCAGGCCATCGATGTGGAAGTGCTTCAGCCAGTGCAGGGCAGAGGCCATCATGAAGCCGCGCACTTCGTTGCGGCCAAGGTTGTAGATAAGCGTGTTCCAGTCCTGGTGGTAGCCCTCCAGGGGGTTGTCGTATTCGTACAGGGCAGTGCCGTCGAAACGCGCCAGGCCGTGTTCGTCCGTGGGGAAATGCGCCGGCACCCAGTCGAGCAGCACACCAATGCCGCCCTGGTGGCAGGCATCGATGAAGGCGGCGAAATCCTCGGCACTGCCATAGCGCGAGGTGGGCGCGAACATGGACAGCGGCTGATAGCCCCAGGAGCCGCCAAACGGGTGCTCCATGATT
Organism: Pseudomonas sp. NPDC089547; assembly: GCF_050280665.1. Classification (NCBI taxonomy): domain Bacteria; kingdom Pseudomonadati; phylum Pseudomonadota; class Gammaproteobacteria; order Pseudomonadales; family Pseudomonadaceae; genus Pseudomonas; species Pseudomonas sp. NPDC089547. Next base: position 114,450 of record NZ_JBNNVS010000005.1, on the reverse strand, counting down.
GGCAGCAGTTCGATATGGGTAAAGCCCAGTTGCTGCACATAAGGCACCAGGCGTTCGGCCAGTTCGCGCCAGTTGTAATAGCGCCCGACTTCGCCCGCTTCATCCAGCTCGCAGCGCCATGAGCCGGGGTGCAGCTCGTAGATCGAGAGTGGCGCGTTGTAGGCATGGCGCTGCGCGCGCTGTGCCATCCAGTCGTGGTCCTGCCAGTCGTGGCTGAGTGCATTGGCAACCTTGGATGCGGTGCTCGGCGGCAATTCGGTGGCGCGGGCCAGCGGGTCGGCCTTCAACGGCAGAATCCCGCCCTTGCCCAGCACCTCGAACTTGTAGGTTTCACCCACACCCAGGCGCGGCACGAACAGCTCCCACACCCCGGCACTGTGGCGCAGGCGCATGGGGTGGCGGCGGCCATCCCAGTTGTTGAAGTCACCCACCACCGACACCCGCCGGGCGTTGGGTGCCCACACCGAAAAGCACACGCCGGCAATGCCATCGACCTGGACCGGCTGGGCGCCAAAGCGCCCGGACAGGTCGCGATGGTTGCCTTCGGCGAACAGGTGCAGGTCCATGTCACCCAGTTGCGGGCCAAAGCTGTAGGGGTCTTCGGTGACTTGCTCGCCACCCGCCCAGCCGACCTGCAGCAGGTATGCCTGTGCATCATCCAGGTGCGCGGTGAACAAGCCCGGTACACCCCCCTGCACCATTTCGGCCAGCACGCGCCCATCATGGCGCGCCAGCACCCGGGCACTCAGCGCATCGGGCAGGAAGGCGCGGATGAACACCCCGCCCGCCCCGTCGCCATGAGGGCCTAGCACTGCAAAGGGATCGGCGTGCTCGGCGCGGGCCAGGGCATCCAGGTCCCGTTCCCGAAGGCCGCCGTTTTCACGCGTTGTAGCATTCATCTATGACTCTCCCCAGGTACTGATCAGTCCATGCAGGCCATGCAAAGGCACGGCCAGCCAGCTTGGACGGTTCTCGGCTTCGTATGTAATTTCGTAGGCGGCTTTTTCCAGGCAGAACAGTTCCAGTGCGGCGCGCTCGCCCTCGGCCTGTTGCCAGGCGTGGGGCATGGCGGCGGTGGCCAGGCCATAGGCTTCGACGAAGGCGTGGCGCGACTGGTGCAGGTACTGCCGGGCAACCCGCTGACGTGCCTGGCGCGCCGGGCCGGAAAGGTCGACCGCAGACGCGCTGCGCAGAATCATGGCAGCAGCATAGTCGAAGGATCGCAGCACGCCGCTCACATCCTTGTACGGGCTGTGTTTTGCCCGGCGCTCTTGGAGTGGCCGGGACGGTTCGCCTTCGAAATCGATCAGGTAGGCGTCGCCCTGCACCACCAGCACCTGGCCCAGGTGGAGGTCGCCGTGCACGCGCATCAGCAGGCCGCCCTGGGCCTGCCCGGCAAGGTGGCTGATGTGCTGGGCCAGGCCGTCGCGCTGTTGCTGCAAGTCGTCGACCAGGGCCTGGCTGTCACTGTCGAGGTTGTCGCGGTGCTGGGCCAGCAGATCGAGGGCATGGGTCAGTTCGGCGCTGATCTGCGTGGCCCAGCGCTGGCTGTCGTCGGCATCGCTGGGGCGCGGCCGGAACGCTTCATCGTCGGTAGGCGCCGCCAACAGCAGGTGCATCTCGCCCAGGCGCTGGCCAAGCAAGGCGGCGAAACCGCTGAGTTCGGCCAGCGCATCGGTGTGCACTTCGGCATCCTCGGCGGTGGCTTCCATCTGGTCGCGGATGGCCCGCTCCAGGGTGTTCTGGGTCCAGGCCCAGGCGTCGCCCTGGTTGTTCAGGTAGCCCTGGGCAATCATCAGCAGGTGTGGCGCGTGTTGTTCGTCCACCCGGCTGACCCAGGCCAGCAATGGCGAGATATTGGCAAAGCCGGCGGCGGTCAGGTAGGCGCTCATTTCAAGCTCGGGGTGGATGCCCGGGTTGACCCGGCGGATCAGCTTGAGCACCACCCGGTCGGCGATCACCACCGAGCTGTTGGACTGCTCGGCGCTGAGGTAGCGCACTGTGCTTTCATCATTGAGCGCAAGGGCTGCCAATTGCCCGGTGCTTTCGAAACGCAGTTCTCCTTCGCCGTTACCGCATGGCAGGCGCATACCCTCCTGGCAGGCACGCAGCACTGCACGAATGAAGGGTTCCAGAACGAAGGCGTCGGTGATCAGGCCCACCTGATGGGCACGGCGCACCCGCGACAGGGCCAGTTGCTGCGGCAGCGCGGTGTTGATGTCTTCCTCGCGCAGCAGGCCGAACGGCAACTGGTAGCGGTTGGCCGTGCCATCGCTGAGCACTTCGATTTCGCTGAGCAGAACCGGTGTGGTGGCGGTGCCGAAGCGCACGCCGTAGCACAACCGCACGGCGTCGATCGGCCCTTCTTTGCCAGCGAACCAGCGCCGCTTTGGCAAGTACTGCGGCAGGATGCCGGTTTCCAGGATATCGCTGGACGGTGCTTCCAGCAGTTCTTCCATGCGTTTGCGCAACACCAGCGTAGTCAATTCGGGTAACCCCTCGGTGGCCTGGACGTGCCAACTGGGCATGCGGTCGTGCGAAGCCAGCAGGAACCAGTAGAAGGCATAAGGTGGCAAGGTGAGCAGGAACGGCAACTGGCCAATTGGCGGGAAGGCGCTGCCGCCGAGCATCTCAACCGGTACTTTGTCGGCGTAGTGTGACAATTCCAGTTCTGCGGCCTGGGCAGCGCGGGAAACGTTGGCCACGCAGAGGATGACCTCGGTATTACCGTCGGCATCGGTGTACTCGCGGATGTAGGCGAGGATGCGCCGGTTGCTGGGTGTGAGGGTGCGCAGGCTGCCGCGGCCAAAGGCCTTCTGCTGCTTGCGCACCGCCAGCATGCGCCGGGTCCAGTTGAGCAGCGAGTGCGGGTCGTGGCTTTGGGCTTCGACGTTGACGGTCTGGAAGCCGTACAGCGGGTCCATGATCGGCGGCAGCACCAGGCGCTGCGGATCGGCGCGGGAAAAGCCGCCGTTGCGGTCCGGCGACCATTGCATGGGCGTGCGTACGCCGTCGCGGTCGCCCAGGTAGATGTTGTCGCCCATGCCCAACTCGTCGCCGTAGTAGAGGGTTGGCGTGCCGGGCATCGACAGCAGCAGGCTGGTGAGCAGCTCGATACGCCGACGGTCACGCTGCAGCAGCGGCGCCAGGCGCCGGCGGATGCCTAGGTTGATGCGGGCGCGGCGGTCTTCGGCGTAGTAGTTCCACAGGTAGTCGCGCTCGCGGTCGGTGACCATTTCCAGGGTTAGCTCATCGTGGTTGCGCAAGAAGATCGCCCATTGGCAGTTGGCCGGAATTTCCGGCGTCTGGCGCAGGATGTCGGTGATCGGGAAGCGGTCCTCCATGGCCAGGGCCATGTACATGCGCGGCATCAGCGGGAAGTGGAAGGCCATGTGGCATTCGTCGCCCTCGCCTTCGCCAAAATAGGGACGGGTGTCTTCGGGCCACTGGTTGGCCTCGGCCAGCAACATGCGGTCGGGGTAGTTGGCATCGATTTCGGCGCGAATCGCCTTGAGCACCTCGTGGGTTTCGGCGAGGTTTTCGTTGTTGGTGCCGTCGCGTTCGATCAGGTAGGGGATGGCGTCCAGGCGCAGGCCATCGACGCCCAGGTCGAGCCAGAAACGCATCACATCGATCACCGCCTTGAGCACCTGCGGGTTGTCGAAGTTGAGGTCGGGCTGGTGCGAATAGAAGCGGTGCCAGAAGTACTGGCCGGCGACCGGGTCCCAGGTCCAGTTGGACTTTTCAGTGTCGAGGAAGATGATGCGCGTGCCGTCGTATTTCTGGTCGTCGTCCGACCACACGTAGAAGTCCCTTGCCTTGCTGCCACGCTTGGCATGGCGGGCGCGCTGGAACCACGGGTGCTGGTCGCTGGTGTGGTTGATGACCAGCTCGGTGATGACACGCAGGCCGCGCTTGTGAGCCTCGGCGATGAAGCGTCTGGCGTCGGCCAGGCTGCCGTAGTCAGTGTGCACGGCCTTGTATTCGGCGATGTCGTAGCCGTCGTCGCGCCGTGGCGAGGGGTAGAACGGCAGCAGCCACAGGGTGTTGACGCCCAGCTCGGCAATGTAGTCGAGCTTGCTGATAAGGCCGGCGAAGTCGCCGATGCCATCGTTGTTCGAATCGAAGAACGACTTGATGTGCAGCTGGTAGATAACGGCGTCCTTGTACCACAGCGGGTCGTCGATGAAGGCTGCCGGGCGGGAACGCTTGGCCATGGGTGACTCCTTTCTGTGCTCGGTTCAGCGCGGTCACCTGTAGGAGCGGCCTTGCGTCGCGAAAGGGTCGCAGAGCGACCCCGGCAATCATGCGTGATACGCAAATCCTGGGGCCGCTTCGCAGCCCTTTCGCGACACAAGGCCGCTCCTACAGGGGATCGCGCCGCGTTAACGGGCCTTTTCGATACGCCAGATACCAAACGGCAGGTGCCAGGGCTCGATGCGCATGAACTGGGTCTTGCCGTACCACGACCAGCGGTGGCCGTTCATCAGGTCTTCGCCGTGGGTTTCGGCATTGTCGTCCAGCCCAAGCTCCCACAGCGGCAACTCGAAATGCGCCTCCTGGGCGTTGTGCGGATCGAGGCTGATCGCCACCAATATGAAGTTGTCGCGCTCGGGCGTGCGCTTGGCGAAGTACAGGATGTTGTCGTTCCAGCAATTGAAGAACGCCACCCCCAAGTGGGTTTGCAAAGCACGGTTCTGCCGGCGAATGCGGTTGAGCTGGGCGATCTCGGCAATGATGTTGCCGGGCTGGGTGAAGTCCCGTGGGCGGATTTCGTACTTTTCCGAATCCAGGTATTCCTCCTTGCCCGGCAGCGGCGTGCCTTCGCACAGCTCGAAGCCCGAATACATGCCCCACAGGCCCGAGCCCATGGTGGCCAGCGCGGCGCGAATAAGGAAGCCGGCGCGGCCAGAGGTGTGCAGGAAAAACGGGTTGATATCCGGCGTATTGACGAAGAAGTTGGGCCGGTAGCACTGGCTCCACGGCGGCTGGTTGAGTTGCTCGTAGAATTCGCGCAGTTCCTGCTTGGTGTTGCGCCAGGTGAAGTAGGTATAGCTTTGCGCGTAGCCGACCTTGCCCAGGCGCGCCATCATCGCGGGCTTGGTGAATGCCTCGGCCAGGAAGATCACATCCGGGTAGCGAGCGCGCACATCGGCGATCATCCATTGCCAGAACGGCAGTGGCTTGGTGTGCGGGTTGTCGACGCGGAAGGTTCTGACGCCCTCCTCCACCCAGCCAATGATCACATCGCGCAGGGCCAGCCACAGGCTGGGCACCGCGTCGGGGGCGTAGAAGTCGACGTTGACGATGTCCTGGTACTTTTTTGGCGGGTTCTCGGCATAACGGATGGTGCCGTCGGGGCGCCAGCTGAACCAGCCCGGGTGCTCCTTGAGCCAGGGGTGGTCTTGGGAGCACTGGATGGCAAAGTCGAGGGCGATTTCCAGGCCATGCTCGGCGGCGGCGGCCACCAGCCGGCGAAAATCGTCGCGGCTGCCCAGTTGCGGGTGGATCGCGTCATGGCCACCTTCGGCACTGCCGATGGCATAAGGGCTGCCTGGGTCGCCCGCCTCGGCCGTGAGCGCGTTGTTGCGGCCCTTGCGGTGCTGCATGCCAATGGGGTGGATAGGCGGGAAGTACAGCACGTCGAAGCCCATGTCACGGATCATCGGCAGGCGTTCGTGTACATCGTTGAAAGTGCCATGACGTTTGGGGTCGTCAGTGATCGAACGCGGGAACAGTTCGTACCAACTGGCGAACTGCGCAGCCGGGCGATCGACATCGACGGGGAATTCGCGGCTGCGGGCCAGGTAGCTACGGTGCTCGGCTTCGCTCATCAGGCGCGCCGTAGTGGGGTCGAGGAACAGCGCCACCTGGTCGTCTGTGCCCAGCGTGGCAAGGCGTTGCTGCGTGGCCTGCAACTCTTCGCGCAGGGCGCCGTGGCACAGGTCGATCCCCTTGCCCAGCATCAACCGGCCCTCTTCCAGCTCCAGCGTCACCTCGACACCGGCGTGGTACTTTTTCTCCAGGTCATGGCAGTAGGTAGCGTAGGGGTCGACCCAGGCTTCGATGCTGAACAGGTGTGGGCCCAGCTCGGTCGGGGTGAAGTCGGCCAGCCACAGGTCGTTACCCGGCGACTGCATGGGCACGCAATGCCAGCGCCGGCTGTTGGCCTGGCGCCAGTTGAGCATCACGGCCAGGCGGTCGTGGCCATCGCAATAGACCTTGCTGCTGACGGCCACCGGCTGGCCGCTGATGGCCTTGGCGGCGAAGGTGCCGGCTTCGAGTACAGGTTGGGTGTCTTCGATCACGATACGCGGCGCCAGCAGCGCCTGGGACAGACCAATGGCCTGGTCTGTGTGATCGTTCGCCATGGGCACGCTTTCAAAGGGCTCGTTACGTGACATCGACCTTGCTCCCTCAGGCTGGTGGCGGTAAGGGTTCAGAGCCGGGCACAGGCGTGGGGTTCAAAAAAATTGAGCGAACGGCAGCTGCCAGCGGTCACAGCCTGCAGCACCTCTTCAATCCACCCACGCGAGGTCAGGCAATGAACATTCCCATTCCACCGGAGACACCCGACCCCAACATCGACGACCCGAGCTTGCCGCCGCCCGTGCCCGAGGAAGACCCGGACGAGCTGCCGATCAAGCCGACTGTGCCGCCGACGGTGGGGGATCCGCCGAGTGATGAACCACCGGTGAATGCTTAAGGGTAGACGACGGCACCTGATATTTTTGCCAGTTGGCAGTTACTTGCTCGCGCGCAACGATTGAGCTCCTTTAATCCCCGGAGTGCGAGCTATGAGCGATACCCTCAAAGACTTCAGCGATGTCGTCAAAGAAATGATGGGCGACCCATCCAAATTCGACCCGTCGAAACCACTGAATGAATTAAAAATCGATCTGACGAAATTTGAAACCTACTGTGACAACAACCTTCAGGACGGGTATGAGAGCGTCATCAATTCCGGAGCAGTGAGGCTGGCAATGATCCGAAAGGTTTTGGAGGAACTTTGGCAACTGAAAGCGTTGCAGGGAAAGACGGTGGCTGAACTGGCGGATGAGGCCAACACATACCTTAAAAACATGTGACCCTGCGTGAGCACCTCACTGCGAGACGTGCTGCGCCGGACGCACATTCGGCGCAGCACGTTGGGGTGCGAGAAGAACCTGCAGAGCAGGCCCCGTCAGCCACCGGAATAAGCTGAAATTTCAGTCGCACCGATCTCCCGCATCCTGAACTTCTGCACCTTACCCGTCACCGTCATCGGGAACTCGTCAACGAAGCGGATATGCCGCGGCACCTTGAAGTGGGCAATGCGTGACTTGCACCAGCCCTGCAACTCTTCGACCGTGGCGCTGTGCCCTGGGTGCAGCTTGATCCAGGCGACGATCTCCTCACCGTAGCGGCTGCACGGAATACCGATTACCTGCGCATCGGCCACGGCCGGGTGGGTGTAGAAGAATTCTTCCAGCTCACGCGGGTAGATGTTCTCGCCGCCGCGAATGATCATGTCTTTGTTGCGCCCGACAATGCGCACGTGGCCATGCTCGTCCATCACCGCCAGATCGCCGGAGTGCATCCACCCTGCCGGGTCGATGGCATCTGCCGTGGCTTGGGGATTGTCCCAGTACCCGAGCATCACGCTGTAGCCGCGGGTACACAGTTCGCCGATCTCGCCGCGCGGGACGATGCAGCCGTCGGTGTCCACCAGTTTGTTTTCCAGCTGTGGCTGGGTGCGGCCGACGGTGGTCACGCGCAATTCCAGCTCGTCGTCCGGCCCTGTTTGCAGCGACACCGGGCTGGTTTCGGTCATGCCGTAGGCAATCTGCACTTCGGCCATGTGCATCTGGTCGATGACCCGGCGCATTACCTCGATCGGGCAAGTGGCACCGGCCATGATGCCGCTGCGCAGGGTCGACAGGTCCATGCCCTGGCGGGCCGGGTGGTCGAGCATGGCAATGAACATGGTCGGCACGCCGTACAGGATGCTGGCGCGCTCCTCGGCGACGGCGCGCAGGGTGAGCTCGGCGTCGAAGGCGTCGTTGGGGTAGATCATGGTGCTGCCGTGGGTGATGCAGCCAAGGTTGGCCATGACCATGCCGAAGCAGTGGTATAGCGGTACGGGGATCACCATGCGGTCGTGTGCGGTCAGGCCCAGGCTTTCGCCGACCATGAAGCCGTTGTTGAGGATGTTGTAGTGGCTGAGCGTGGCGCCCTTGGGCGCCCCGGTGGTGCCTGAGGTGTACTGGATGTTCACCGGCTGGTCGAACTGAAGGCTCTGCTGCCGGGCGGTATAGGCCTCGTTCGAGGTTTGCCCTGCCCGCTCGGCCAGCGCTTGCCAGGGCAGGAAGCCGGCAGGTGGGTTGGCGCCCAGGCTGATCACACCGCGCAGGTCCGGCAGGCGCTCGCAAGCCAGTTCACCTGGCATGGCGCACGCCAGTTCCGGCGCCAGTTCCTGGACCATGGCGTGGTAGTCGGACGTTTTGAACGCATCGGCGCACACCAGCCAGCGGCAGCCGGACTGGCGCAACACGTATTCCAGCTCGCCCACGCGATAGGCGGGGTTGATGTTGACCAAAATGGCGCCGACCTTGGCACTGGCCAGTTGCAGGATGCACCACTGGGCGCAGTTGGGTGACCAGATGCCGACGCGGTCGCCGGTGTTCACGCCCAGGGCCATCAGCGCGCAGGCATGCACTTCGACCTGTTCGGCCAGCTGGCGCCAGCTGTAACGCAAGCCTTGGTGGCGCGACACCAGCGCCTCGCCGTCGGCACAGCGGGCTACGGTGGCATCGAAGGCCTGGCCGATGGTCTGGGTCAGCAAGGCTTGGTCCTGACGACCGCGGGTATAGCTCGGTTGACTCATGGGTGTCCCTTCTTGTGGTTGTTCTGGGCACGGCTGAAGCAGCGGGAATACTCTGGCGCAGATTTACGTTTACGTAAAGGTGACGATTGGATTGACAGTCACTTCACTCAGGTTTACGTTAACGTAAAGGTGATGAACAACACCGACCCTCAGGCATGACGCCGAACCCTGTGGGAGCGGGCGTGCCCGCGAATGCGATCATTCAGGCAATGACGGTGGCCCTGCTGATGCATTCGCGGGCACGCCCGCTCCCACAGGGTCCGGCGACAGCTCCTTGAGCTACGGTGTAACCCAATTTCAAGAACAAGAAGGTGCCCCAGCATGCATTACCCCTCCCTGAACTTCGCCCTGGGCGAAACCATCGACATGCTTCGCGACCAGGTTCGCGCCTTCGTCGCGACCGAACTGGCCCCACGCGCCGCGCAAATCGACCACGACAACCTGTTCCCCGCCGACATGTGGCGCAAGTTCGGCGACATGGGCCTGCTGGGTATCACTGTTTCGGAAGAGTACGGCGGCGCCGGCCTGGGCTACCTGGCCCACGTGGTGTCGATGGAAGAAATCAGCCGTGGCTCGGCCTCGGTGGCACTGTCGTACGGCGCTCACTCCAACCTGTGCGTCAACCAGATAAACCGCAACGGCACCCACGAGCAGAAACTCAAGTACCTGCCGAAGCTGATCAGCGGCGAGCACATCGGCGCGCTGGCCATGAGCGAGCCCAACGCGGGCTCCGATGTGGTGTCGATGAAACTGCGCGCCGAAAAACGCGGTGACCACTACGTGCTCAACGGCAGCAAGACCTGGATCACCAACGGCCCAGACGCCAACACCTATGTCATTTACGCCAAGACCGACCTGGACAAGGGCCCGCACGGCATCACAGCCTTCATCGTCGAACGTGACTGGAAAGGCTTCAGCCGCAGCAACAAGTTCGACAAACTGGGCATGCGCGGGTCCAACACCTGCGAGCTGTTCTTCGACGGCGTGGAAGTGCCGCAGGAGAACATCCTCGGCCAGCTCAACGGTGGCGTACGCGTGCTGATGAGCGGCCTGGACTACGAGCGCGTGGTGCTGTCCGGCGGCCCGACCGGCATCATGCAAAGCTGCATGGACCTGGTGGTGCCCTACATTCATGACCGCAAGCAGTTCGGCCAGAGCATCGGCGAGTTCCAGCTGATCCAGGGCAAGATCGCCGACATGTACACCCAGCTCAATGCCAGCCGTGCCTATCTCTACGCCGTGGCCCAGGCCTGCGACCGAGGCGAAACCACCCGCAAGGACGCCGCCGGGGTCATCCTGTACACCGCCGAGCGTGCCACGCAAATGGCCCTTGAAGCGATCCAGATTCTGGGCGGCAACGGCTACATCAACGAGTTCCCGGCTGGGCGCCTGCTGCGCGACGCCAAGCTATACGAGATCGGTGCCGGCACCAGCGAAATCCGCCGGATGCTGATTGGCCGCGAATTGTTCAACGAAACCCGCTGAGCACAAGGGACGGGCGCACATGGCTACCTTGCACACCCAGATCAACCCGCGTTCGGCAGAGTTCGCCGGCAACAGCGCGGCCATGCTTGAACAGGTCCAGGCCCTGCGCGGCCTGCTGGCCCAGGTGGCCCAGGGCGGCGGCCCCAAGGCCCAGGAGCGGCACACCTCACGGGGCAAGCTGCTGCCACGCGAGCGTATCGACCGCCTGCTGGACCCGGGCTCGCCATTCCTCGAAATCGGCCAGTTGGCCGCCCATGAGGTGTACGGCGAAGACGTGCCGGCTGCAGGCGTGATTGCCGGCATCGGCCGCGTGGAAGGCGTGGAATGCATGATCGTGGCCAACGACGCCACGGTCAAAGGCGGTTCGTACTACCCGTTGACGGTGAAAAAGCACCTGCGCGCACAGACCATCGCCCTGCAAAACCGCCTGCCGTGCATCTACCTGGTGGATTCGGGCGGCGCCAACCTGCCGCGCCAGGACGAAGTGTTCCCCGACCGCGAGCATTTCGGGCGGATCTTCTTCAACCAGGCCAACATGAGCGCGCAAGGCATCCCGCAGATTGCCGTGGTGATGGGCTCGTGCACGGCGGGCGGTGCCTATGTGCCGGCCATGGCCGACGAAGCGATCATGGTGCGCCAGCAGGCGACCATTTTCCTGGCCGGCCCGCCACTGGTAAAAGCCGCGACGGGTGAGGTGGTAAGCGCTGAAGACCTCGGCGGTGCCGATGTGCACTGCCGCACCAGCGGCGTCGCCGACCATTACGCAGACAACGATGAACATGCCCTGGCCATTGCCCGGCGCAGCGTGGCGAACCTCAACTGGCACAAGCTGGGCAAGCTGCAACGCCTGGCCCCGGTGGCGCCGCTGTATGCCGCAGAGGAGCTGTATGGCGTGGTGCCGGCCGATGCCAAGCAACCGTTCGACGTGCGTGAGGTGATTGCGCGCCTGGTCGATGGCTCGGTGTTCGATGAGTTCAAGGCGCTGTTCGGCACCACCCTGGTGTGCGGCTTTGCCCACCTGCATGGCTACCCGGTGGCGATCCTGGCCAACAACGGCATCCTGTTTGCCGAAGCCGCGCAAAAAGGCGCGCACTTCATCGAACTGGCCTGCCAGCGCGGCATTCCGCTGCTGTTTTTGCAGAACATCACCGGTTTCATGGTTGGCAAAAAGTACGAAGAGGGAGGCATCGCCAAGCATGGCGCCAAGCTGGTGACTGCTGTGGCCTGCGCCCAGGTGCCCAAGTTCACGGTGATCATCGGCGGCAGCTTTGGTGCCGGCAACTACGGCATGTGCGGCCGGGCCTACGACCCGCGCTTGCTGTGGATGTGGCCCAACGCGCGCATCGGCGTGATGGGCGCTGAACAGGCCGCCGGGGTGCTGGCCCAGGTCAAGCGCGAGCAAAGCGAGCGCAGCGGCCAGCCCTTCAGTGCCGAGGACGAGGCCCGGCTCAAGCAGCCGATCCTCGACCAGTACGAGCACCAGGGCCACCCCTACTACTCCAGCGCCCGCCTGTGGGACGACGGCGTCATCGACCCGGCGCAAACCCGTGACGTGCTCGGCCTGGCGTTGTCTGCCGCGCTGAACGCACCGATCGAACAGAGCCGCTTCGGCATTTTCCGGATGTGACCCATGAGCGATTTCAGCACCCTTGAAGTGACTCGCGACCCACGCGGCTTTGCCACCCTGTGGCTTAGCCGCGAGGAGAAGAACAACGCCTTCAACGCGCAGATGATCCGCGAGCTGATCGTGGCCATCGACCAGCTGGCCGAAGACACCGGCCTGCGTTTTGTGCTGTTGCGTGGCCGTGGCCGGCACTTCAGCGCCGGTGCCGACCTGGCCTGGATGCAGCAGTCGGCGCAGCTGGACTTCAACACCAACCTGGATGACGCCCACGAACTGGGTGAGCTGATGTACGCCCTGCACCGCCTCAAGGCCCCTACCCTGGCCGTGGTGCAAGGGGCAGCCTTTGGCGGCGCGCTGGGCCTGATCAGCTGCTGCGACATGGCCATTGGTGCCGAAGACGCCCAGCTGTGCCTGTCGGAAGTACGCATCGGCCTGGCCCCGGCGGTGATCAGCCCGTTCGTGGTCAAGGCCATTGGTGAGCGCGCTGCGCGCCGCTACGCCCTCACTGCCGAGCGTTTCAGCGGTGTACGGGCCCGCGAGTTGGGCCTGTTGGCCGAGGTGTACCCGGCCAGCGAACTGGACGCGCAGGTCGAGGCCTGGGTGAACAACCTGCTGCAGAACAGCCCGCAAGCGTTGCGCGCGACCAAGGACCTGCTGCGCGAAGTGGACGACGGCGAACTCAGCCCGGCCCTGCGCCGCTACTGCGAAAACACCATCGCCCGCATCCGCGTCAGCGCCGAAGGCCAGGAGGGCCTGCGCGCCTTCCTGGAAAAACGCCGCCCCGCCTGGCAAACCGATGACAAGAAGGAGCCGCGCCCATGAGCCGCCCCGTTTTGACCACCCTGCTGGTCGCCAACCGCGGCGAAATCGCCTGCCGGGTCATGCGCACCGCCAAGGCCATGGGCCTGACCACCGTCGCCGTGCACAGCGCCACCGACCGTGACGCCCGCCATAGCCGCGAAGCGGACATTCGTGTCGACCTGGGCGGCACCAAGGCTGCCGAAAGCTACCTGCTGGTCGACAAGCTGCTGGCCGCTGCCAACGCCAGTGGTGCCCAGGCCATTCACCCGGGCTATGGTTTCCTGTCCGAGAACGCCGGCTTCGCCCGCGCCATTGAGCAAGCCGGGCTGATCTTCCTCGGCCCACCGGCCAGCGCCATCGACGCCATGGGCAGCAAGTCGGCAGCCAAAGCGCTGATGGAAGCTGCCGGGGTGCCGCTGGTGCCGGGCTACCACGGCGAAGCGCAGGACCTCGACACTTTCCGCGCAGCTGCCGAACGCATTGGCTACCCGGTGCTGCTAAAGGCCAGCGCGGGTGGCGGCGGCAAGGGCATGAAAGTGGTCGAGGACGAGAGCCAACTGGCCGACGCCCTGGCCTCGGCCCAGCGTGAGGCGCAGTCGTCGTTCGGCGATGCGCGCATGCTGGTGGAAAAGTACGTACTCAAGCCGCGTCACGTGGAAATCCAGGTGTTTGCCGATCAGCACGGTAATTGCCTGTACCTCAACGAACGCGACTGTTCCATTCAACGCCGCCACCAGAAAGTGGTTGAAGAAGCCCCTGCCCCGGGCCTGTCGCCTGAACTGCGCCGGGCCATGGGCGAGGCAGCGGTGCGCGCTGCCCAGGCCATCGGCTATGTGGGCGCGGGCACTGTGGAGTTCCTGCTCGATGCCCGTGGCGAGTTCTTCTTCATGGAGATGAACACCCGCCTGCAAGTGGAGCACCCGGTCACCGAGGCCATCACCGGCCTGGACCTGGTGGCCTGGCAGATTCGCGTGGCCTGCGGCGAGGCGCTGCCGATCACCCAGGAGCAGGTGCCATTGATCGGCCATGCCATCGAAGTACGGTTGTATGCCGAAGACCCGGCCAATGAGTTCCTGCCCGCCACTGGCAAGCTGGCGCTGTACCGTGAATCGGCACCTGGCGAAGGCCGGCGGGTGGACAGCGGGGTCAGCGAAGGCGACGTGGTGTCGCCGTTCTACGACCCGATGCTGGGCAAGCTGATTGCCTGGGGTGAAAACCGCGAACAGGCGCGCCTGCGCTTGCTGGCCATGCTGGACGAATTCGCCATTGGCGGGCTGAAGACCAACATCGCCTTCCTGCGGCGCATTCTGGCCCACCCGGCGTTTGCGGCGGCAGAGCTGGATACTGGCTTCATTCCACGCCACCAGGACGTGTTGCTGCCGGCGCCACAAGCGCTACCGGCCGACTTTTGGGAAGCGGCGGCCGAGGCGTGGTTGCAGGGCCAGGCTGGACACCAGCGGGATGACGACCGCAATTCGCCGTGGGGGGAGCGCAATGGCCTACGCCCGGGCCTGCCGGCACGCAGCAGCCTGCATCTGGTGAGCGGCGGGCAGAACCAGGCGGTAGCCCTGGAGCGCAGCGCTGCGCCCACCTGGCAGCTGGCCGACGAGCATCTGGTGCATGACCAGGCAGGTGTGCGCCGCCAGCACTTGGCGATCCGCCGTGGTGGCACGCTATACCTGAACTGGGAGGGTGAAATGCATGCCATCGAGGCTTTCGACCCGATTGCCGAGGCCGAGGCCAGCCATGGCCATCAGGGCGGTTTGGGTGCGCCCATGAACGGCAGCATCGTGCGTGTGCTGGTGGAGCCGGGGCAGGTGGTTGAAGCGGGTGCGGCGCTGGTGGTGCTGGAGGCCATGAAGATGGAGCACAGCATTCGCGCACCGCATGGCGGGACGGTGAAGGCGCTGTTCTGTCAGGAAGGGGATATGGTCAGCGAAGGGACGGTGTTGGTCGAACTGGCCGAGTAAAGTAAACACCAACCCTGTGGGAGCGGGCGTGCCCGCGAAGAAGGCGACGCAGTGCATGGCACCGGCTTTGCCGGTGTTCGCGGGCATGCCCGCTCCCACAGGGACCGCGCAATGTTTGAGGTCTGCGCCGTACCTGTGGGAGCCCGGCTTGCCGGCGATGGGCTGCGCAGCAGCCCCGGCAATCTAGAATGCCCCGTGCATCCGCACGACCACACCCAGAAACTCGCAACCCTCTTCACACAGGATTGTCGGATAGCGCGTATTCAACGGCTTGAGCATCTTGTCGCCACCCTCCTCGACCAACTGCCGCAACACCGCAGGCCGCCCCGGCTGCCGGGCAATTACCAACCTGCCGGGTTCGGCCGGCAGGCCAGTGTCCACCAGTACGCGCATGCCCTCAGGCACACTCTTGCCGCTGGCCGCATTCATCGAATCGTTTTCCACCATCAGCCAGAACGCATTGCCGGCTGGCATGTAGTCCGTCTGTTCGTGGGCTTTGCCCGCCTCGGGTAATGGCCCCTGCAAGTCGGCCCAAGCCAATACCGGGAAACGAAAGCTGGCATAGAGCAGCGCTTCACCTGAAACCGGCTGCTCGACGGCATAGCGGCCAGGTGCCTCACGTACGATGTCACGTTCTACCACCATGACTTGTGCTTCCAGAAACACCAGGCCAAGTTTTTCGAGCTTTTCGTTGATGGTTTCCAGCGTCGGACGCCGCGTGCCGCGCAGCCAATGCCCCACGCCACCCTGAGTCATGCCTAGGCGTTCGGCCAGCTTCAGCTGGCTGAGGTTGTGTTCGCGCTTGTAGCGCTTGAGAAATGCGTTCCAGTTTTCCATGAGCGGCAACAATACGGACTGTATTACCCGCAGCAATACACAATCTGAATTATTTATTTGAGCATAGTCAGTACAGATTGACCTATCCTCTGATTCCAGTGTGTTTGAAGGGAAATCAGAAGGTATCGCGATGAAACCACCGAAAAACGACGAAACAGATCTCGACAGCGAAGCCGCCCGCCGCGCGCTCGACTACTACCTAAACCCCAAGCCCCAACGCCCCACCCTGGACAACAAGATCTGGACCCTGCACGAGAACGTCACGGGCGACCAGGCCCAGGAACATGCCATCGCCCTGTTGCGCTGCGCAGCTGCCACCGCACAGGAAACTGCCGCCCACCAGCACGGCAGCCAGCGCGAGCTGACTTACGCATTGATGCACATGATGGACATGGCCCGCGCCCTGCTGGAGCACAAGCGCGCCGCAGACCCGGATTTCTGAGTAGAAAGAAGGGAGAGAACGTGATGGCCGGGAACGGCAGAGGCCCCGATTGCCGGGACAAGGAAGCGCATCGGTAAAACTTTTTTACCGAATTGACGAAAATTCATTTGACTGGCAAATGATAACGATTATTATTGCACTCAGCTGATCGCGAGATCTGCTGGATAACCTGAAGCTTAGGTCGCTCTCAGATTATCTCCTCATCAGGCTAATCACGGTTTTTGACCCGGCTTTTTGCCGGGTCTTTTTTTTGGCTCTTCAGGCTAATGAAGATCGTGATGGCGCGCATGATAGCAAAGGTGTTTCAGGGCGTGAACGCTCATTACAAAACTTTGCGGAATCAGCACTTGAGAATCAATCTCGTTTCGCCTACGCTGGTCTCGCATCAAGGAAGATGCCCCCACCCCTTCCCCCTTTGTAAGCAAGGAGCTGTCCATGACCCGTCTGCTACTGCCCCTTGAGCACCCGACACCTGCTGCCGAACACGATGCCGAACACGCACTGCTGCATGCCCTGAAGCGGCTGCCCCGGCGCGTGCAACAAGTGTTCCTGCTAAACCGCCTCGACCAACTGGACTTCGCCAGCATCGCTGCTCGCCTGGACCTTCCCCTGGCCAGCATCGAGCGGAACATGGACCAGGCGCTGCAGGCCGGCCGCTCGCGCCGGGATGTACTGGCGAGTGTTGCCGGGCAATGGTATGTGCGCTTGCAAAGCCCCCAGGTGACGGCATGCGAACGGATCGACTTTCGTCGCTGGCTGGATGCGGATACAGCAAACCTTCAAGCGTTTCACGAAACAGAACTGCGCTGGCGCAGCCTGCTTGCACCGGCACGTCAGCTGGGCCATGACGGCTGGTACCGTCAAGGCCGGGCAGCACTGTCGCTGGGCGGATGTTCGATTGCAGTCGGGCTTGGTGTGGCGGCGTTGGTACTGTTTGGTTTCTGGGCCTGATCCCAGCGCGGGGCACTTACGTCAGTTTGACCGCTAGCCAGCAGGGCACCGCGGGCAAAACTGGACCGGTAAGCCGCATTACGCCAACGGATACCGACATTCTTCAACGGGCAGGCGGTGGCAACCCCTCGACGTTCTCGAACTGGAAGGTTCAAACCTTTGTATCAGATGACTGTTGAAGCAACCCCAAACGCTTCCAGTATCCAGTCACGAACCCGAATACAAGCATCATCGTCTTTCTTCTCCTCCCTGAAGGTCAGAAAATGCTGGCTGTCCTTGTGCGTCAACTCCTCCTCAACTGGCCTGACGAGCAAGCCCTGCTGGATAAGCGGTTCCACCAGGTAATGCCAGCCCAGCGCGACCCCCTGGCCAGCGACCGCCAATTGAACAAGCGAGCTGTAGTCGTTGGAGTGATACAACTGCGCGCCATTCACGACGCGCGCATTCAGGTCGACATGGTGATACTCGAACCAGACATACCAATCTACATGCTCTGCGATCTGTGACCTACCGTAGGGGCTGAGGTTGAGCAATGGTTTCTGGCTCATAACCTCAAGGTCTGTCAGGTCAGGATTTTGCTCGAGGTATTCAGGGCTGCATATTGGATAAATCACATCGCAAACAAGTGGGTAGCTGCTATAACCCTCTCGTATCTTTGAGAGCTTATTGACAAATATATCAGGTTGAACGCCTGGCTCCATGGTCAAGAAGTTTTGAGTAACCACCGTATTCAGATCAATATCCGGGTTAGCCGCCAGGAACTCAGGAAGACGAGGCGTAAGCCACAAGCCCGAAAAGGCGGGCGTACAACAAATGGTAACACTACGCTTACCGCTCGTTTGCCTGCGGATACGGCTTGATGCCTGAGAGATATTGCTCAGCGATAATTGCACCGCATCAAAAAAGGCCGCACCTGCCGGCGTCAGCTGCACGGCGCGCCCGTTCCTTATGAACAGTTCCGCGTTCAGGAAATTCTCAAGCTCGCGAATCTGGCGACTGATTGCAGCTTGGGTAACACACAGCGACTCTGCAGCACGCGTAAAATTCAAATACTTCGCCGCGGCTACGAATGCTTTCACGGCGCGCAATGAAGGCATTTGAATCAGGGACAAATCGGGTTCCGTATGCTTTACCATTCGCCTGTACCATTTATCAAACAAAAATACGACATTTGGATCACGGCAGCCTTGATCAAGCCTAACCTCTCATATTTATTCTTCTTGTTTCGTCACGCCGCCAGCCGAGCATGCACCCGACACGCTTTATGCCGACTTCGTAAACACCAACAGCGGCGCGGAATCTGATCTCATGATACTGAAAAAGGGCCTTCATGGAGGCCCCTTTTCATCTTGCTGAACAGCTAAAAACCTTACTCGTCGCCTGCGCGAAGCTCCTTGAACTTCATGTTGGCTTTCGCACCAATGGTCAAGAAAGGCTGTGGCGGTAGCTGCCTGGGCTTGTCATAGCCCTCAAGAATATCCACCAGCTCGCTCTTCACGCCCAAAGCCAAATCCGCTGCCGCAATACCGGCGGCGGTCGATTTGGACGCGCCAAGGCCATTGCAACCACAGGCCGAAATCACACCTAGGGCCACCTCCCCGAACGCAGGAACGCTGTTCCAGGTAAGGGCCATCGGGCCGCCCCAGCGGTACTGCATACGCAGCCCTTTCAACGCCGGGAAACGCGTGATGAATTTCTGGTCGTGAACCCTGCCGGCACTGTTCACCTGGCTATCACCGATGGTCAGGCCTGGATTGTAGGAGTACCGCCAACGCACCAGAATCCGGTCGCTACCGCCATCGCTTATGCGGCGAATGGTTGTCCCCATTGGGAGTGCCGGGGTTGCAGCCCAGGTACGGTGACCTGGAAGGCGCTTGGGATCAAAGCGCTCGGTCAGCGAGGCATAAGTGAAGACGTGCAGCAGCTGCCCTTTAAAGAAGCCGAAGCTCTGCGCATGCCCATTGTTCGCCAGAATGACTTTACCTGCGGTAACAACGCCCTTCGGCGTTTTTACCACCCACGATCCCCCCACGTTCTTGAACGACAGGGCAGGCGTTTGCTCATACACACGAACAGGATCATTAAAGCTATCTGCGATTCGGCGTACATAGTCCGCTGGCTGAATCATCACCGTACCAGGCATGAACATACCGGACGTGTATGCAGGGCTCCCTGTTACATCGCCGATTTCCCGGGTGTTGAGCAATTCGTACTTTTCACCCAGCGCGTCGAGCTGCTTGCCGTACGACAGGATGTGCTCATCACCGTGGGTACCCCGGGCAACGCTGTATCGGCCACATGGGGCAAAGACCTCTTTGCCCCAGCCGTGCTCGCCAGCCAACTCCATGCCCAGCGCAATCGCGGTACGGTAAAGCTTGATGTCGCGACGTGCGCGGTCAAGCGAACCACCGCCCAGCCCTTCTGCAGAAACCTCATGGGGAAGGTCGATGATGAACCCGGAATTACGCCCTGAAGCCCCATCGCCGACCAGGCCGGCTTCGAGCACGACTACCTTGACGGTCGGATCCAGTCGAACGATTTGACGGGCAGCGGACAGCCCGGCGAAGCCACCACCAATGACTACGACGTCTGCCGTAATAGAGCTTTCCAATGCTGGCTTGGCCACGCGGCGGGGCAACATCTCTGCCCAGCCGGAGCTACCGTTATTTGCAGGTAATTTAGAAGCAACAAACATGTCGGCTTCTCCAGCGATCAACAAGCGGTAGCTTCGCGCTCGATCAGCGGCGCCAATGCTTCACGCAGCGCACCCAACTTGGCTTCGGCCAGGCGGGCAAGCGGACGGCGTGGATTACCTGCGCCGTAGCCCATGATTTCTGCACCGGCGTAAACAGACTGGACGTAGTCACCCTGCCAGATCAGGGACATGACCGGAGCCAGCGACTTCCAGATCGCTTGCACCTCATCCCACTTGCGTTCAGCAGCAGCGTTCACCAGGGCAACACAGGTTTTCGGTGCCATGTTGGCCCCACCCCAGATCAAACCTGCGGCACCCGCGAACAGGGCGTAGGGCACCAGCGGATCGGCACCATTCATGGTCGGCAGACCGGTGCGCACCAGGGAAGCTTGAGCTGCCAGATCACCGCTGCTGTCCTTCACGGAAACGAAGTTGGGGATTTTGCTCAGTTGCCTGAACAGCGAAGGCGTGACCTCGACGCCTACCGCCTGTGGAACGTTGTAGCCAATGATCGGCAGGCCGGCCTCGGAAACCTCGGCGTAGAAGTCGATGATGCCCTGGTCGTCGGTTGGGCCTTCGAAGAAGGGTGGCAGCACCATGACACCGTCGGCGCCACAGTCCTTCGCATGACGGGTACGCTCGACAACTTCGTCAACCAGCAAGGCGGAGGTCTGCGCGATCATGCGAGCACGACCGTTGATGACTTTAGCGCCGAAAGCAACCAGCTCCCTGGATTCGTCCTTGCTCAGATACACGTGCATTCCGGTTCCGGAGCTCAGCACAAAGCCATGCACACCGGCCGCAATGTAACGCTCGATGAGCGCTTCAAATCGCGAATAGTCGATTTTGCCCTGGGCATCGAACGGCGTGGTGATGGCAAGGTTTACACCGGAAAAATTGAATGCAGACATCGTAAAACCCCTTATTGTTCTCAGCTGGTCGATCCAGCCAAACCATCGAGCGGTGGATGCTCCAGGAAAAGGGTACGGATGAATTCATTCTGTATACAGCGACATTTCCGGGGACGACTTGATGAGAAATTGTTATACGGTTGGCGCGCCCTACAGGGGCGATGGCCCAGAAGACCACACGCCCGCATCAGCGAAAAGCCTGCGACCCGGCCGATCAAAACCGCTCGGCCGGGTCTGTGGTCATGAGCATCTGCTGGAACCGTTCCAGGAAGATCGACTCGGCCCGGGTCAACTTCTGTTCGCGGTTCCAGAGCAGGTATACGTTCACATCGATCACCCCGTCCCACGGCGGCAAACGCCACAGCTCATTGGCCTGCACATCTGCCGCGACGATGTGCTCCGGCAGGCAGCCGATGCCGTAGCCCGCCCCCACCAGCCGCAGGATTTCATCCAGGCTCGGCGATGACGCGACGATGCGCCCGGTAAAGCCCTGCTGATCACGGAAAACCGTGAGCGGCGACAGGTTGCCGCCCATCTGGTCACTGGTAAAGCTTACGAAGTGCTCGCCCTGAAGGTCGGCCACGGTGAGGTTCTTGCGACCAAAAAAGCGATGGCGCTTGCCGCAGAAAAACGCGTAGCGCTGTTCAAGCAGCACCCGTTGTTCCAGCCGGGGCTGGGGCGTGCGGCACAGGCTAAGGCCGAACGAGGCGGTCTTCTGCAACAGGCCACTGACCACATCCGAACTGCGCAGCACATCGATCTCCAGTTCCACCTGCGGGTAGTCACTGTGGAACTGCGCCAGGAAATCGTCGTAGGCACGGGACTGGATGCGGCTGATGCTGAGCAGGCGGATCTTGCCCGTTACCGTTTCGGCCGGGCTGTCCAGCGCAGGCCCCAGCCGCGAGACCGTGCCGTACAGTTCGGCGGCGATCTGCATCACCTCCTGCCCCGCTTGCGACAGGTTGATGCGCGGCCCGCGGCGCACCACCAGGGCACTGTCCAGTTGCTCCTCCAGGCGCCTGAGCGCCTGGCTGACGGCCGGCTGGCTGAGGTGCAGGCGTGCCGCGGCACGGCTGATGCTGCCCTCCTGGCCGATTACCAGAAAGGTGCGCAGCAGGTTCCAGTCGAGGCGGTCGTTGAGAAAACGCTTGGCTTCGGGGTCCCTGGCCAGCGGCGGTGATGTCGGCGTCATTATTTGTTGGTCTTATACTTGAGTATTTAAATTAGAAGCTTTTCCTAGAATAGAACTTGGCTCACCATCAAGCAACGCACCGCCAGAGTGCCTTTGTCCTGCCCGTGCAGGGCTCTCCTTCTCCTGCCTATAACAATGACGCCCAGGAGCCTCAGATGACGAGCAATACCCCCACCCCGCGTCGTGCCGCGGCGGCTGCCTTCATTGGCACCACCATCGAATTCTACGATTTCTACATCTACGCCTTCGCCGCAGCGCTGGTGCTCGGGCAGCTGTTCTTCCCCAGCGAAAACCCGATGCTCAGCACCATGGCTGCGTTCGGCAGCTTTGCCGTGGGCTTTATCGCCCGGCCGTTCGCCGGCATGGTGTTCGGCCACCTGGGCGACCGCCTGGGGCGCAAGAAAATGCTGCTGGTGACCATTGTGCTGATGGGTGTGGCCACCACCTGCATCGGCCTGCTGCCGACCTACGCCCAGGCCGGTATCTGGGCCCCTATTGGCCTGATCTTCCTGCGCCTGCTTCAGGGCATTTCGGTCGGTGGCGAATGGGGTGGCGCGGTGCTGATGGCCAGCGAACACGCGCCCAAGGGGCGTAAGGTGTTCTTTGCCTCGTTCGCCCAATGGGGCAGCCCGGCGGGCCTGCTGCTGGCACTGATCGCGTTCCGCTTCATCACTGCCATGGAGCCGGAAGACCTGATGAGCTGGGGCTGGCGCATTCCGTTCCTGATGAGCGGGCTGCTGATGATCGTGGGCCTGCTGATCCGCTTTGGCGTGCCGGAGTCACCGGAGTTCGCCGAGGTCAAGAACAGCGACCAGACCAGCGACAACCCGGTGCGGGAAGTGCTGCGCAAGCACTGGCGCAACATTGTCTTCGCCGCCCTGGCCGTGACCATTGGTTCTGGCGGGTTCTTCTTCACCAACACGTTCATGATCACCTACGTCACCCAGTACCAGGGCATCGCCAAGACCACCATCCTCGATTGCCTGTTCGTGGTCACCATCCTGCAGTTTCTCTCGCAACCTTGTTCGGCCATGCTCGCCGAGCGCCTGGGTGAAGGGCGCTTCCTGAAGTGGGTTGCGGCGCTGTGCATGGTGGTGCCCTACCCGATGTTCCTGTTGGTGCAGACCGGCAATGTGGTCTACATGACTGCGGGTATCGCCCTGGCCGTGGTCCTGCTGTCGGCGCTGTATGCCGTGATTGCCGGCTACATGGCCGAAGCCTTCCCGGCCCGTGTGCGTTACTCGGGTATTTCCATCGCCTACCAGTTGGGCAGCGGCCTGACCGGTGGCCTTACGCCAATGCTGGGTACCTTCGTTGCCGGCCAGTTCGCCGGGCAATGGGTACCGCTGGCACTGTTCTTCAGCGTGCTGGCCCTGATGTCGCTGGCCGGCGTGCTGGGGCTCTCGCACCTGCGCAGCGCCGCTGCCAGGCCGGCCGCCCTCTCCCCTTCGCAAGGAATCGCCTGATGAGCAACAAGCCTCACGCCATGTCGGAAACCGAATGGCAAGCACGCTGCGAGCTGGCTGCGCTGTATCGCCTGATCGCCTATTACCGCATGACCGACCTGATCGATACGCACATCACCCTGCGTGTACCCGGGCCTGACCGGCACTTTTTGATCAACCGCTATGGCGTGGCATTCGAGAAGATGCGCGCCAGCGACCTGGTGCTGATCGACCTGGACGGCAACGTGGTCGACAGCCATTTCAACGGGGGCAAGGTCAATGCGGCCGGATTCGTGATCCACTCGGCTATCCACGAGGCGCGCCCGGACCTGCACTGCATCATCCATACCCACACCGCGGCGGGCATGGCGGTGGCTGCACAACGTGACGGCCTGTTGCCGCTGACCCAGCACGCGCTGAAGTTCTACGGCAACCTGGCCTACCACACGTATGAAGGCATCGCGCTGTCGCTTGAAGAGCGCGAACGGCTGGTCGCCGACCTTGGCCCGCACAAGGCGATGATCCTGCGCAACCACGGCCTGTTGGCAGCCGGCAGCAACGTGGCCGCCGCGTTCCACGAGATCTATTTCCTGGAGCGCGCCTGCCAGGCACAAATCCAGGCAATGTCTGCCGGTGTGGCGTTGAACATTCCCAGTGAGGACGTGTGCCGGCACACCGCCGCACAGTTCGGGCGCGATGGCATCGACGGCATCATCGACATGGCCTGGCAGGCCGCGCTGAGCCTGATCGACGAGCAGCGCAGCGCGTGGTGCAGCTGACATGGCCAGCCTCGTACTGCTTTGCCAGAACCCCGCGTTGACTGACTGGTTGGCCACGCTGTTCGCCGAACATGCCCCACAGCTCGACATACTGCGCCCAGACGATGCGCGCGCCCGGCATGCCGAAGTGGCCGTGTGCTGGTTCCCGCCCGAAGGCAGCCTGGGCCGCTTGCCCAACCTGCGCCTGGTGCACTCGATCGGCTCGGGCGTCGACCACCTGGCCCAGGACAGTTCACGCGATGCGTCGCTGCCCGTGTGCCGGGTGGTCGACCCTGACCACACGCAGGGCATGAGCGAGTACGTGCACTGGGGCGTACTGCACTTTCACCGGGGCTTCGATCAGGTGATTGCCGGCAACCCTGGCCAGCACTGGCAGCGCCCGGTGCAGCGCAAGGCCGGGGACGTGCGCGTCGGCGTGATGGGCCTGGGCGCTATCGGTGCACCAGTGGCGCAACGGCTGGCAGCGGCGGGTTATGACGTGCGCGGCTGGGCACGCACCCCGCGCCAGATTGACGGCGTAACGACCTTCGCCGGCGCAGGTTCACAGCAGGCCTTTCTCACCGAACTGGACGTGCTGGTCAACCTGCTGCCGCTTACCGCCAGCACCCACGGCCTACTGAACCACGCGGTGTTCCGGCACATGGCAAAAGGCAGTGCCCTGATCAACTGTGGCCGTGGCCAGCACCTTGACCCGGATAACCTGCGCGAGGCGCTGGCCAGCGGGCAGTTGCGCGGCGCCCTGCTCGATGTGTTCGAACAGGAACCCCTGCCAGCCGATTCACCGCTATGGCACACGCCGGGTGTGTGGGTGACACCACACATGGCGTCAGCCGCATCCGACCTGTGCATCGCCCGGCAAGTGGCCGACAACGTGTCGCGCCTGAGCGCCGGGCTGGAACTGAACAACCTGGTCGACCCCGAACTGGGCTATTGACCGCACGCGTTACCAAGAGGTGATCCATGAAAACGTTTTTCCATCCTGCCCAACGCCTGCACCACCCCCGCTCCTACCTGTCGCGGGGGCAGATGCGCCAGCCGCAGGAAATACCGGCACGCATCGACCCGCTGCTGGCCGTGGTCGAAAAGCTCGGCTACCCGCTGTTCGAACCCGCCGACCACGGCATGGCGCCGCTGGCGGCGGTGCATGGCCAGGCGTACCTGGACTACCTGGGCAGCGCCTACCAGCAGTGGCATGAAGTGCCGGAAGACTGGGGCGATGAGGTGATGTCCAACATCTACATCCGTGAAGGCAATCCGCTGCGTGGCATCCTCGGCAAGACCGCCCGCTACCTGGCCGATGGCAGTTGCCCGATCGGCGAGCACACCTGGCAGGCTGCCTACTGGTCGGCGCAAAGCGCGGTGGCCGCAGCACATGCGCTGATCGAAGGCGACCAGGCCGCCTATGCCCTGTGCCGGCCACCAGGGCACCATGCCCGCGCCGAGGCCGCAGGTGGGTTCTGCTTCCTGAACAACGCCGCAATCGCCGCCCAGGTGCTGCGTGGCAAGTTCGCCAAGGTGGCGGTGCTCGACACCGACATGCACCACGGCCAGGGTATCCAGGAAATCTTCTACGACCGCGACGACGTGCTGTACGTGTCGATCCATGGCGACCCAACCAACTTCTACCCGGTGGTCGCCGGTTTCGATGATGAGACCGGGACGGGTGCCGGTACAGGCTTCAACCTGAACCTGCCCATGGCCCACGGCGCCAGCGAAGCGGACTTCTTTGCCTGCATGGACCAGGCAGCAGCGGCACTGCGCGCCTTCGCCCCGGATGTACTGGTGCTGTCGCTGGGCTTTGACATCTACGAAAACGACCCGCAGTCCAAGGTTTCCGTCAGCCACGAAGGGTTCCGCCTGCTGGGGCAGCGGATCAAGCAGTTGGGCCTGCCCTGCGTTGTAGTCCAGGAAGGTGGCTATGACATTGCGACCCTGGATGAAAACGCCTCGCGCTTCTTTGCCGGCATGACCGCCTGAGGCAAACCTGAAGTACTCCGGGTTGCCCTGGGCAACCCGGCTTATCGAGCAATAGAACAATAAAGAACGCAACTTGCCTCGCCCGCATGTTAGCGCTCAGGCTCCCGGCTGCCCGTCGCAGACGCCGGGGCAATAACAATAAATCTTCACGCTGCCGTTCTTGAACCTGGCAATAAGGAAGTATCCATGTGGCTTAAAACGTTCACCTTGGGGATGGCCGGCGCTAGCGTCTGCCTGTACGGCTCGATCGCCTGCGCGGCCGAATCGGACCATGGCTTTATTGAAGACAGCACCACCACTGTCGGCTTGCGAAACTTCTACTGGAACGCCGACAACCGTAACGGCAGCTACCTCAACCCGGCCGGCGAGCGGCAAAGTTATCGCCAGGAATGGGCACAAGGCGTGCTGGCCAAGTTCAATTCCGGCTACACCCAAGGGTTTGTAGGGTTCGGCCTCGACCTGCACTACATGGGCGCGGTGAAGCTGGACGGTGGCAAGGGCCGGGTTGGCGACGGTATCGGCAATGGCGGCATCGTCTCGCGCGATAACCAGGGCGACCCCAAGGCTGAATATTCCAAAGCCGGTGGCTCGGTGAAGATGCGCGTAGGCAGCACCGAATTTGCCTATGGCGACCTGTTCCCCGATTCGCCGGTGCTCAAGTACGGCGATATCCGCCTGCTGCCGCAAACGCTCAGGGGCTGGAACATCACCGACCATTCCTTTGCCGGGCTGGCCCTGAACGCAGGGCGCTTCACCTCCAGCAGTGACCGGGCAGAAACCAATCACGGCGGCAAGTTGGGTACCGCCTACGGCGGCCGCCAGGCTGACAGTGACTTTGTCAGTTACTACGGTGGCATTTACACCGGCCTTGAAAATGTGAAGATCAAGCTGTTCGGATCCGAGCTGGACAATATCTGGAACCAGCAGTTTGCCTCCATCGAGTACCGGGTACCTTTGAACGTGGGTGGTGTGATCAACACCGGTGCCAACTACTACCGCACCCGTGACACCGGCAGCGCTCTGCTAGGCGACATTCGCAACGATGCCTGGAGTGCCCGGGTGGGGTATGCACGGGGCGGTCACAAGTTCGAAGTGGCCTACACCCGCATTGATGGCGACCAGCCGTTCGACTATGTGTGGAACAGCTTCGACATCGAGCTGGATGCAGCGTCACAGGCCAGCGACTTCAACAGCCCCAATGAAAGGGCCTGGAGCGCACGTTACGACCTGGACGCGGCCATCTTTGGCGTGCCCGGGCTGACCTTCACGGCGCGCTACATACGTGGCACCGATATTGATGGCCGCGACGCTCGCGGTGCCTATTCACGATTCCAGGCGGTGCGCGACGGATCGCAATGGGAGCGGGACTTGTGGGTGAAGTACGTGGTGCAGTCCGGGCCTGCGAAGAACCTGTCGCTGCGCCTGCTGCATGCGTCGATGCGCACGGGTGGCGATTACGGGGCAATTGCCAATGACCTGGACCAGACACGGATCATTCTGGACTACCCGCTGGACCTGAACTTTCTGAAATAACCGGTAAATCTGCGCGGGGCTTTTGAAACAACTGTGCTGCTCAAACGCTGAGGGCCCGCGCCATCCGTGGGTGCGGGCTTGCCCCGCGAAGCGCCGCACGGGCGGCGCTCGATGTCAGCAGCCCCACGCGACCCAAGTCAGACACCTGCCAACCCTTGGTACGCGCGAAAAAACAAATAAATGACCCCATGCACCGACACGCCCCCAGAAACTCGCAACCCCATCGCACAACAGCGCCGGGTAGTGACTGTTTAATGCCTTCAAATAAAGCTGGCCACCTTCCTCGGCCAACTTGCGAAAAATTTTCCAACTGAAGCGAGTTCAAGACACGTAATCAGCTCCCTTCCTCGAAATGACATCAACAATGAGCGAAAAGTGATAGATATCAGCCCTAATTCCAGTACATTTATCGGGCCGGTCGCACGGGCTCAAAAATCAATAACTGCACCTAAACACTTGATTATCGAAACAGCCTAGGTTTCTCACAACCAGCCCCTAAATGCACCGCCACCACTGGACAACTACCCACAAAACAATAATGGAATCCACAATTGGAAAGCGTTTTTAGTACAATCACCACTCAACGCCCACCCTCTCTCACAGAAGCGACAACAGGGAGCAAGATTCCTGCCAACGTATTCGCCAACACCTCAACGGTATCGGATCAAGAAGAAACCCACCTGAATGACATCGCCACATTACTTATATTCGGAAAAAAAGTGGAGCTTAGCAACAACCTAAAACACTTAAACATAACCGATAGCCCTCCAGCCTTCTATATAAACCACACCGTGGCAAACACCTTGATTCGCAAAAATATCAACCCGCCTCCCCCAAAAAAATACGAAGGATATGACCGTTTAACCCAAGCATTGCGACACATATCACTCGCAGTGAACACTGCAATGAACCTAAAACTAAATAGTAATCCACTTGAAGTTCAGGCAAGTGTATTTTGCAATGTGCTTCATCTCTCATCCAACTTTCACGCAGACAAGATCCAAGAGGCTCTCCGTAGTGCACTGACAGACAGCGACGCATTTAAATCTGGCCACGAACGAGTCCAGACCGCTGAAAGAGAAAACTGGGATAAAGTGATAAGCGCCAGGCGCATCCGACACCACAGAAAACTTATGGAGACTTTCGCCTCAATCGGCTCCGTGCTCAGGGCAGTAGGCAAGGCTCACACAGAAATCATTCACGACAGAGGAGTCCCAACTGGCACCAACTTGAACAAGTCAATTATCGCACTGCAATGCGAAGCCGGGTTCTTTACCATTTTCAACGCTTTAGAAGACATTAAACGTTTCGGCACCTCCAACCATATCATGGTTCATTCGTCTCCCCTCAATATGGAATCAAAGCCCTACCTACCGAAAGGTGTAACCGAGACGATGCATGCAGAACAGAATATAGAAGAATACCTGGCCAAGTTTTCCGACATGATTTACGATCAAGCCATTGCAAAATTGGGATTGCAAAAGGGGCAGCACATAATCGTAAACATGGCAGGAAGATTTGTTCCCTGCGCCGTATGCAAAGAAGTTGAGCATGCCAGTACCAGCGGTGGAGTTTTTGACCCAAAAAACAACAAATTTGTATTATGGCGCAGTTCCGACCGAATTGGCATGGCCTTTAAAAACGAAGTACAACACCTGGCAATTCATGCATTGCGCCGTAACGACTCAGATGAAGCACTGGAACAGGCATTAAAAATCAGAGATGGCTTTATACTACACCAAGAATCACTTCAGTCTTATGGAGCACCGGTAGTAACCTGCTTTTCGCTGGACACAGACAGCGAAAGCTCAGATGACCAAAGGGACGACTGAAATCATCACCAGCAGAAAACAATCATGTTTTTTTGGGGGGGGGCTGGCATGACTCCGGATCACGCCAGTTGTCTCCTAAACTAGGCGGCGCCCCTTAAAACACTGGTTAATATTTCACTCCCGATGGAGGTTGACTTCAGGTCATCGTAGTTCAATTTATTGCCATACCCAAGCGCCGCCTCACCATCAAAGACACCGACAGAAGCGAGCATGATCTCATGGTAAGAATGATGATTCTTCGGAGGAAGTAGATTACCTAACATCACCAGCCGAGCTTCTTCAAGTGTTGGAAGCTGACTTGTATCGGCCTGCTTGTCATAGCTCAACATCTCTCGACACATGGCGTAGTGATTCAAATATCGCAGGGTATGCCCGCTAGGTCCGGAGATGACAGGCTTGCCGTGTGCGATTGCGTCAAGCACCCACTGGTTAACATTCTTGTCCTCAGCATCTGACCACCTGACCACATTGGACAACCCCCCCGTAGTATGTTGGCGATACTGGCTTCCCAAGGGGTTACTGTCTCTGGAGTTAGCCTCATCATTGGTGAATGTCTCTGTACTCCACCTAATATTCAGAGTTTCAAACAACGCCTTGCGCGCGGACGGCTCCATGCCCTGTAAAATATGAAGAACACCGTCACGATGATCCGCAATACCGAACGTATCCTGGAAGTAATTTGGTTCATCGCTTTTACCGGCAACCAACTCATTCCATCTATCCGCTATCAAGTTGGCTACATCTGCCGGATACTGAATGGGATTATTGACCTGCCAGATCTCCAAATCAAATCGATGCGAATTCCAGGGAAAGATCGGATTATCCGGGGTTCGGACATGATTGAACATGCACTGCCGCCTTTCCATACCCGGAACATTATATATTGCATCCTCAGCCTTTATAAGTGTCGCTAGCACGTGGGCATCCAAATTGTCTTTATCAGCAATGAGTTCCTTCGCACCACCAATATTCTTACTTTCATGCCGAATTTTTTCTTGCTGTTCAGGTGTAAAGTCTGAAAACTTCATAGGCGCACCTGTACACAGCCTAATATTCCTGGCTATCGCGTTAAGCTTACTACTGGTCGCCAACCCCTTACCAATGGCCACTTCAATTGTCCTATTTTTTTTCGCGGCTGCTTTATAGGGCTCTTGGTCAAAAACATTCGCATGCACATCAACCTTACCACGCCCAGCTATCTCCTCCATACTTTTAGATGACAACACGCTATCGAAGGGAACAGGCTGTAATAATGCATGCTTTTCCTCACGAAGATTTGAAGTATGCAAATTTAACCTATCCATCACTTCACTCAACTCTCCGGCTTGAGCTGGCGTTGTCAAGGTAGCATTCTTTAGAATACCCTTATCTTCCGCATCGAAATTTTTAGCGGAAAGCACACACAAAACAGATGCAGACCTACCAATAGCAAGCATAGACACCACCTCGAATTAAATTCTAACCTTAACGGCGACCAAGACAAGAATTCAAACTCATATACCCCTTTAACAGGGCTATGAACGTCGCCTCCAGCAGACCACTAACAATATCTTTTGAACCCATAACCTTGTAATACACCAGCACATTATCCTCAAGAGACAACATATCACCATTTGAGTTTATATCGGCATAACAAGGCAATTCAGCGAGCTCATTCAACTCATTATCAGTAAGCGGTGCCGGCAGTAATTTTTTGAAGAAAAATACCAGCTTCTCCAAATCACACTCATACTTCAAACAAAAAAAATCCCCGCTGCGTAAGCGCAGCGCAATCTCACTGGGATCATCAAAATGAATATCACTCAATTGATACTGCTCTTTCAAAACATCCAATAACTTACTGATTTCGCACTCTACCTCAGCCCTCAAAGGATTAGACACAGCTGTTAAATGATACATCGACCACCTATCATTGCCTTTATACTTACAAAAAGAACGGCCACCACTTCACCGGACGAAGCCTTCACGTTTTGTTAATCACTTCCCAAAACACGTCGGGGGGGGCCTGCGATGACTTTTGACTCGCTCTATTTTACACCACAATAACAAATCATTTAGACATGCCGTGTTAGCGCAGGATATCGCACAAAGATAATCACTTCTTGCACATTCAGCTCATTCCCCCACCCTGCCAAATAGCACGACCAGCTGGACCGTGTTTATCATCAGCCACGAAAGCGTACTTTCTCGCAACCCAGTTACCAACTGATATTTTCGCGGCTGTCTTCATCCTCAGATGGTTTGAACACATCCTGCATGAACTCCTTGAAGAACATATTGGCCGATGAAACCGACACCAGCGCAGTTCTTATCTCCTTATAAGCCTCACTGTCTTCCAAACCTTGCTCTTTCATCCGCACCATCACCTGCGTCAACGCATCCATTTGCTTCTGCGTCGTTTTATAGGGCAGTTCGCCACCGGTATTCGCGTATTGTTTCATGTAATCCTGAATGCTGCCCGGCGAGGGTGTCGTGGACGCTATCCACTTCATGAACTCATCGTAGAACTCAGCAAACTCCGGATCCGGATCGGAACGGGTTTCCCCAACCTGAAGCTCCATGCGCTGGTCCAGGGGCACAACCGTCTCAGTGCCTTGTGGCACGGCTTGGCCGCGACCTACGACCGAATAGATATCAATGGTCATCACTGTTACCCGATTCAAAACTATGATTCGGGCTTTCCCCCTCCTTGTTCAGCTCGGCGGCCCAACTGATAAACAAGCGCCTCGACGCTTCATCAAGTTGACGAACGCTTTCCGGTAACTGCTTGAGTTGGGCCATCAGGCGCGGCGACAGGCGCTCCTGGGTGGCGCCGATGTCGAGCTCGACCACCTGATCCGCCAGGCGAAACAGGAAACGTTCCTGGTCATGGAATTGGATATCCACACGCTCGACACCCAAGCCCTGCAACTTGCTTTTCAGCGCCACCTGCTGGGCCTTGCAGCGCAGCGGCAAGATAATCTGCAGCGGCTCCCGGCCTCGATCTACCCATCCATCCTGCCATCGCTGTAGCAGCTCATCGAGCAGTCGGTCCTCCATCAGCACACCCCCCAGCAATGACCGGGCAGCCTGTACCAGTTCGGCCTGCAGCGCGCTCGCCATCAGCCGCGACCGTAGCAAAAGCCCGCTGATGTCAGCTGCGACTTGCAGCACTCCCTGGGAATACCCGTCCTGAAAGGCGTTCGCCCGAACAATGTCAGCCTCTTGTTGCGCTTGCGCCATACACGACTTGGCCCGCTCGCGGGCTTGCTGCATCAACAACCGGCGATCGCGCTCAGCTGCCCGCTCTTCATGCCTCAGCAGGAGGGCATCCGTGGCCGGAACATCAACAAGCGTTCTGATGGATTCGAGCATGTTGTACCGCCAGGGTAAAAAGTGATGGGTTCGGCGCCAGTCGCGGCATGGCTTGCTGCAACTCGACCACGCGTGGCGAGAACTGCAAGAACAGACGCTGCATGAGCGCCTTCGGGATGTGTTGATGCCAGGCTGCCAAAGCAGCAAGCCCCAGGGCGCCGAGCGATTGCTCAAGCCCATCTGCTTCGCTGACCGCAACCGCTGGCCGAGTACCCAGATCGATACGGGCGAAGGCTCTTGCCGGCACATCGAGCTCACGCATACACGCCCCGCGAGCCAGCTGCGGCCACAGCAGGTGCGCCCCCATGAGGTGGGCGACAGCGGGCAACTGTTGCCAATGTGCAACCCAGTAATCAGTCCACGGATTGCGCCTGAGCTGCTGCGGATCGGGGCAGCTGAGCGCCAACCCCCTCAGCAACGCTTGGTTGAGCAACACCCGGGCGGCCGGCTCTTCCAACAGCGCTGGCACAACACCCCGATGCGGGTGCAGATAGTCCAGCGGCTGATGCAGGATGGCGCGCAGCGCTTCAGTTCCGCGGAGCATGTTCGACCTCTTTCGGCTGGCGGTACAGCATGACCGCGTACGCTACCGCAGCCAGAACCCCCAGGACGAAAACCCCATAGAGCCAGGTGAACGCGGAAGCGCGAGGTTCCACGTACGGGGCAGCATGCTGAATTGAAGCCCGCTTGGACAAGACCACCGAAATGTGGTCGTAGTCCACGGCCGAGAAACTGTTCTTGAGAAAACGCTTGATATCGTTGACCAGCAACTGTGGCTCGCTATCACGCTCATACACCGCCAACGCCGAGAGATGGATGGGCGCAGCCTTGCGACCGCTTTCTCCGGTTTCCAGGTCATAACTCACATGCACCCGCGCCGAAACCACACCCTCCAGGGTGTTCAACGACTGCTCCAGGCGCTGCTCCAGCGCACTGTACAGCCGCGCCTTTTCGGCTCGCGGCGAAGCGACCAGGGAGTCGGCAGGAAACATCTGAGCAATTTCGACACGCGGCCTGGAGGGCAGTGAATACAAGGCCAACAGATCGACCGCCGCCGCAAAGTCCGCTGGTGCGATAAGCACCGAGTAGCCGGTCTTGCCTTTATCCACCTTGGTCGCAGTAATGTTGTTGCGCTGCAGCACCGAAATCACTTCATTGACCTGCTGCTGGTCAAGGCCCTCAAGCAAACTCGGCTGGCGACAGCCGACCAGCAGTAGACAGAACAGCACAAGACAGCCATATAACCTCATGACGAACGTAACAAGGTTTCGGCCGTGGTCACCGTTTTACGGACCAGGACGTTGAGTAAGGAGACATCGATGTTGTACTGCGCCGTGAGCAACTGCAATTCGCTCAAAACTTCGGGGTTGGTGATATCCGGGCGCGTCAGCATGGCATTGATCCTTGCGTGATCACGCTCGGTATCCACAGCGGTACTGGCGAAATGCTCGATCAAACGGCCCTCCAGGGAAACCACCGCGCCAGGCTCGGGGCGCGCCAATTCGGCCATGCGAAGCGAACTCAGGTTCACTGAAGCCAAAGAAGAAACAGACATGGGAACACTCGCAAAAAGTACCCGACAGGCTTACCTGCCCGCCGAGAAGGACCACGGGACTTAACGTGCGGCGGACACTATCGCCGTATCAATTTCCTTGAAGCCCTTGATCGTATTGGTCGCAACGTTACGGAAAACGTTGTACGAAGAGAACGCAGCCTGATAGGCCGCCAAAAGCGTGGGGTCGGAGGCATCTTCATGCAATGCGGCCAGTGCCTCATCAAGTTTGGTTTTGAGGCCAGTGGCGCCGTCTTCGAAGTTCTGAGCCTGCCGACCCAGGAAATCATCATGAAACTCAATGGGATTTGAAACTCCACTCATATAGCACCCGTCATTATCAAAGGGGTTTAGGAAAGTACCAGGATGACGGCGTCATCTTGATGTAGCCCTGAGGGCCATACTGGAAGGACTTGCCCTTGCGCCAGTCATCCTTGAGCTCGATTGCGAAATGAACGTATCGCTCACCCCACTGGCGACCGAATGCCGTAACAAAGTCGCCCAGGGCCTGCAACTCGGCGTCCTCGAGCGTGCCATCGACCGTAAAGGTCACGCCGTCAGCATGCTTGTGCCGAGTAAAGAGCAGTGCCAAGCGTTGCAAGCCTTGCTCGGCCAGATGCAAGAGTTCGTCGTCGTCACTACGCACGATCTTTATTTCGCGAGCGTAGGGCGCGACTGCGCCCAGCGCACCCTCCAGGCGGCGCTGCAACTCGGGTGTCAGCACGCTGCGTTGGCGACTGATCAACAATCGCGGAACAAGCGGATCACTGAGATCCATACGGTGATAGGCAAGTTGCGGCGCCAGGCTCGACACCAGACTCTCCAGGCGCCGGCGCTCGTCGTACAGGGTCATCACCTGAGTCGCCGAGTACCCATTGCGCACCAACACCTGTCTTCCCCACCCGGCATCGCGCTCGGAGTCGGCGAAAACGTAAATCGCCTGGTCGCGACCATGCACCACGATCATGCTGTGATTGCCCCCGGCAATCAGCGCCTCGACATTCGATACTGGCGTGGGGCGCGAGGCGTACCAACCGAATATCGCCACACCGACCACCATCGCCAACACGGCTCCAATAGCCACTCGCCGCGAGACAGTACTTGGCGCCCGAGCCGGCTCGGGCTCTGCAAGCACAGCCGGCCCTCGTACCAACAACTCGCTCTGCCACGCCTCATGGAACGGGCGCACGGCGATTAGCAACCCCGATAGATTTTCCAGTGACTGGAATGCAAGGGGGCGCTCAACCACACCTTTGTCGCCCAGGATACGCACCACACACCCCGAGCCGTCATTGTCGCCAAGCAATACCTCGAAGTTGCCCCCACCGCACTCCAGCGGAATGTAGATCGCATCTGCCGGAACACTCAGCGGATGCTCGATGGAGCAAAACTTTGCCTCGGAGCCCACGACGAAAAGAGTACGCTGCTGCGCCAGATCAAACTCGCAACCCTGTAGCGGACCACTGAACACCCTCAGGACGTATTGCGTTGCAGGGGAGTCCTGCATGCTGTTCACCCCCGGTATAACAATAGGAAAAGCGCCTAACGCTTCGACGTGCAATCAATGATAGGGAGTGGCCGGCAATCAATCCTGATCAAACTATGAGGAAAAACCGGTACCCATGATGAGTGTCCGGCTATAAGCGCCCACAAACCAAGCTGGCTGTGATCAACCCGACGGCAAACCCAGGGACCAGAGCCATGATGAGTTACACCACTTTTTGGGACTCGATCGCAGCCGCTGCGCCACCAGCGAAACCAGGCGCTGCAATGCTTGTTCCCAGCCGCCGCATGCCACCAGCGTTTCACCATGCAGCAGCGCATGGTTGCGACCTCGAGCCAACTCGACGGACAACACCCCACAGCCCGCCTGAGAAATACAGCGGATACAGAGATAAAAATCAGGCGTCATTCGCTCAACTATCGACAGCCAATCTTCTGAAACTTGCGCATTGGCGGTCAGCCCAGCCGGCATCACACACAGGCTTTCACCGAACGCGGCGGCCAGCCGGCGAACCACTTCGCACTGGATTTCCAGGCCGCACGCCTGATCCTGCGCCCACAACGGCAAGACCAATAACGAGGGCACCGACGACGGCGAGGATGACGAAGCGACTGTTTCAACGACCCGCCCTGCAAATCGATAGCCTTTGCCATAGACCGTCTTGATATAGTCATTCTCACGCCCCAGCAACTTGCGCAGCGCGTAAATACAGCGGGTAAGCGACTCCTCGGCTACATCGCAGTGGGGCCACACCTGGTCAAGCAGCCAGCCCTTGGGAACCAGCGAACCCGCAGCCTCCAAGAGTAGCCGCAACACATGCAATTCCTTGGGTGGAAGGTGTAGTCCGTTACCGTCATGCAGAAGCAATCCATCTCCCTGCAAAATCCATCGGTCAAAAACAAACGACCGGCTTGACGATTGATCAGAGCCCCATCCCATAACGCAACTTGCCCCCCTGTACATTAAGCAGGCCGCGGTATTGTCTAAGTGAGCCCGCGCCCCGACTTGAGAGCTCAACTATAGGGAAACATACACTTACAATATTTGGGAATTTTCCTTAATAGCACAGAGATTAATCCGTCCGAAGGGCATTACCTTTTAGTACTGAGTCGTCGACGTATGCCACGCGGCGTATACCCTGAATTTTCCCCGCAAAAAAACTGCGCGCCCTGATGGGCGCGCAGTTTTGACAGAGAGATCAGACCGTTGCCTGAGCGACTGTCTGATGAACCAGGCGATGTAGATCGTCGACCTTGCGAATACGTACCACCCCTTCTGAAGGCAGTTCAATCGCCAGGACTTGGTTGATATCCAGCGTGATTTCCAGAAAATTCAACGAATCCGCACCGAGGTCCTCCACCAAGCGGGCATTTGGGGTAACGGCCTCGACGTCGACCACGAGTTTATCGGCGAGG
The DNA here is from genome assembly GCF_050280665.1 of Pseudomonas sp. NPDC089547. Classification (NCBI taxonomy): domain Bacteria; kingdom Pseudomonadati; phylum Pseudomonadota; class Gammaproteobacteria; order Pseudomonadales; family Pseudomonadaceae; genus Pseudomonas; species Pseudomonas sp. NPDC089547. The sequence continues at coordinate 77,285 of NZ_JBNNVS010000005.1, read as the reverse complement.
ATCGCGATGATGACGGCTTCTATTTCAAGATTCATCATTTCCCCCACTTCGAAGTGCCGCTCACATATGAACTGCTACCGGCAGAAAAGTACACTCTGGGAGCAGGTACGACTAAATACTTAGAGCGATCAGTGCTCACATCTTCTAAGACTGAATCAGCCTTATCGCCATCTTCCGACTTATCGGCAGCCTCTGTGTCAGAAGGAGAAGTCTCAACCTTATCCAATATTTCACTCGAAGATGCGCTTGATAACCGATTGTCGTTTGCCACACCCCCAACTTGAGCGGCACTCGCACGCTTGAGGCTCATGTCGCTTCCGGGATCTAAGATCTGGCTGCTACCCGAGGACAAATCAGTAGTCACGGGGTTTTGATTCGGGTTAGTCACCCTCAGCAGTTCACGCTTGAGGTCAACGTTTTGGTTTTGCAAGAGCCGGTTTTGCTCGCCGATGATATCAAGCGCCTTGAGCAGCACGCCCTGCCCTCCGGAGGAAGCATCCGGCTTGACAATGATGTCGCCAATTCTGGCTCCGCCACCTGTCTGAACGATATCCCGAGCCAAACGCCCGACATCGCCTCTCTCGCTTCGAGCCTTTGTAGTAGGTTCCTTCAATGGCTTCGAGCGAACTGCCACTGGCTCACGCCCCAGGTCCAGCTGGCTCAGCATGGCTCTGACAAAATGGGCCAGGCCAATACCGCCTCCCTTTCGCATATGGCCGTCCAACTGGGACACCAGATGACTATTGGCTACCTCAGTAGCGTTTCCACAAAAGCTGCTATTGACCGCAGACTGCTCAATAAGATTCAAGCCCAAACTGAACCCTTGCGCCTTCGGAAGCCCGTCACGCAGGTACATGTCATGCATCAGGCCCGCCGCGGTATCAAAGACGCCACGCAGCTTGCTGACAAGCGTATCAATCGCTTTCTCTATATCGATGTTGGCTTGATACGCAGAAGTCGAACCTACATTGCATGTCGATGAGTAACCCTCCTCCCCCTTGTCACGATAAGACTGAACTGCACCAATGAGTTGCTCGATCGCTTTTTCCAACGATCCCCCCTCACGGCCACCGCTCTCTTTCTTGAGCACAAAAAGATTGATCGCATGCTCTGTCAACCGTGCGCCATGGTTAGTTTCGTCCCGCAGTACAACACGCGCGTTGTCACCAAGAATGTCTTTGCACGCTTGCTTTGCAAGATCCCGATACGCTGCATCCTGTGTATGCGGCGTGTCCGGATGGTAAACCTTGGCCAGGTTCACCTCAGCATTGTTCTTGCTTGACAGCAGCGCCCCCGTAATACTTCTCTCATTACGACCCCCTCCCTGAAAGGTCATCACCGGAATTACACTTGAAGCTACATTGACCCTTGGCATTTCAAACCACCCTGGTGCGGCAACCACGAAAACTACATCAGCCAATTCCGCTGGCGATCGCTTTGAGCAATTCTGCGTATTGGCTCAATTGCGAGGACAGAATCTTGTTGAAATTTTCGTGGTACGAGTTGGCATTACCATACTTGGTAGTGAACAACTGCAACTGATTCTTCAAATCACCTTCCAGGCTGTTGAATCCGGTTTGCCAGGCTTGAAATTTCGCGGTATCCCACGTCGCCCCTAATATGGGAGCCGCGGCAATCATTGCCTCCAGCGGTGACAAGTCCATCATCACGCGATAGCCACCCTTGCCGTCAGGCTGCACACATGAAGCAGGCAACCCCATGGCCTTGGCCCACTTCTGCGCCTCTTCCTCAGTCGCAGATCCCTGATCGGAAACCGGGTAGAGGGCACCATCCGGGGCTTGCGAATACTTTCGACGCAATGCGTCTAAAGCAGCGCGCAACTCCCAGCTTACTTCGACTTCCTTGCCGTCCGACTTGCCTTTTATCCAGTCCCCCATCTTCGCCATGATGGTTTCGTTGAATTCTTTGTAGAATTCCGAGTACTTGGTCAGCAGCGCCTCGTAGATCGCCAGGTATTCGCCCTTGATGAAACCAATCATCGCCAGCAACTGCTCAAAAAAATCGGCGCTGCCACTAAGCGAGTTCAAGAAATTGCGAACGCCTTCTGGCGCATGTGGTAAATCGCCTATCTTCCTGAGCGTTTCATCCTTCCACTGTTGGATGCTGGGGGTAGCAGGCTGGGCAAGGGCCGCCAACTTACGTACCTCGGCTTCCAGCAAATGCCACTGAGCCTTACTGGCCTCTACTGTTTCGAGCATCTTTCGTAAGGCCTTCTCCGTTTTGACGCCCTCAGCAAGACGCTTGCTGAAGTACTCACGCACCCCCTCCTCCCCGGCCGCGAAATCAACAGGGCCGGCAATAGAAGGCAAACAGAACGCCTTCACTGCACGACCTATATCGGCGAGGCGGGTATTCAGGGCAACTAACCGGGACACCACCGACTGCGCCAGCCGTTCAGCTGCCGACGGGAGTGGATGATGTTCAACCTCATGGGTGCGAACCTCTTCATTCGCCAGCTGAGCAACAAGCCGCGAAATGGTGGAGGAGGAACTGATAACAATCGGCATGAATCAACTCCTGATCAGGCGCGCGCAGAGGCAATGCTGTTGAGGGTGGAACCGCGGCTGTCGACCAACTGCTGGATGGCGTCGAGCATCTTGCCTACCAGTGCCGTATCTTCATTGACACTCTGGTTGGCAGCATCACTGACCGCTTTGTTCAGGCTCTGCCCGGACTGGTGCAGCACCTCGCTCTGGCGCTGTGAATACTCTTGCAAACGCAGGATGGCGGACAACCCGGAGCTGGTCATCATCGCCATGGAACTGATGGCACCGCCAACCGTCAGGTTGCGCTCGTAGGTTTTCGCCTGCAGCGCACTTTTCATGCGCGCTTCCTTGGCTTGGGCAACCGCCTCACGGATGTTCGACTCAAGGGCTGCCCGCTCGCTCGGGTCAAGCTTGCCGCTGCCGCCTTGCAGCTCCAGCGTTGTGAGCTCGCCCTTGGCATTGATGCCCGTCACCTGTTTTGGACCCGACGCAGTCATGGCGGCCGGCCGGGTTTTCAAGTCAACGCGCATCTGCTGGGCTTGCGCATCAAACTTAGCCGCATCCATTTTGTTGGTCTTGATATCAGTGTGTTTCTGGCTCTGCCCACGCAAGGACAACGTGGCACCGGCGACGGACATGGTGGCGGCCACGACCGCGCCACTGACCGCGGCCCACATCGCGGCCTGGCCACCTGCCATGATTGCAACGCCTTGCGCGACGGCGGCTTCATAGGCCATCTGGGTGAATTTGCCGCTGAGTTCAGCACTCGATTTGCGTGCAATGTTGACCGCGACGATTGCCGCCACCAACACACCAATGTGCTTTTCCCACGCGCCGGGGTCGAACGACATCAGGTCCCTCACCGAGTCTTCTTCTGCGCCCTCGGGCCATGCTTTCTCCTGCTGGACCACCGTGGCCAGAAACAACGCCATCATCGCCTGGCTTTCGCTCTCACTGAACCCTGAGGTGTCCAGGTGCCGGTTCAACTGCTGAGGCGTCATCGCTTCGACAGCCTGCGTGGGCCGCGACATCAACACCTGTGCATCGAGCCGCCCACTGATACCACTGACCGACATCGGCTGCTTGTGTTCGACGATGACCTTGCCTGCCACTTCTGCAACCTGACGGTTGATCCCCGACGTGGCGCGACTATTGATCGAAATATCCATGAGTTCCAACCCTGTTGAATTGAACTAAATGTTGCGTGCCATGCTCAGGTTGCTGCTGTTGATACTGTCCTGGATGCTGAAGGCTTTCTTGATGGCGTCATCCTTGGCCTTCATGGACTGGTCGAAGAGCTGAACCATATCGCTCAGATAATTTTTCAGCTCTTCGGAAATAACCTTGGCGAACTCGAGATCGGCCAGGTGTTGCGCCGCGTTGCGCTGGTGAATGCCGGACTTGATTTCCATCGCGGACTGGGCAGCGATACCGCCCGCCTCCACGACCGCCACCGAAGCCGCCAGGCGTGATGCATACATACCCAGGGAGTTGGGATCCGACTTGAGACCGATGCTGGTACGGGCCTTGGTCATGACACTGGAAAAACCATTGCTGACCGCCCGCGCAGCCTGCTTGAGCATCTGTGGCGCCATCTTGTTGGCCAATTTGCCGAACATATTGCCCATCGCACTGGCGACCCGCCCCGCAGCGGACTTGCCAACGACCGCGACAACCACCAGTACCGCGACCATGGCCACGGCGCCAACGATCGCGCCCATGATCATGCCGGCCATCTCGGCCGACGCCGCATCAATGCCGGCCTTTTTCAGAAGGTCCGTAATCCCCTTACCGATGGCCTGAATCATCGGGCTGAGGAGGTTGTCCATCAGCGGCTTCATCGCCTGCTCCATGAACGACACCCCGGTCAACTGCTTGACCAGCATGTCTGCGGCCATCAACCCCACACCGACAGCTGCCAATGCCAGGCTGGCGCCCCCCGTGAAGGCAGCCCCGACAACACTGACCACGGTCAGCACCGCGCCCAGAATCTTGCCGATACACCCCGCCGTCTTGCTGGCAGCTTCGGCTTTACGCACTTGCTCCAGGTACTCTTCAGACTTCTTCTCCATGTACTCCTGACGCGCCGCCTGCATGCTGCGGAACAGCTCCTGCTCCGCTTCAATCTTGTTTTCTGCGCTTTCGCCCATCAACGCTGCAAAACGTGCCATCAGCAGCACCATGGTCGCAGCCGCGTTCAGCTGATTCTTGATGCCATCGAGCACCGGCGTGTCGCCCAGCCCCGCGTTTTCCACCAACCTGGCCTGAGCCTCGACCTTTTTGCCAGCCTCACCCGCCACCTTGACTGCGGCCTGATGCGCCAGATTGGCTTGGTTCAGTTGTTGCTGGGCGCCGGTCAACTTGCCCTGCGCCTGGTCGCGGGCCGCCAGGGCTTTGGCATGCTCGGGAGTACCCGGTTCGGTTTTCTCCAGCGCCGCTTCAGCATCGGCCAGCGCCCTTTGTGCGCTGTCAACGTTAGCCTTGGCCTTCGCAAGTTCTTCTTCGGAGCTGCTCGCAGAAGCGACAGCCGCTTCCAGCTCCGCCAGCGCACTCAGATAACTGTCTGACAACGCCTTGTTGCCATCAGCACTGGCCTTGGCTGCCGACCTGAGAATTTCCATGCGTGACTTGAGCGACTCCAGGCTGACGTCACCCAGCAAGTTGATGAGCGAGGCCATCAGCAAGGTGAACGTGTCTGCGGAACCCTGCTTCGCACGCTCGGCACCTGGCGATGGCACAGCCAGAATCGGCCTACCCGGCGCAGCAACCTCACCACCTTGCGACTGGGCGACGTAGCTCACACCTTGCAGGTTGGCCAGCGCCGTATCGGCGGCGCGCTGATAGGCCTTGGTGTTGGCGGCTTTGCTCGCCGCAGCGGCGTAATTTTCCTTACCAGCCTGCCGGGCCAGCGTTTCTGGGGATACGCGTGAGTACAAGGCCCTGATATCCATTACAACTCTTCCTCCGAATGGTCGGCTTCGACACTGCTTAACGCAGCCAGGTAAGCCTGGGCCTGCTGTCGCATACCCGGCTCCTGAACGCGCTCGATGACATACTCAAAGCACAGCTTGGCCTTGCCGGCTTTCCCCAGCGCAAGCTGGCATTGGCCGGTATAGAGCATCGGGCGGTAATCGTGCTTACCCTGGGCGAAAGCCACGGCATACAGATCAACCGCTTTCTGATAGTTCTGCTTGAGCTGATGCACCGCCGCCAAACCCATCCAGTACTGCGCGTTATAGAAGTCGTAGATGCAGAGGAAATGGAAAAATTTTTCCGCATCGTCCAGGCGCCCCTGCTCATAGAACTCATAGGCAAAGGCATACAGGCTATCCATCTGCTCGTCAGTGACGCCGCGCAAATCCTTGAGTGATGCACCGTCAAGTACGGCCTGCATCACCTGCTCGGCCATCCGGTCCTGTTCCTGCTCTGGGCGTTCTCGACTGCTCATGACTATTTACTCCTGAATGTTTCTTCAGCGGTGCTGACAGGGCCATTGAGCCAGCTGAAGGCATGAGGCGCCGTCACAAAACGCTCATCGTGGTGCTGGTGAGTCGTTCATACGGGCAAGCGGTTTCGCAAGGCGCCCATCAAGCCTGCTCGACCTGTTCGAGCCAGACCAGCAGACGCAAAACGCTTTCGATTTCCTGCATCTGGATGAAGGTGTAGCGCTGATGGGTCTTGAAAATGCGCCGGGCCAGGGCAATGTCACTGATCACCGGCACGCCTACTTCAGCCGCGTACTTGCGCACGGCCAATGCCCGCTGGTTGGTTTCCATCAGCGAGATAAACGGCATCACCGTGACTTCCGGCCGGAAGTAAATGCCCACGGCGATGTGTGTGGGATTGGCGACAATCACCCGCGAACCACGAATGTCGGATTTGACCTGTTCGGATAACAGCTCCTGATGCAGCTCGCGTCGCCGACCCTTGATTTCCGGGTTGCCTTCCTGCTCCTTGTGCTCGCGCTTGACCGACTGCTTGTCCATCTTCAGGTCCTTGATGTACAGCCAGTACTCACACAGGGCATCAAGCATGACGACCAGCAATATGCAGCCCAGAAATGCCAGCACCAGCACCAGCAGCAAATGCGCCCAGATCGGAAACAGGTCGACAGGTTGCGCATAAAGTTGCGCAAACAGTAAATGCCGCTGTGTCAGCCAGACCATCCAGAATGCGATCACGAAACTACCCAGATACAACAGGGCTTTAATGGAGTCCTTCAGTGTTCTGAGGCTGAACAGCTTTTTGAAACCGTTAACCGGGTTCAGTGCGCCGAAGTTTAGCTTCAGGGCCTCGCTGGCAATGGCCAGGCCGGTCTGCAACAACGTCGGCAAGGCGCTGGCGAGAAAGCACACAACGATCAGCGGGGCCACGACCTTGAGCATCAGCACCCCGAGTTCGGCAGCATAACGCTGCTGATCGGCGGCGAAGCCTGAAGCGATGATGCGTCGATAAACCTCCATCACCTCCAGCAAGCTGCCGTTGCTCGTCAGATAGATGATCGCGCATAGCATCAGGCAGGAACTGGAGAGATCCTTGGCCTTGAAGGTCTGGCCCTTTTTCGCCGCGTCGCGACGCTTCTTGGCCGTGGGTTTTTCGGTTTTCGAGGCACTGGACATTTCAGCGGGCCTCCGGCAGGAAGACCCAGTCCACAAACTGATCCGGCTTGGTGGCCATGCGCAGGATTTCGTCCGGCAGGTGTGCACTGAAATACAGGATCAACACCAGTAACGCGATGGCGCCCTTGATGGTGAGCGACACCGAAAACGCGTTCATTTGCGGCGCAAAACGCGCCAGCAGGCCGAGCAGCGCCTCGGTCAGCAACAAGGTCGCCACCACGGGTGCGCTGATCATCAACGTTTTGCTGATCAACGGATCAAGCAGCCCGAGCAACGGCTGGATCGCCATTTCGCAGCCGAGTACCGGCGAGCAGAGTTGGTAGCTGCGGCTCAGGGTTTCCACCAGCAACTTCATGCCCCCGCCCTCCAGGTAGATCACCGCCGCGAACAGCTGGAGAAAATTGGCCAACTCCGAGGTGTCGTCGCCGTTGGCCGGGTCGACCGTGCTGCTGAGCATCGCGCCGCGCTGGTTATCGATCAGGTTGCCCATGGCGTGCAACACCCAGAACGGCCAGGACAACAGGCAACCGAGAATCACGCCCACACCGGCCTCTCGCATCAACAACCCGTAGAAGCCAAGCGAGTCCAGACGAGGCAAGGTTTCGGCGGTATAAGGCCAGAGCGCCATGCCAACCAGCACGATCACGGCGTTTCGCGGTGCCCCGGTGAGCGCGCGACTGTTAAGAAACGGCAACAAGAAAAACACCGGTGCCAGGCGAGCGAAGCAAATCACCGCACCGGCCAGCCAGCCATGCAGGTCGAAAAAAAGGCTTACGTTCATCGCGATTCACTTCAGGGCCAGACGCATCACTTCCCGGCTGAAACCCAGCAACGTCTCGCCGTACCAGCCAGAAAGCAGGAACAGGCAGATGGACACCGCCAGCAGTTTGAAGCCGAAAGGCAAGGTTTGCTCCTGAAGCTGGGTCACGGTTTGAAACAGACCGATGAGCAAGCCCACCAGCGTGGCGACGATGATCGGCCAGGCCACCAGGATCAGTATCAGGTACAAGGTTTTGTTGCCGGCAAACACCAGGTCATTCATCGCGGCGTCTCATTGAGCCAGGGACAGGTATTGCCCAACCAGCCCGGTAGAAAGCAGGGACCAGCCATCCAGCGCAACGAACAGCACCAGCTTGATCGGTACGGAGATGATCACCGGGCTCATCATCATCATGCCCAGGGCAAGCAAGATACTGGAGACCACCAGGTCGACGATGACGAAGGGCAGATACAGGTAGAAACCAATCTTGAAAGCGGCCTTGATTTCACTCAGCGCATAGGCTGGCAGCAACGCGAACAACGACGGCTCCAGCGTCTCATCGGGCTCGAAATCGAAGGCCCTGGGGTCTTCGCGTGCGATCTGTGCCCGCTCGAAGAACTGTGCCAGGTCCGGGTCGGTGTACCTGGCCAGGTATTCGCGATAGCTGCCCAGCCCATTATCGAGGAAATCCACCACCGCATCGATGTTGGTGAACGCCACACGGTTTTCCTTGTAGTAGTCATAGCCTTGATGCACCACGGGGCTCATGACGAACATCGCCAGCAACAGCGCAACGGCATTGAGGGTCATGTTCGAGGGTACCTGCTGCAAGCCCAGGGCGTTACGCACGATGACGAACACGATCGAGAACTTGATGTAACAGGTGCCCGCGGCAATCAGGAATGGCAGCAACGAAGCCACTGCCAACAGCCCGATCATTGAAATGTCATTCATGCCCCATGCCCCGGCCAACCTCACGCAGTTCGACGCCCAGGCGATCACCAAGCTGGACCAGCTCACCCAGGGCAATACACTGGCCACCGACACGCACTTCCACGTTACTTGCGGCCGTAAGCTCCAGGGGCAGCACCTGGCGCTCGATGAACTCGTTGAGCGCCGCCATGCTCAGGGTGAGTTCGCCCAGCACGAATTCAAGTTTGACCGGCAGCTCCGGCAGTACGCAGGGAGCGCTTGGCGAAAGGTTATCCGGGGGAGTGAGTTGCATGTGCAGACCTTCCTTGCCAAAGGTGAACTGGCCGACACACAGGTCGGCCATGAAGAGTTGTCGGGTTTGCGCGGCGATGACCAGCACATCGCCCCTCGCCAGTTGCAGGGATGGCAATCGAGCCAGTTCGCTGTTGCCGAGCACGACTCGCAGAACTTGCGGCACTGCCTGCAACCAGGCCTGTAATGGGCGCGGCGGCGCATTGCGTTGGCTCGGCCCTTCGATGACCCACAGGTCGCTCTGGGGCGTTGAAATGCAGGGCAGGCAAGCCCCTTGCAGGGCCGCTCCTTGAATGAGCCTCAAGTCAACCAGGCGCTGGTAGTCCAGCAGGTCGGCCGCGACTTCGACGGGCCGGCTCACCGCCGAGAACAGATCCAGAATCGCCTGGTCCGCGCCCTCCTGATGCAGCCATTGGAACCATTGCGGGCCCACCGCTTGCAGCCACGCATGGGCCCCGATCATGCCTTGCCAGATACCGTGGCAACCTTGTGCCCGGAAGGCGATGTAACGTGTCTGTGGCGACGGCTGGCTCAACCGCACCAGGTGCCCCTCACGCTGCCAGCGGGCCACCGCAAGGCGCCGCTCATGATCCAGGGGCACAACGCGTCGCAACAACAGAGTGGAGGTCACGTCTGCTGGCCTCCCCGCTTACCTCTGTCTCGAAACGCCTGACCGCTCTGCCCTTCGGCCTCCTCATCCGGGCGCCCCTGCTCATGACCGTGACGGGTGTCATGCCCCTGCTGATCAGTCAAACGCCAGCGCGGGTCCGGCGCTTGCGCCAGGTTGTCGCTCAAATGACTGAAAACCAAGGCACTGCTTGGGTTGAGCAGCAACTGTTCGGGGCGATCGGGCCCCGCCTTGCTGACCGTGATCAGGCCTACAGCATCACCTTTGCTGAACGGCACCTGAAGGTAGTTCCTGGCCTGGCTGGCCGTGCTGGCTTCAGGCGCCGGCTTCGGTTCAGGGGTCGCTTTGGCAGGCACCGACAATTGCGTTGCGTGGTGCAACTGCAATGACTTTTCAAGCACAGGCAACGGTTGCGCCGGTAATGCTTGAGGGGCTTCCTGCTTGGCCAGCACGTCGGCGACAGCTTGATCGGCGGCCCGAAGCACACTGGCAGCAGCGGCCTGATCAGCCACTTGTGCCGGCATCGCGGCCGGTGATCGGGTGGACGACAAAGGCGCTTGCTGCCGGGGCGCCCCATCGACGACAGCCTGGCCGGGTGTGGCGACCGGAAAACGGGTAGCTGGCGGTAGCCGAGCGTCAACCTGTGCCGGCGAGGACGGCCCAGGCGGCTGCTTGCTGGGTGAATACATCATCTGATCCACAGGTACTTTGGCCAACCTGGACTCAGCCTCCGCGTGCAGCGCTGCCAGCGACAGCTTCAGCGGGGGCTCGCGCAGTGGCTGCAATTGCGTCAACAACACAAGCGCCCCCTGCGGCAACTCGTCCAGTGCATGACGGTCTTCGGTAACTTGCGTAAGGTCTTGGTCGCCGGGTTCATCGCTGGGTAAAAGATCTCTGTCCAGACGAACCGCCGCTGCAGGAGGTCTCACTGTGCTCATTTCCAATTCACCAATAGTTCTTCAATGTCATTTTCTTCCTGGCGCCACTGACGTGAACGGCGCTCGCCCAGCAAGCGTTGCTCCAGAGTCCGGTACTTCAAATGCCTGCGCTGCAAAGCCTTGCGGTGCCGTTGCAAACGCTCGACTCTTTTAGCCGCCTCCTGGTGCTGGTCCATCACGCGGGTGCGCTCCAACGCCAGGTTGCCGATCTGCCGCCGAATCACCGCCTGACGCCGCAACAGCGCCAGTAACTGCGCATGGCTCAATCGTTGATTCTCGGGACGCTGACTGATCAAAAGCTCATTGAGCCCATGAGCCTGCTGCTCTATCGCTTGCAGCTCCTGCTCAAGCGGAACCAATGCGCGCAAGGCCTTATCAAGCGCTCGCTGACACTCACGCTGGCGGTGATCGCTGAACGCCAGCAGGCGCCGGGCATCAGCCAAGCAGACCATGCAGGCTCTCAAGCGCGACCTGAGGTGCACAGCCCTCACTCAAGTCCTGGCAAAGCCACGCCATCAACGCTTCGCGACAGGCCATGGCCTGATCGTTAGCGGCATTTTCCCCTGCCCGGTATTCCCCCAGATCAAGCAATACCTGCAGTTCTTCGATGCGGGCCAAGACCTTGCGGGCCCTGGCGGCCAGTTGCTGAACATCGTGCCCGGTGACCTGATGCGCCACCCGGCTGGCGCTGCGCAGCACATCGATTGCCGGGAAATGACCGCTGGCGGCCAACGTGCGGCTCAGGTAGATATGCCCGTCGAGAATGGAGCGAATCTCCTCGGCAATGGGGTCAGGTTCATCGTCGCTTTCCAGCAATACGGTGTAGAACGCGGTAATGCTCCCGTTGGAGGTCACACCAGGGCGCTCCAGCAAACGCGGCAGGGAGTCGAACACCGAAGCGGGATAACCGCGCCGCGCCGGTGCTTCCCCGGCCGCTAGCGCGAGGTCGCGGCGGGCGCGGGCATAGCGGGTCATGGAGTCAAGCATCAGCACCACTTGCCGGCCTTGATCACGGAAATACTCAGCGATTGCCGTTGCCTGTAACGCTGCATTGCAGCGGTCGATCGAAGAGAAGTCCGACGTCGCGTACACCACCACGCACCGGGTGCATTTTTCCGAATGGCGCAACGTTTCGACAAACTCGGTAACCTCCCGCCCCCGCTCACCGATCAACCCGATCACGAACACATCCGCTTCGCTGTGGGCGATCAGCATGTTCATCAATGAAGTCTTGCCTGATCCCGCCGCAGCAAAGATGCCGATGCGTTGGCCTATGCCACACGTGAGCAGGCCATCGATCGCCCTTACGCCGGTGGCCATCGGCTGGCTCACCGGACGACGCTGGTTGTAGGTGGGAGGCGCAGCATCCACCGGGCAGTCGCGACCATCGAATGCATCGCCGGGCGCCAACCGTTCGACTATGCGCCCCTGCGGGTCGATCACGCTGCCGAGCATGGCAGCGCTGCAATGCAGGCTGAGCAAGGCACCGGTCGGCACGACCAGCGATTCACGGGACAACCCTCGCGCTTCACCCAACAAGCTGAGCAATACTGCATCGGGGCTGAAGCCGATCACTTGTGCTCGAGCGCTCACGGCAGTGTCCCGCCAGTCGCCTCGCACCTCGCACACTTCGCCGATGACCACGCCGTGCAGTGCCGCTTCAAGCAGTGGGCCATTCAACCGCAGCGGGTGGGCAGCACGGCGCTCCAACAATGCCCGGTTCATTGGCGAACGAGATCGCAAAGCGTGGCCAATGCACCCAGGTACGCGTCCACCGTATCCGCCAACGACTCTGCACTCGCATAGGACGAGGCGGCCAACAGCACCCGCACCTCCAGCATCCCGTTGGCCTCGACCAACTGCATCTGCCCGGTACGGGCGAATGCGCAACCGCGCATCAAGAAGCGCAACAAGTCCTCGGATCGATGTGCCAGCAGCATGTTGCTGCTCTCTAGCAACCCACTCCAGAACCACAGGCCGTTATCGACGACACCCAGGTTGATAGCGGGCAGATTGGCCAATTCCAGCTCAATCGTACCGTGGCCATCAAAGTTGCCCATCTGCTTGTCGCTGCAACCGCTGAGTGCCAGCGCCTCCCTCAACAACAAAGCGATATCGATGTGTTGCATGGAGCGCTCTCCTAAAGGGTCTTGATCACACTCACTGAAATGGCCTCGGAAAGTTCGCCATACGAAACCACGTCCAGCTCCCGAAAACGGCCTTCAATCAGTTTCTTGATGTAGCGCCGCACATCCACCGAGGCCAGGATGACCATGTCTTTCTGAGGAATGTGCAGGCTGTCGAGCCCGACGGCCAGGCGGTCCATAAGCTCTTCGCTGGCCGAGGGCTCCAGGTTTAGGAAGCTGCCGGCAGAGGTCTGACGTATGCCCTTGCGCACCACGTCCTCGAACTCCGGCGAGAGCAGCAACACGCGCAGATCGTTGCCGTTGGCGAATTTATTGCTGATGTAGCGCGCCAGGCCGCCGCGCACGTGCTCGACCAAGGCAATCACGTCTTTCTCGCGCATGGCCCAGTGGGCAAACGTTTCAAGAATGAGTTTCATATTGCGCACCGAAATGCGCTCGGCAACCAGGCGCTGCAGCAGCTCGGAGACTTTCTGCACCGTGGCATGGCGATAGACTTCCTTGACCAGGTCCGGGTAGCGCGCTTCCATTTCGTCAAGCAGGGCCTTGGTCTCCTGCACCCCGAAAAATTCCGAAATATTGCGCGCCAGCAGGGTCACCAGGCAGCGGTAGAATTCGTCATACGCCGGACGCAACTGATGCCCCAGCTGCTGCAGTTTTTCGCGCTCGGTGCTGCGCACCCATACGCTGGTTTGCTTGTTGCTATCGACACCTGTGGTCAGATCCAGACCAAGATGCTCAAGCTCCGGCTTGTAGTCGACAACACGTAGCAGATCGAAGTGAATATCGAACTGGTCGGCACGGACCTCATTGATCAACACCGCGACTTGCCCCGATGGCAGTGCGTCTGCACCGCGCAACCGGGGTTCGGGGATCCGGATGCCGTAATCGATGAAGAACTGGCTACGAAAGCGCTCACATAATTTGGCCGTGCGCAGTTCTTCAACGCGCGTGGTTGGCACCAGCAGCATCAATGCGACGGTTTCGGTGGCCATGTCGTCGACGTTCTCGATCAGGCCCAATTCGCTTTCGGCACTTCCCTCTTCACCCGCCACCGGCGCAACGGAGGCAGCACCCAAGGTTTTTTTCTCCAGCCGGTGGCGAAAGAACAGCAACGTCACCAGCGCGCTGGCGATGATCAGAAACACCACAGCCGGGAACCCTGGCAGCATCGCCACACCGATGGCCAGAAAGGCAGTAATACCCAACACAAAAGGATGCCCCAGCAGTTGGGTCATCATGTTGCGCCCCAGGTTGGCCTCGTCTCCGTTGACACGGGTCACGATGAAGCCCGCACCGATGGCGATCAACAGCGCGGGAATCTGCGCTACCAGGCCGTCGCCGATTGTCAGCAACGTGTAGGTCGACAGCGCCTCGGACATGTCCATTCCCAGTTGCCCGACACCGATTGCGATCCCCCCGAGGAAGTTGACGAAAATGATGATGATCCCGGCGATCGCATCGCCCTTGATGAACTTCATGGCGCCATCGAAAGATCCATACAACTGGCTTTCGCGCTCTAGCGTACTGCGCCGCTCTCGAGCCTCCTTGGCATCGATGACACCGGCCTTGAGATCGCCGTCGATACTCATCTGCTTGCCCGGCATGCCATCGAGGGAGAAGCGCGCAGCCACTTCCGCAACGCGCTCGGACCCCTTGGTTATGACGATGAACTGCACGATGGTGACGATCGCGAAGATCACGAAGCCCACCACCAGGCTGTCGCCAATCACAAACTCACCGAAAGACGCGATGATCTCACCGGCATCTGCCTGCACCAGGATAAGCCGACTGGTACTGATCGATAACGCCAGACGGAACAATGTGGTGATCAACAACAGCGCCGGAAATGTGGAAAAACTCAGGATCCGCTCGATGTAGAACGAGCCCATGAAGACCAGGATCGCAATGACGATGTTCAGACCGATCAGAAAATCCACCAGCGGCGTCGGCAATGGAATGATCAGCATGGCGATGATCATCACCATCAGCGTCAGGATCAGCAGCTCCGGTCGAGAAATGACACTGCGCAAGAATTTGTCGAGCATGGTAAGTACAGGCCTTGAAAACTAGGGGGTACAACGAGCCACCAACGCTGCATGCCGCCCGATGGTTTCATGGGCAAACACCAGGTCGGCCAGGTGCGTGAATTGCTCAGCGATCCGCTCCAATGCCGCGTCATCGCCAAACAGCTCCAGCGGCAATGTCAGGCAGAGCAGTCGCAACAATTGCAGCAGTTGGGCGCGTTCGTGGTGCGCAACCAGCAACAATCGCTCCCCCAACAGGCCTGACAGCAACTGGTCGAGCTCGTCCGGGAATTGCAACAGCCCCAGCAGGAACACCAACCAGTCCGGCTCGCTGGCGTTGTGCCGGCAAACCAGCTCGTCAGCGAGCAAGCCCCGAATGAACACGACATCGACCGAACGCAGGCGCTTGATATCACCCAGTTTTCTTAGCAACTGCCCAAACTCGTCGCGTGAGCAACTGGGGTCTTGGGCATCGATGTCAGTCAGTAACGCAGCTTCGATGAACTCCAGGACCGAGCCACGATGCTGATAGCCGTAAATGGCTACCCAGTCTTCGTAGGACTCGACCGCACCGCCTTCGGACTCCAGGAACGAGCGATAGGTGTCACGCAGCAAGGCCGCTCGCAACGCCAGCGCCTTGCCGAACATCTTGGCTTTGAGTGCCGAATTGATACCGGCCTTCAAACGCCTGGGTGGCGATTGAACGAGCACCTGTTCCAGTAGCGCCTCCAGACGCAGGCGGGTCGCCTCGGCCATTACCTTTTCGCGCAACAGTTCGCGCAGTACCAGCACCAGGTCGCTGTCGTCGGGGAACAGCGCCCGGGCCTGCGCCAGCAACCATTCGATGCTGCGCTCGGCAAGCCTGGCCAGCGCCTGGATTTGCCGGGCCTTGGGAATCACATCTTCATCCAGGACCCGCTCGAAGCTTTCTGCCAAACCTTCGAACTTGCTGCCGAAGTCGCCTCTACGGCGAAACTGCGAACGCAGGGAAGCCGCCATCTCATCGCTGTTCTCGACGAATCGCTGGACGCTGGCTGCCGGAGTAGCATCGTCCTCTGGTGCTTCAGCGACCTTTGCCTGGGGCTCGCTACCCTGATGCGGGCGCGCCATCTGCATGCGCGCCGGCACTTGGCCGATAACGGCCATGTCAGCGCTCCAGCGCGCGAAGCACCGCGCGGTCGGCCGGGTCACGGGCCACGTTGCCGATCACCTGCGCACCAATCTGCATGGCGCCTGGTTCAAGCGCGCTATCGAGCTCTTTAGGTTGAATCAGGAACACCCGGACGGTGTTGGAGGTACGAGTCTGTCGATAGCTGAACATCCTCCCCAGGTACGGAATATGCCCAAGCACCGGGACACGCTTGATCACCTCTCCACTCTCGTCACGGGTGAACCCACCTACCAGCAGACTTTTACCCCGCGGCACCCGGGCAACAGTGCTGATACGCGTTCGGCCAACCGTCGGCAGGGTGTCGGGCCCTGGCGCCCCTTCCCTCGCCGACTCGACCACACTGCCATCCTCGATATTGAGTGCCATCTCGACTTCTCCGGATGCTGAAATCCGCGGCAAGACGCTGACCAAGGTGCCGTAAGTGACGTGCTCGAGCTCAACACTGCGTTCACCGATCAATCGCGCATAGAACGTACGGTTATTGTCGAAAATCGCCGGCACGTTTTCTTGAGTCAGGACCACCGGCCGCGAAACCACCCGTGCGCGGTTTTCGGTTTCCAGCGCTGAAATGGCAGCCATGAACGAATCGCTATCCAGCGTGCTCAGCGAGCCGCCATTGAGCGATGCCGCCACCTTCGAGCCGACCTTGAACGATCCCTTCCAGTCGACGCCCAACTCATTGAGATCATCTTTATGCAGATCGATGATCCACAGGGAGAGCTCGACATGACGCTTTGGCTCATCGAGCGCAGCAACCAGGTTCTCGATGAAATGCACCTGCTCCGGGAGGCCCTTGACCAACAGGCTGTTGGTATCGGGGTAGGCCACTACGCGGATATTGCCGGCAGCCAGATCGCGAGCGATGATCCGCGGCGCCGTCATGTCAGTGGATGCGGATTCGGGGCTACCCAACCCCTCCAATGGAAAGCCCGGCATGCCACCCGCAGGCCCTTCACCGCCCTTGTTGATCGCTGAGTGGACACCCCGGCTTTCACCCTTGAGCAGTGTCTCGATAGCTGTCGCAATGCCGGGTACCGTGATGCTTTGGTCGCGCAACTCGTACTTGCGATCTGTAACGAATGTGTTGCGCAGATTGATAACACCGATGCGCTGTTGTCCGAGTTGCAAGCCGGCACTTTGGTTGTCCATGAATTGCGCGGCCTGCGCCACCAGGTCGACATAGATCGGCGGGCCAGAAATGTAAAAGGTCCGCAAGCCATCATGGCGCAGAGGGTATCGGGCATCACGCAAACCTGAGCTGCGCAGGAAAGCCTCCAGCTTCTGGACAGTGATGGTGTTCAACGAGATAACGGCGCTCTTCGCCTCGGCCGCCTCATAGACATACAGCGTGTGACCATCGCTGTACCAGATCAGCGCCATTTGCCGAACGATGCGCTCCAGCGTCTGCTGCGGTGCGGCCAGCGAAAATTCGCCGCTGATGGTGCGGCGGGCAGCTGCCTTGCTCAAAATGACCGGCTTGTCCAAAGCGGCTGACAGTGCATCGAAGAATGTACGCAGGCCCTCCTGACGCGCTACATAGCCCTCTCCCGCAACAGCAGCAACCGATGAAGCCATAAGCCACACGCAGCAAAGCGCCAGCATGAGCGCTCGGGAACACATACTTTTTACCATCATGGGTTCATTCGCTCGAAAGGCGGGTTATATCAATCAAACTGCTCGGCGCAACGCCGACCAGCTCTCGAATCTCTTTGGAAAAATGCGAGGAGGAGGCATAACCAAACTCCAGGGCGACGTCAGTCAGTGACGCAGTACCGTCAGCCATGCTCAGAAGCGCTTGGGCTGTACGCCACCCACGCAACTCGGACTTGGCCGCACCACCCAGCGCTTGACGGCAAAGCCTTCTGAAGTGCGACACAGATACGCCATAGCGACCTGCAAGGTCCTGGAGCTTTTCACTGCCCGAGCCTTGCTCCAACAAAAAACCGAGCAGCCTGTAGCTCTCACTGTTGCGCAAATGACAGGCGAAGGCTCGATAGGCCGCATCACCTTGCAGCGCAAGGGTGAGATACCAAGGCTCCAGTCCCGCAGCCGCTCGCCCCTGACCAAGCCCTTCGCTCAGCACCGCCCAGGGTTCGCTTCGAGCAGGTTGCACCCCAGGCATGCCCCCCTGATCGATAAAGAACTGCAATTTGAAAAGACTGGTTTGCGACAAAGGGAGCACCCAGGCACTGCCACTGAGCACTCGCAACCCCGGGCGCAAAACCAGCAAGCCCTGCCAGCCAGGCGCCAGCGACAACAAGGCTGGATTCTCGCGATGCGCCAGACACAACATGTCACGGCCATTGCGAATACGAAGGACGTGCTCACCCGACTTCGCGAGGGCACACCAATGCCTCAAGGTTACAGCCGAGTCCGGTCTTGCGCCCGCGCCCACATCAGCTTCCACCATCACAATCACCCGGAATACATTCCTGGCCACTATGAGCAAGAACCACCGGACAATCTTGATGAGAAACTGATGGCAACCGCCAACGCGGTGGGCAGCAGCCCGCTCGGTCATATGGGAGCGCGTGGCGGATTGACGCACTTCGCACCAGCATTATACCATCTGTATACAGACTGTATTTAATGGCTGGGATGATGCTGTACGTTGATTTGCCTTAAGCGGTCCTGCCGGTTTTGCTGATCCTAGATGTACGTTTTCACGCTTGGCCGTTTCATCAACAACCCTCGAACGAGATGCTTTGAAATGGCAGTTTCACGAAGAAATGTCCTGATCGGCGCTGGCGTTGGCGCCGGTGTCATCGCCGCTGGTGGCTCGGCTTCCCTGCTGAGCGACGGCCTGCCGAAAGACCCGGATTCGCTGGTGCGCGTCGATGCGCTGCCACGTGACGATTCGTCCCCAGGCTGGTTCCACACCAGCCGCGTGCGCCAGCCTAAAGCGCCACTGATCGGTGATGACCAGGCCCCATGGGTAGTGATCGGCGCCGGCTTCACCGGCCTGGCGGCAGCCCGCCAGCTGGCTCTGAACTTCCCGCAGGACCGGGTGATCCTGGTCGAAGCGCAGCAGGTCGGCTTCGGCACCTCTGGCCGCAACGCGGGCTTTCTGATCGACGTCCCCCACGACATCGGCGCGCCGGACTACATCGGCGACAAGACCATTGCCAAGAGCATCCTGCAGCTTAACCAGCGCGGCCAGGGCATCCTTCGCGACCTGGTGGCCGAGCACAACATCGTGGACGCCCACCTGCGCCACTCCGGCAAATACCAGGCCGCCATCGAGGACAAGGGCATTGCGGTGCTCAACGCCTACCGTGGTGGCCTCGAAGCCTTGGGCGAAAAGGTTGAGCTGATCGAAGGCAACGAGCTGAAGGACCACATCGGCACCTCGTACTACCGCAAGGCGCTGTTCACCCCGGGTACCATGCTGGTTCAGCCGTCGGCACTGGTAAAAGGCCTGGCCGACAGCCTGCCCGAAAACGTCGTGCTGTACGAAGACACGGTGATCACCGCAGTCGACTACGGCCAGAAGACCGTGTTGCACCACCCGACCGGCCGCATCACGGCCGACAAGCTGATCCTCGGCAATAACCACTTCGGCCAGCATTTCGGCTTCCTGGAAAACCGCATGCTGCCGATCTTCACCTACGGCAGCCTGACCCGCCCACTGACCCCGGCCGAACAGGCCAGCATCGGTGGCCATGAGTTCTGGGGTGTGATCCCGGCCGACCCGTTCGGCTCGACCCTGCGTCGCACCCACGACAACCGCATCCTGGTGCGCAACAGCTTCAGCTTCAACCCCGACGGGCGCAGCAAGGACGGTTACACCGACAAGGTCCGTGTCGCCCACCGCCAGTCGTTCGAGCGCCGCTTCCCGACCCTCACCGACGTGCCGTTCGAGCACACCTGGGGCGGCGGCCTGGGCATGACCCGCAATGGCGCCGGTTTCTTCGGCGAGCTGCGCCCGAACGTGTATGGCGCGCTGGCCTGCAACGGCCTGGGTACCGTGCGTGGCACCGCCACCGGTACCCTGCTGGCGAACCTGCTGGCAGGCAAGTCCGAGCCACTGACCGAGTTCCTGCTGGCGGCACCCAAGCCAAACTGGAACCCGCCACAGCCTGCCCTGTCGATCGGTGTCAACTTCACCCTGCGCACCGGCCAGGCCAAGGCCGGCCTCGAAGCCTGATGGCACCCGGGCTGGCGCCAGCGCGCCAGCCCGGGCCCTGCATTTCACCCAAGGAGCACACCATGGGCATTTTTGACTGGAAACACTGGATCGTCCTGCTGGCCGTCGTGGTCCTGGTCTTCGGCACCAAGAAGCTGAAGAACCTCGGCAGCGACCTGGGCGAATCGATCAAGGGCTTTCGCAAAGCCATGAACGACGAAGACAGCAAACCGCTGGATCAGGCCACGCCGCTGGCCCAACAGGCCAACGCTGCGCAGGGCAAAGACTGAACGATGTTCGGAATCAGCTTCAGTGAACTGTTACTGGTCGGCCTGATCGCCCTGCTGGTACTTGGCCCCGAGCGGCTGCCCGGTGCCGCGCGCACGGCGGGCCTGTGGGTCGGGCGGCTCAAGCGCAGCCTCAATAGCATCAAGCTGGAAGTGGAACGTGAAATCGACGCAGGCCACATCCGCCGACCGCCTGCTGCCGCCACGCCGGCGCCCCCTCTCGAATCCCCCGAACCGCCCCAAACGCCACGAGCCCCATGAGCGAATACCTGCAACACGACCAGCCGATGCCGCTGGTTTCGCACCTGACCGAACTGCGCACCCGCCTGCTGCGCTGCGTTGCCGTCGTATTCCTGATCTTTGCCGGGTTGTTCTCCTTCGCCCAGCAGATCTACACGCTGGTCTCGGCGCCTCTGCGTGACCACTTGCCGGCCAACGCCACGATGATCGCCACCGACGTGGCCTCGCCGTTCCTCACGCCGTTCAAGCTGACCATGATCGTGTCGCTGTTCCTGGCGATCCCGTTCATCCTGCAACAGGTCTGGGGCTTTATCGCGCCCGGGCTGTACCGCCACGAAAAGCGCATTGCCATGGCGCTGCTGGTGTCGAGCATCTTCCTGTTCTACGCCGGCATGGCCTTTGCCTATTGCCTGGTGTTCCCGCTGATCTTCGGCTTCTTCGCCAGCGCCACGCCGGAAGGCGTGTCGATGATGACTGACATCGCCAGCTACCTCGATTTCGTGATGACGCTGTTCTTCGCCTTTGGCGTGGCGTTCGAAATCCCGGTGGCGGTGGTGCTGCTGGTGTGGATTGGCGTGGTCGACGTGAAGTACCTGAAGCAGATCCGGCCTTATGTGGTGATTGGTTGCTTCGTAGTCGGCATGGTTCTGACGCCGCCGGATATCTTCTCCCAGACCCTGCTGGCGGTGCCTATGTGGCTGTTGTTCGAGGCTGGCGTGCTGTGCAGCGGCTTGATCCGCAAGCGTGGTGAGGGGGTATGACAGGAGGGGCCAATAAAACGCGGGCATAAAAAAAGAGGCCTTAAGGCCTCTTTTTTTTGATCCCGGCGACGCACCGAGGATCGAATTTGGAGCGGGAAACGAGACTCGCATCGGGCTTGCGAGCCATTGAAATCCAAGGGTTTTCAGCTATCCCTGAAACAGAGATAGCCTTGATTCTGGACTCATTCTCCAACCCTTTCAACGCCTGGCCCGACAGGTGGCCAGGCGCACCCACCCCAGTTTCCTCAACTCGCCATCGAGTACCACGGGTACAAGCCGAAAGCCATGGACGCTGCCATGATAATCAGACACAACAGCAGCGACCATTTGAAGGTGTACTTCTGGTGGTCACTGAATTCCACGCCCGCCAGGCCCGCCAGCAGGTAGGTCGACGCCACCAGCGGGCTGAGCAGGTGCACCGGCTGCCCGACCATCGAGGCCCGGCCAATTTCGGCCGCCGTGATGCCATAGGCTTCCGCAGCATGGGCCAACACCGGTAACACCCCGTAGTAGAAGGCATCGTTGGACATGAAGAAGGTGCCGGGGATACTGATGATGGCCGTGATCGGCGCCAGGTGCGCCCCCCAACTTTCAGGCAGTGCCCAGAGCAGGGTTTCCGACATCGCTTTGACCATCCCAGTGCCCGAAAGAATGCCCGCGAAAATACCGGCGGCCAGGAATATGGCAATCTGGTTAAGCGCAGTCGGGGCGTGAGCAGCGATGCGTCGACGCTGATCATCGATGCCCGGATAGTTGATCACCAGCGCCACCGAGAACGCCAGCATGAACAAGATCGGCAGCGGCAGCAGTTCGATCACCAGGCACGCCATCAGGGCAATGGTCAGCGCAGCATTGAGCCAGAACATCTTGGGCCGGCGCAGTTCGGCATTCTCATCGCTTAGAGTCAGCAGGTCACTGATATCATCGTCCGACACGCTGGCGTGACGGCGTGGATCGCCCGGCAAGGTCAGGGTACCTAGACGCTTGCGCTCCTGCAGGCCCAGGTAGAAGGCCAACGCCAGCACGCTGGCGAAGCCAATGATCATGGCAGGTATCAGCGGCAGGAACAGCTCTGTGGTCTCCACCTGCAACGAAGCGGCAGCACGAGCCAATGGCCCTCCCCATGGCAAGAGATTGGTCACGCTGGCTGCCAGGATGACTACGCAAGGCAAGATCAGCGGATTGATCCGCAAGCGCTTGAACAACGGCAGCATCGCCGTAAGGGTAATCATGTAGGTGGTCGAGCCATCACCATCGAGCGACACCATCCCAGCGAGCAAGGTGGCAAACAGTACGGCCTTGGCCGGATCACCCTTGATCAGTTTGATGAACGTTCGGATGACCGGGTCGAACAAGCCGGTGTCGAACATCATGCCAAAATACAGAATGGCAAACATGACCATGACGGCAGTCGGCGCAACTTTGCGTAAACCTTCGATCATCATCAAACCCATATCCCCGGTAAATCCGCCCAACATGGCGAAAATAATGGGAATAGTGGTCATCGCTACCAAAGGTGCCAAACGCTTGGTCATGATCAACGACATGAATGTGATGATCATGCCGTAACCCAGAATGGACAGCATGGGTGTCTCCGAAACAGTCTTGTAATTGTTATTTATCGTTTACATGAGTAAGCCGCCGGCTCAACTCATGTGCAGGCCGCCGTTGATAGCGAAATCAGCGCCTGTGGCGAACGCGGACTCTTCGGACGCCAACCACGCGCACATAGAGGCAACTTCTTCTGGCGTGCCGAGGCGTTTGACCGGAATGTCCTGGATCACTTTGTCCATTCGTTCGTTTTCGGTAATGGCCTTGAGACGGGCTGTGGCGATATAGCCAGGGGATACGGTATTGACGGTGACACCGCGTGCGGCCACCTCGCGAGCCAGTGCGCGGGTGAACCCACGGATCGACGACTTGGCCGTCGCATAGTTCACTTGGCCGACATGGCCCAGTTGGGCATTGACCGAGGAGATATTGATCACCCTGCCCCAGCCCCGGGCAGTCATGTCATCGATGACTTGTTTGGTGACGTTGAACAACGAGTTGAGGTTGGTATCGATGACGGTCTGCCAGTCACCGGGGGCCATGTCACGGAACAACACGTTGCAGGCAGTACCGGCGTTGTTCACCAACACATCGACGGGCCCAACGTCCTTGCGGACTTTTTCAAACGCACTGACGGTAGAGTCCCAATCCGCCACATTGCCCGAGGAGGCAATGAAATCAAAACCGGCTTTCTTTTGTTGTTTCAACCATTGTTCACGGATCGGTGAGTCCGGGCCACAACCGGCCACTACAATAAATCCATCCTTGGCCAGGCGTTGGCATACCGCTGTGCCAATACCACCCATACCACCGGTAACGAAGGCAATTTTCTTCGACATGACGTACACCCTTGTAATTGTTGTAGGGACGCTTCGACTTGCAGGAAACATCCTAGAAAGCGGGGCACGAAATGAAAATTGGTAATTATGCAATGCAGCGTTCTCCGTCAGAGAACGCTGCATTGCCCATTAAAAAAGTCCAACGATTAATTGTTACAGCTTATATATTCAAACTGCCAGGCTGCGTGCTCGGAGTTCGTTATTGAGAATACGGTCGTTCTCGCTGTAGTCGACCGGGCAATCGATTACGTGCACGCCCGGATTGGAAATGCAGTGGTCGAGCAGCGGCAGCAAGGCCTCTGCGCTTTCGACGCGGTAGCCGTTGGCACCATAGGCTTCGGCATACTTGACGAAGTCCGGGTTGCCGTAATCCAGGCCATAGTCGGTGAAACCCATGTTCGCCTGCTTCCAGCGGATCATGCCGTAGCCGTCGTCACGCAGGATCACCACGGTGATGTGCATGCCGAGGCGCACTGCGGTTTCCAGCTCCTGGCTGTTCATCATGAAGCCGCCGTCACCGCACACCGAAATTACCGGGCGGTCCGGGTGCACCAGGTGCGCCGCCATCGCCGATGGCAGGCCAGCGCCCATGGTCGCCAGGGCGTTGTCCAGCAGCACGGTGTTCGGCTTGTGCGCTTTGTAGTTACGGGCGAACCAGATCTTGTAGATACCGTTGTCCAAGGCGACGATGCCTTCGGACGGCAGTACGCGACGGATGTCGGCAACCAGGCGCTGTGGGTAGACCGGGAAGCGGTTGTCGTCTGCGCCTTCGGCGATCTGTGCTTCGTTCGCTTCACGGATGGCCATCAGGCGGGTGAAGTCCCAGTGCGCGGTGTCGTTCAGCGCTTCGCCGATCTGCCACACGGCGTTGGCGATGTCGCCGATCACTTCCACCTGTGGGAAGTACACGGCATCGACTTCGGCGGAGCGGAAGCTGATGTGAATGACTTCGGTGCCGCCGCGGACCATGAAGAATGGCGGTTTTTCGATCACATCGTGGCCGATGTTGATGATCAGGTCGGCCGCTTCTATGGCGCGGTGCACGAAGTCGCCCGAGGACAGCGCAGCGTTGCCGAGGAAGCGCGGGTGGCGCTCGTCGACCACGCCCTTGCCCATCTGGGTGGTGATGAACGGGATGCCGGTCTTGTCGATCAGCTGCTTGAGCACCTTGGCAGTCATCTTGCGGTTGGCGCCGGCGCCGATCACCAGGATCGGGCTGCGCGCGTTCTGCAGCTTGGCCACTGCCGCCTCGATGGCCACGTGCTCGGCCAGCGGGCGACGGTGCAGGCTGCGTGGGATGGGCAGCGCGTCAGTCTGCTCGGCGGCGATGTCTTCCGGCAGTTCCAGGTGCACAGCGCCCGGCTTTTCTTCTTCAGCCAGGCGGAAGGCTTCGCGCATGCGCGCCGGGATGTTGTCGGCCGAGGCGAACTGGTGGGTGTACTTGGTGATGGGGTCCATCATGCCGCACACGTCGATGATCTGGAAACGGCCCTGCTTGGACTTCTTGATCGGCTTCTGCCCGGTGATCATCAGCATCGGCATGCCGCCCAGGTACGCATAGGCGCTGGCGGTGACCAGGTTGGTCGCGCCCGGGCCCAGGGTCGACAGGCTGACACCGGTCTTGCCGGTCAGGCGGCCATAGGTGGCGGCCATGAAGCCTGCGGACTGCTCGTGGCGGGTCAGCACCAGCTTGATCTTCGACTTGCGCAGGGACTCCAGCAGGTCGAGGTTTTCCTCACCAGGAATGCCGAACACATACTCGACACCTTCGTTTTCCAGGCATTGCACAACGACATCGGCGGCCTTGGCCATTTTACTTCGTACCTCAGGTTTTGCTTCGGATTGGAGATCACATCACCCGTAATACGGGTGATCGGATTAGTCAGCGGCGGGCGCTGACATCAGTCTGCCCGGTGGCCAGCAACGCACCGCGGACAAAACCACTGCTCAGGCTGCGTTCGACGAAATCACGCACGTACGCAGCGGCGGCATCATTGCCCCGGGGCACCGCCATGGCTTGGCGGATAGCCGTGAAGGCGCCATCAAGCACCCGATAGCGCGCGTCACCGTCCGCCACTTTCTGCAAGGGCTGACGCACACCGGCAGCCGCGTCCAGGCTTTGCTCGACAAACAGGTCGACGGCGCCAGCCGAGGTTTCGGCACGCACCAGTTTGGCATGCTCAAGCGTGCGGCTCAGGTACAGGTCGTAAGCCGCCCCTTTGCCAACGGCCAAGCGCAGGCCCGCAGCGTCCAACTGGTCGACGCTGGCGTACGGCGAATCCTGCTTGACCAGGTAAGTCCCCTCGATCAGCACGTAGGGCTCACTGAAGCAGATCTGCGCTTCGCGGACAGGTTCGATGGCCAGGAAAGCCAGGTTCCAGGCCCCCTCCTCCAGCGCGGCGAAGACTTTGCCGGCGGCATCGAAGGTACGCATGTTCAGGCTGACGCCGAGTTCCTCGGCCAGTGCCTTGGCCAGGGCGACCGAGACGCCCTGAGGCTCGCCGTCGGGGCCGCGCTGGGCGAGAACCGGGTTGCCGAAGTTGATGGCGGCGGTAAGGGTGCCGTTGGGGGCCAGTTCGGCCAGGAGGGCTGGGGTGATTGGGGTGGACATTGGGTTCTCCGTTATCGGTAAGGGCCCTATCGCCGGCAAGCCGGTTCCTACAGGAGCCGGCTTGAGCCGCGAATGGGCCTCACCAGATGGGCAAGGTGTACGACACGATCAAGCGGTTCTCATCGGCGCCGCGGGCAAAGTTGGAGCGGTATGCCGCATTACGCCAGCGAATGCCCACGTTCTTCAATGCGCCCGACTGGAACACGTAGGCGATATCAGTATTGCGCTCCCACTCGCGACCTTCCTCACTACTCGTGGCAGGGTCGGCGTGGTCGCCTTTGACGTAGCGCGTCATGAAGGTAAGGCCGGGGATGCCGACTGCGGCGAAGTTGTAGTCGTAGCGCAACTGCCAGGAACGTTCGCCCGGCTCGGCAAAGTCGTTGAGCTGGATGTAGTTGGTGAGATAAGGGTCGGTGCCGTTGAGGAACGGCATCGAGGTATCACCGTTCATTTTCTGCAGGCCCAAACCGAAGGCATGGCCGCCCAGGCTGTAGGTGAACATGCCGCTCAACGCGCCACTATCGATAGCACCGCCTTGAGCGTTGCCGGCATCGTCGCTGAGCATGTAGCGCAGGTCGCTCTTTAGCTTGCCCGGGCCGATGCTCCAACTGTGATTGACGCCGAAGAAGTTCTGCCGATAAACGTCCTGCAGCTCGGCATACTGGTAGCTCAGGGTCAGGGTCTTGCTCAGCGCATAGTCGGCGCCGCCAATCCAGTAGTCATCCCCTTCCACCGCACCGGCAAAGCGCCGGTTCTTGTTGTTGAGGGTGATCTTCTGCGCATCGGTGGAGTCGCGGTCGGTCATGCGGTTGAAGCGTGCGCCGGTAAAGGTCAGGCCATCGATCTCATTACTGGTCAGCAGGCCGCCCTCGAAGGTCTGCGGCAGGATGCGCCCGGTATTGGCCTGCACGGTGGGCAGCTTGGGTATCAAGGTGCCGTACTTGAGCTCGCTCTGCGACACCTTGACCTTGGCAGTCAGGCCCAGCCGGCTGAACTCGTCCGCTGCACGGCCGTCATCGTGGACCGGCAACAGACCGGTGCCGGCACGGTCGGGGCTTGAATCAAGCTTGATGCCGAGCATGCCCAGTGCATCGAGACCGAAGCCGACAGTGCCCGGCGTGTAGCCGGAGCGGAAGTCCAGCAGGAAACCCTGGGCCCATTCTTCACGCTTGGATTGACCGCTGCCATCGCGAAAATCGCGGTTCAGATAGTAGTTCTGCATCTGCAGGTTGAGCTTGCTGTCTTCGACGAAGCCCTCGGCACTGGCAGCGCCGGCGATCATGCAGGGAGAGAGGGTGACAAGGGTACGCAGGATGTTCTTGTTGTTGTGCATCTGGCGATTTCCATCTGGTTGGCATGAGACTGCCCGACCCGGGGCATGGCACCGGGCAGTGAAAGGAAATGGAACGGGTCAGCGAGGGGGCGCGGTTGCTGCCCCCTTCAGGATCAGTGGGCCGAGGCGGCCACGGGCTGATCGGGGTCTTTGTTGGTGACGCGCATCAGTGCCGTCATCAGGAAGGCGATGACCAGCAAGGCGCTGAGGAACAGCAAGCCTGTGGCCGCGCTTTGGCTGTTGCCCTTGACCACACCGATCATCGATGGCCCAACGAAGCCGCCGAGGTTGCCGATGGAGTTGATCACGGCAATCGACACCGCTGCGGTGGCACGATCGAGGAACAGTGTCGGCAGTGCCCAGAACGGTGACTTGAAGCTGTACAGGCCGGACAGCGCGACACAGATCATGGCCATCGAGGCCACCGCACTCGGCAGCATGCCTGCCCCGATCAAGCCGAGCGCTGCGACCGCCAGCGGAATGGCCGAGTGCATCTTGCGCTCATTGCGTCGGTCGGAACTGCGCGACCAGACAATCATCGCGGCGGTGGCGACAATGTACGGCACCATGGCAATCAGGCCGATCTGAGTATGGCTCAAGTCGCTGGAGAAGCCCTTGATGATCTGCGGCATCCAGTAACCGACACCCAGGCTGCCGCACTGGTAGACGAAGTAGATGAAGGCCAGGTACAGCACCTTCTTGTTGACCATGGTTTGCAACACACCCAGACGCTTGACGTTCTTGCGACTCTGGCGGTCGCGCTCAAGCTCGGCCAGCAGCCAGTCCTTTTCCTGCTGGGTCAGCCATTTGGCTTGCTCGGGCTTGTCGGTCAGGAACAGGAAGCAGGCAATGCCGAGGAACACGGCCGGAATGCCCTCAAGGAACAGCATCCAGCGCCAGCCACTCCAGTCGAACCACTTGATGTTGTCCATGATCCAGGTGGAAAGCGGTGCACCGATGATGTAGCTGACCGGAATCGCGGCGGTGAACAGTGCCACGGTGGTTGCCAGTTCCTTGGCGCGGAACCAGTAGGTCAGGTAGACGATCACGCCTGGGAAGAAGCCGGCTTCGGCCACCCCGAGGAAGAACCGCAGTACGTACAGCTGGTTGGCGGTCTGGGCAAAGGCGGTGGCGGCGGCAATCGCACCCCAGGTCACCAGGATGCGGGCAATCCACACCCTCGCACCGTATTTGTTGAGCATGACGTTGCTGGGCACTTCGAACAGGAAGTAGCCGATGAAGAAAATTCCGGAAATGAAGCCGAACGCCTCGCTGGTCAGGGCCAGCTCCTTGTTCATCTCCAGCGCGGCATAACCGATGTTGGCGCGATCCAGGTAGGACACGATGTACAGCAGGAACATGAACGGGATGATGCGCAGGGTGACCTTGCGTACGATCGCCTGTTCGTCGACAGTTTTGTTGTTGTTCATAAGGACCTCATCGAGGGCAAGCCGTGGCCTGCCCCTTTAATTGTTATCGATACAACGGAATATCAGGCAGAAAAGATCATGCACACCGGACTGCCGGTCGAAACCGCGAAGCCGGTCTTGTTCAACGCACCGGTTTGCGGGTCCACTGCAAACGAGACGATGCTGTCGCTGTCCTCATTGAGGGCGAACATGAAGCGTTGGTTGGGGGTCAGGGAGAAGAAGCGCGGCGTCTTGCCTTCGCTCGGCACGTACTCGACCGGGCTGAGCAGGCCACTGCCCTGGTCGATGGCGAACACCGCGATACTGTCGTAACCACGGTTGGAGGCGTACAGGAAGCGGCCACTGCGGTCGACCTCGATTTCCGAGGCTCGGCTGTTGCCGGTAAAGGTCGCAGGCAGCGACGACAGCACCTGCAGCGGGCTCAGCGCACCGCTGGCCGCATCGAAGCGATAGCTGGTGACGGTCGAGTCCAGTTCGTTGATCACATAGGCGAAGCCGGCCTTCGGGTGCATGGCGATGTGGCGTGGGCCGGAACCCTCGCGGGCCACGGCGAACGGTTGCTCGGCCGGGTGCAGCTTGCCGTTGTCGAAACGGAAGCTGAAGACCCGGTCCAGGCCCTTGTCCGGCACCAGCACGAAGTTTCCCGAGGCGTCGAACGGGTTGAAGTGCGGCTTGGCGAAGGGCTGCTCGACACGGTGCGGGCCCAACGGGCCTTCCAGCTTCACCAGTTGGTTGACGCTGCCCAGGGCCCCGTCTGCGCCGACGTTGAGCACTGCCAGCGAGCCCGTGATGTGGTTGGACACCACCATGAAGCGTTCGCTAGGGTCCAGTGCCAGGTGCACGGGGTTCTTGCCTTCGCAGCTGGTCCGGTTGAGCAGGCTGAGCTTGCCGCTTTGCTTGTCGACCGTGAATGCACTGACCTCGCTGCGGTCACCGTGCACGCTGTACAAGCGGTCGCCGGCGCGGTTCAGGGCCAGGAACGACGGGTTGACCAGATCATCGACCACCTGGACCTTCTCCAGCGTGCCCGCCTGCTGATCCAGGCGGTAGACCGTGATGCCATCACCACGCGCATTGCGCTCCCGGGTGGTGCGCGATCCGACGTACGCGAACATAGGGGTGTTTCTCCCGCTTGCAGAATGGTTCGAAGACAAGGCGCTTGCCGCACTGGCCATGCCAGCCGGCAGGATCGCGCCCAACAGGCCCAGCCCAGCGGCTGCACCCAGTTGTTTGAGGACGATGCGTCGGCCCACATCCGTGTGCTCGGCGCTCACGGCATCAGGCGCGACAACAGGGGGTTGTTCGCGGTGCATAGGGGTGTTCCCTTTTGTTGTTGTGCCTGACGGCCCCGACAACCGGGGCCGTGGTCAGATCAGTGCCGGGTACGCGCGACGACCTTGCGAATCACAAAGGGCAGCACGCCGCCGTTGCTCAGGTAGCGCACTTCCTGCTGCGAATCGATTCGGGCGATGACCTTGACTTCATCGCGGCGGCCATCGGTGCGGTGGATGATCAGGCCGATTTCGTTCTGACCCACCACCAACTCGTCGAGGCCGATGAAGTCGAACTGCTCGGTGCCCTCTAGCTTGAGGTCATCGACGCTCTGGCCGGGCTGGAAGACCAATGGCAGCACGCCCATGCCGATCAGGTTGCTGCGGTGAATCCGCTCGATGCTCTGCGCCACCACCGCCTTGACCCCTAGCAGGGCCTGGGCCTTGGCCGCCCAGTCGCGACTGGAGCCGGCGCCGTAGTTGATCCCGGCGAACACCACCATGGGCGTGTGCTGGGCGGCGTAGCTCTTGGCCGCCTCGTACAGGGGCAGGCACTCGCTGTGGTCCGCATTCCAGGCCCAGGCGCCCTGCCCTGGCTGCGACTCCCCAAGCAGGCGGTTTTTCACCGACTTGTTGGTGAAGGCGCCGCGCAGCATCACTTCGTGGTTGCTGCGGCGGGTAGAGTACTGGTTGAGGTCCTGCGGGTCTTCGCCGCGCTCCAGCAGCCATTGGCCGGCCAAACTGTTGGCCGGAATGGCCCCGGCCGGCGAGATATGGTCGGTGGTGACGTTGTCACCCAGCACCATCAGTGCACGGGCACCGCTGATGGCCAGGGAAGCCTTGGGCTCGGCCTGAATATCGGCCAGGTATTGCGGGCGACGCAGGTAGGTCGACTGCGGGCTCCACGGGAACTGCACGCTGCCCTCGGCCGACAGTGCCTGCCAATGGTGGGTGCCATCCCAGACAGTGGCCAGGCGCTGCTGGAAGAACTCGGGCTTGACCACACGGGCGACTTGCGCGGCGATCTCGGTATCCGATGGCATCAGGTCGTGCAAGTACACCGGTTGGCCTTCGGCATCGGTGGCCAACGGCTGCGTGGTCAAGTCGACATCGATGCTGCCGGCAATGGCATAGGCCACACACAGGGCAGGCGAAGCCAGGTAACCGGCCGGCACCTTGGGGTTTACCCGACCTTCGAAGTTGCGATTGCCCGACAGCACTACCACACCTTTGAGACCCTGATCGGCGAACGCCTCGACATGTTCTTCGAGCTTGCCGGAGTTGCCGATGCAGGTCATGCAGCCGAAACCGGCCAGGTCGAAGCCAAGCGCGGAGAAGTCCTCCAGCAGCCCGGCCTCGGCCAGGTAGTCAGCCACGACTTGAGAGCCAGGCGACAGCGACGTCTTGACCCAGGGCTTGCGCTGCAGGCCCAGGCTGCGGGCTTTACGGGCCAGCAGGCCGGCCTGGATCATCTGCGCCGGGTTGGCGGTATTGGTGCAACTGGTGATGGCGGACATCACCACTGCCCCGTGGGTGATTGGCTGACCAAACGAAGGCTCGAAGAAGCGCTGCTCCTGCGGCGCATCGATCAGCTTGCCGGCGCCGAGCACTTCTTCATGGAAGGAGGCACCCGCCCTGGACAGCGGCTGACGCTGGTGCGGCTGGTGCGGGCCGGCAACGCTTGGCTCGATGCTGGCCAGGTCCAGCTCGATCAGCTCGTCGAATTCCGGTTCGGGCAGTTCGTCACGGCGCCACAGCGGCTGGGCGCTCATGTAGCTGACCACCTGCTCGCGCAGTTTTGCCGAACGGCCGCTGAGCTCCAGGTAGGCCAGGGTTTCGTTGTCGAACGGGAAGAACACCACCGTGGCGCCATACTCCGGCGCCATGTTCGACACGGTACCGCGGGCGGCCCAGCTCAGGGTGGAAAGGCCAGGGCCGGTGAATTCGACGAACTTGCCGACCACCGAACGCTGACGCAGGATCTCCGCCACGTGCAGCGACAGGTCCGTGGCCGTGACACCCGCGCGCAAGGCGTTGGTGACCCGAATACCGATCACTTTCGGGAAACTGATCGGCACCGGCTCTCCGACCATCGCCGCCTGCCCTTCCAGGCCGCCGACACCCCAACCCAATACGCCAATGGCATTGATCATCGGGGTGTGGCTGTCGGTGGCGACCATGTCGTCCGGGTGCAGCAAGCGCTCGCCGTTTTCGCCGCGGGTTTCCCAAACCACCTGGGCCAGGGCTTCCATGTTCATCTGGTGAATGATGCCGGTACCCGGCGGGATCACCCCGAAGTTGTCCAGGCTCTTCTGCGCCCACTTGATGAAACGATAGCGCTCGCTGTTGCGACGGAAATCGATGTCCAGGTTCTGCTCGACCGCATCGGCCTCGGCGAAGCGTTCGACGATCACCGAGTGGTCGATGGTCAGCACTGCCGGGATCAGCGGGTTCATCGCCTGCGGGTCGCCACCCAGCTCGGCGACCACATCGCGCATTCCGGCGAAGTCGGCCAGTGCAGGCAGGCAGGTGGTGTCATGGAACATCAGCCGATTCGGCTGGAAAGGCACCTCGCAATCAGGACCCTGGCCAATGGCCCGCGCCAGCACGGATGGCAGTGCCTGGGGCGAGCAGCGCGCAACGTTCTCCAGCAGGATGCGGATGGAGTACGGCAGTTTGGCCAGTTGGCTGTGATCGAGCATCTTGCTCAGGTCGACGATGGTGAAGGCATCGTCGTTGATCACCAGGGGGCTGAAGAGGTCGCAGGCAGTCTCGGTCATACTGGAATCGCTCGGCTTCTTATAATGTTCACAGGCCCTGCGCGGAGGCAGGCGGCACTGCGGATAAGCCGATACTACGAGCAGGCCGGCTGGATGAAAATTGGTCAATTGCCATAGCAGCGTTCTCCAAACGAGAACGCTGAAAACGTCAGCCGGGCAACCTGAGATGGTCGATGAAGGTCTTCAACGTGGGGGATGCGGCATCGTATTTGCGCAACACCAGCATCAGCGTGCGCCGCGCCCAAGGTTCGCTGAGCGTGACCGCCTTGAGCTTGTGGCTGCGCAGGTACTGGTTGATGACGCTGCGTGGCAGCACGGCGATGCCAAGGCCATTGGAGACCATGCGGCACATGCAGTCGAAGCTGCTGATGCGGATGCGCAGCTTGAGGGCCATGCCCAGCTTGTCGGCCTCGCTGGTCAGCAGAGTATTCATCGAGCTTTCCAGATGTGGACCGACGAACTCGTGCTCGAGCACTTCCTTGAAATTGATCGATTTGCGCTCCGCCAATGCGTGCCCAGCGGGCACCACCAGCGTCAGCTCATCGTACCGATAGGTAAAGGTCTCCAGCCCCTGCGCCGCCGTTTGCGCCGCGATGATCCCCAGGTCTGCTCGACCGTCTGCAACCGCACGAATCACCGCCGAGCCGACCCGCTCCTCGATGTCGAACTTGATCTGCGGGTACAACTCAGCGAAACCCGCCACATCCTGCGGCAGAAACTGGGAGAGTGCCGAGGTGATCGCATGCACCCGAATGTGCCCCTTCACACCACTGGAATAGCCACTGAGTTCGCTGTCCAACTGGGCCATGGTCTGCTTCAACTGACGGGCATAGAACAAAAGGGATTGCCCTGCAGGCGTCAGCTCCACGCCGCGCGCATTGCGCAGCAGCAGTGGCGAGCCGATCTGCGCTTCCAGCTCGCTGATCCGTTTGCTGATCGCCGACACCGCGACATGCTTGATCCGCCCGGCACGCGTGAGATTGCGCTCCTGGGCGACAGTGATAAATAGATCCAGGCTAGTGAGGTCGTAGCGCACGGTGTCAGTCCCGAGAAGCATCGCAGGCCAGATAACGGCCCAGTTAGCAAGGGCGTGCCTGCCAGCAACGGTTCATGGGAAACGCCGCTCGCCAAGACAGCCCTCATGGCTTTACAGCGTGAACGATAGCTCTTGGCCGAGGAATCGCGCCGCTATGCGGTAGCCCGTGCCCACCAGGTCGAAAGGTTGGCACATGGCGCCCGTAGAGACGATATCTCCAGCCCTCAAGACTTCTCCTCGCTCGGCGGCGTGGGCATAGAGTGCCGCCAGCGACGCCAGTGGATCGGTGGCAGCATCCCCCGACAACCCGCGTGCCTTCGGCTGGTCGTTCAGGTACACCACGGCCGATTCAGCCAAGGCGGCCAGCAAGCCTTCGTCGAGCCCCTCACACAGACGTTCACCGACCACCAGTGCCTCGAAGCCCACGTTGTCAGCAGCGAAGCTCGGCCAACCGACACTTTTGCGATCGACGAAGCGTGAACGCACCACTTCGAAGGTGACGCACGTCGCGCGGATATCTCCCGCTGCTGGCACTCGACCGGCATCGGGCAGGACGTCACGGTCCAGCACGAATGCGACTTCGCATTCGATGGTCACGGGGGTCTGCGCGGGTAAGCGGATATGCGCGCCATCCGGGTGGCAACGTGCCGCCTCGAGCTGACCGATCAGCGGCCGCGCCAGATTGCCCGCGCGCATGGCTGCCGGGCTACCTACACCGAGCTTCCAGCCCACGCGCCTGCCCGCAGTCCCGGCGAACATGTGATCCTGAATGTCATACCCCTGGCTCAGCAACTCAGGCTTGAGGTGCGCTGGCAAGGCGGTCAGAAGCTCGCCGCTGCGCCAGGTCTGCAACAGCAGTTCGGCCGTTCGTTGGGCAGTGAAAAGTGATGGATTCATCGTGACCTCAATGGGATGGAGGGGTGCCTTCCGGCGCCCGAAATTGCACATTCAGCAGGGACTCATAGACCTTGATCATCGCGCCCTTGTCATCAGCCCCATGTCCCTGCAACAACGCCTGCTGATAGGTGGTCATGGCGGCACTCAACACGGGCAGCGGGCTGCCTAGACCAGCACTCACCTTCATCCCATGGCGCATGTCCTTGTAGGCGTCCTGCAGCGGATAGGCGGTATCGAAGCGACCCGCGAGAATATGCGGCAAGAAATACGTCGAAGCATGGCTACGCCCAGTGCCACTGTTGACGACCTCAGCCAACTGCTGCGGATCAAGCCCGAGCTTACAGGCCATAGGCAGAACTTCGGCCAATGCCGCGCAGTTGATGTTGTACAGCAACTGGTTGACCAGCTTGGCCAATTGGCCACTCCCCACACCGCCCATGTGCAGGATGTTCGAAGCCATGCTCTGCAAGTAAGGCCGCACAGCTTCCAGAACCTGCGGATCACCACCACACATCACCGTCAGCGTGCCATCGACTGCACGGGCTGCCATGCCCGATACCGGTGCGTCCAGATAAGCGACGCCAAGCGCCGCCAGGCGCTCGGCAATACTCAGCGTGCGGTCATGGTCGACGGTGCTGGTATCCACAACGGTGCTACCGGATGCCATCCACTTCGCAATACCCGTGTCTGGCGAGAACAGGATTTCTTCGACCACATCCGCATCCGGCAGCGAAAGAAACACTAGCTCGCACCGGCCCAGCATCTGCGGATCATCGGTGGGCTGGGCGCCCAATCCCAGCAGCTCGGGGTAGGCACGCCCACTGGCAGAGTGGACACGCAGGCCGGGGCTGAATTGCAGCAAGTTGATAGCCATCGGCAGCCCCATCTGCCCGAGCCCAATGAACGCGATCGTCATACTGTTTCCTCATGAGTTACCCCGCTGTTTCCTGGCGGTGATACAAAAATGCCCACGGCACGAACCTGTGGGTCGATTTCGTTCCACGATCCAGTTGCAGCTCGCCGACCAAGACAGGAAAACGGCTGCACTGCCGGGCACTTTGTACTTCATTCTAATAAAAATCAATTAAGGCATGAGAATTGCGTCGAAAAAACCCTACCCCGCTTGAGCGGGGTGACAAAAATAAACGTTCGCACGGCCGCGACGACCTGATCTGTGTGAGGAGACACAATAATGACGCCCCATCCTTCAAACCCCGAACGCCCTCCTCAAGCCATAGGCTTTCTACTGTTGGACAATTTCACCCTGATTTCCCTGGCAGCAGCCGTCGAGCCACTGCGCATGGCTAATCAGCTGTCCGGTCGCGAGCTGTACCGCTGGCATACACTCAGCCTCGAAGGCGGCCAGGTCTGGGCTAGCGACGGCTTGCAGATTACCCCGGATGCAGCCGTCTATAACGCCCCGCCCATGGATACGGTAATCGTCTGCGGTGGCGTGGGTATTCAGCGCACAGTGACCCGCCAGCACATCACCTGGCTGCAAATGCAGGCCCGCCAATCACGACGGCTAGGAGCGATATGCACCGGTAGCTGGGTACTGGCCTTTGCAGGCTTGCTGGATGGTTTCGACTGCAGCGTGCATTGGGAGTGCCTGGCAGCCATGCAGGAAGCCTACCCACGCGTCAACATGAGCACCCGCCTGTTCACCCTGGACCGCAGCCGCTTTACCAGCTCGGGCGGCACCGCGCCGCTGGACATGATGCTGCACCTGATCAGCCGCGATCACGGTCGCGAGCTGTCGGCGGCGATCTCGGAGATGTTCGTCTACGAGCGTATCCGCAACGAACACGACCATCAGCGCGTGCCACTCAAGCATATGCTCGGCACCAACCAGCCGAAACTGCAAGAAATCGTTGCGCTGATGGAAGCCAACCTCGAAGAGCCGATCGACCTCGACGAACTGGCCGTGTACGTGTCGGTGTCGCGTCGCCAGCTCGAGCGCCTGTTCCAGAAGTACCTGCATTGTTCGCCTTCGCGCTATTACCTCAAACTGCGCCTGATCCGCGCGCGACAACTGCTCAAGCAGACACCGATGTCGATCATCGAGGTCGCTGCCGTGTGTGGCTTCGTCTCCACGCCGCACTTCTCCAAATGTTACCGGGAGTACTTTGGCATCCCGCCGCGTGACGAACGAGTGAGTTCGAATACTTCGGAGCAGGTGGTGATGACGCCTGCCCCACAAGCCCTGTCATTGCCAGCACTCAATGGGCCTCTGGCGGCCTTCAGCCAAGCACGCAACGAGTCGACGTTCGCAAGTATCAGACTCTGACGCGACCTTGACTCGAACGTAGGAGTGGAGCAAGGCATTGCGAAAATTGGCTTTTGATGCGATAAAGTGCAAATTATTGCGCTGCCAGCCCGTCAGGGTGCAGCAACAGCCGCTTGGAAAATCGTGATCGACTGCCTGCGACTGTACTTCATGGCAACGATATACATCATGAATCGCTGCCTGCTTCGCCCCTCAATAACCCACAGAAGGAAAGTGTGATGCGTATTCTGGTACTTCCTGGCGACGGCATCGGCCCTGAGATCATTGAGTCGTCACTGTTGCCGTTGCATGCGGCCAATAGCAGATACCACTTGGGTCTGAGCTTCGATCATGACGACGTTGGCTTCAGCAGCCTGGAAAAGTACGGCACCACGTTGCGCGACGAAGTGCTGGAGAAGGCCAGGACCTACGACGGCATCATTCTCGGCACTCAATCTCATGCCGACTATCCAGCCCCCGAGAAAGGCGGCCGCAACGTGTCCGCAGGTTTTCGCATCGGCCTGGACCTGTATGCCAACGTACGCCCTGCACGCACCCGGGCGTTTCTGGAGTCGAACATGAAACCGGGCAAGCGCATGGACCTGGTGATCATGCGCGAAGCCACCGAAGGCTTCTATCCGGACCGCAACATGTCGCGCGGCTGGGGGGAAGTGATGCCCTCCCCGGACATGGCCCTGTCGACCCGCAAAATTACTCGTCACTGCAGCGAGCGCATCGCCCGCCGCGCCTTCGAGTTGGCGATGCAGCGCAACCGCAAAGTCACCGCGATTCACAAGGCCAACAGCTTCCACATGACCGATGGCCTGTTCCTGGAATGCGTGCGCCACGTGGCCAGGGATTTCCCCGAAGTACAACTGGATGACCTGCTGGTCGACGCCTCCACCGCCCACCTGGTGCGCAACCCCGAGCGCTTCGACGTGCTGGTGGCGACCAATTTCTATGGTGACATCATCAGCGACCTGGCCAGTGAACTGTCCGGCAGCCTGGGCCTGGCCGGCTCGATCATGGCCAGCGACAGCCACTGCTGCGCCCAGGCACAGCATGGCTCCGCGCCGGATATTGCTGGTCAGGACAAGGCCAACCCGGTGTCGATGATCCTGTCGGTTGCCATGCTGCTGCACTGGATGGGCGACCACCACGCCAAGCCCGCCCTGGTCGAGGCCGCGAAGGCAATGGAGCACGCGGTAGACGTCGTACTCGAAGACCCGAGCAAGCGCACCCCAGACCTCGGTGGCAACTTGGGGTGCCAGGCATTCGGCGCGGCCGTCGCGGCCGTCATCACTGGCTAATGACGCAGCAGCAGTCGCGTGTGACGCTCTTCTCTACAAAGTGAAACCTTATGCTTGCAAGCCTCAAAACCTGGTGGGCCACACCCCTGGCAGGCATCGTCGGCGCGCTGCTGGCCAGTGCTGCGCACTGGCCGTTGCCGTGGATCATCGGCTCGATGCTGGCGGTGATCTTCATTCGTTGCTGCGGCTGGTTGATTGCCGAAATCCCCAACGGCCGCAAGTCGGGCCAGTGGATCATCGCCACCTCCATCGGGCTGCATTTCACCCAGCCAGTGCTTGCGCAGATCGTCAGCCATTTCCCGATGATGCTCGCCGCAGCCTTCCTCACCCTGGTGCTGGCCTTGGCCGGTATCGCCTGCATGCGGCGCCAGGGCATGGACCTGACCACCGCCTATTTCGCCTTCATGCCGGCGAACTTCGCCGAAATGATCCAGCTAGGCCTGCGCTACCGCGCCGACACCAGCCAGATCGCAGCAGCCCACAGCATTCGCCTGGTACTCATCGTGCTCACGGTGCCGCCGGCGATGTTGCTGCTGGTGCACCTGCCCCCCGGCGCCATACAGCCGCATCCCGCCGCCGAATGGCCATGGCTCGCGCCGATGCTGGCGGGAGGAATCGTGGCCGCGCTGCTGTGGAAGCGCCTCGGCCTGCCCAACCCCTGGATGTTCGGGCCCATGGCCTTGTGCGCTGGGGTGACGGCAGTGTTCGACCTGCGCACCGCCCTGCCGGTGGAGCTCAGCCACTACGGCCAACTGATGATCGGCTGCGCGCTGGGCAGCTTCTTCGATCGCGGCTTCTTCCGCCGCTCGCCGCTTTACCTGTGCAAGGTGGTGCTCTTCACCTTCTTGATGATTGCCTGCACCTTCCTGTTCGCCTGGGGCTTTGGCTGGCTGTCGGGGATGCCGGTGTTGTCGCTGGCATTGGGCATGATGCCCGGCAGCAGCACCGAAATGTATCTGACCGCCGAAGCCTTGCAGCTTGGCGCAGGGATGGTCACAGCCATGCAGATCATGCGCCTGGTCGTGGTCATGCTATGTGCAGAGCCTGTGCTCAGGCGCTGGCTGGCATGGAGCGGGGGCCGCGAAACGCCGGTAACCCATGAAGACAAGGACTGAGGGATCAGGTTGGCGGCATTGCAGGCTCGGTACCCGGCGTGCCTTGCCGCCCGATGAGCAGCGACTTGCGCGCCAGCGAATCGTTCAAGTGCTGCCTCATCAGGTTCGCAGCCTCAAGATTGTTGCCCTGCTCCAGCCACTCGAGCATCTGCAAGTGCTCGGCGCACTGCCCGCGAAAACGCTGACGATCCAGCATGGCGCGGTACTCGAGCAGCCGGCGCATGTTGTTCATCTGCTTGAGGATCATGAGGTACAGCGGGTTGCCGGACAGTCTCATCAGCTCCTCGTGGAAGCGAAAGCCAGCCTCGAGCAAGGCGTCCGTCGGGAGCGTGTCAACGCCTCCCGCCTGGAGCGCCAATTGTTCTTTCTTCAGGCAACCGAGCACCTCCAGATCGTGCTTGAAACCGCTTTCAAGCAGGGCCGCTGGCTCTATCAAGGCGCGTACTTTGTAGATATGTTGCAACGCCTCAGGCGTTTTCGCCACATCCAGCAAGCGCCAGCCGTAGCCCGGCTTGGGTTCAGCCCAGCCGACTTTGGCTGCCCGACCAAGGATGTCGATCACCTGCGCCTTGGTCAGGTCATAACGGTCGCGCAAGTACTTTTCCGTGACTTCAGCCGCTATCGCATTATTCAGCCAATCTTCGGAAAGCTGGTAGTACGCCCGGGGCTCTTGCATCGCGGTTATCTGGTCGATGCTGCCGAATGCACCCTGCGCAGCCTCCACAACGAAATAGCCGCGGTTGGGAATCTGCTCCAGCACGCCCTGCTGTGCCAGAATGCTAAGCGCCTCGCGCGCGGGCGAGCGCGAAACCTCAAAGGCATCGGCCACTTTCTGGGCGCTCAGGTGCGAGCCCCCGGGGAGGTCTCCCAGCTGAACCTTGCGCCGGATATCAAAGACAATGCGCTGCGTGAGCGGACTTGAAGCCATGCAGGTGAACCCAGTGATGAGAAAAGCCGGATGAACCCGCCATTCTGGTTATCGAAACCTGAAAATGCAAAAACATCCACCCAGCCAGGGGAGCAAGCACTGGCCATGCCTCACGCAACATGCAACCATTGAGCGCGAACCCAACCCTGACTGCAAAGCAGCGGCCATCGACTCAAGCAGCAGCCATCACCGGCCGCGATGCTCGTGACACGCCCGCAGCACCACCCTGAATCGCCCCCTGATGACAGCCAAAATCAAAGTGGACCTCGCAGGCCACCTCGCCCCCAGGATCATCGACATGGCCAGAGCACGCTCGATGCGCGCCGGCGATCCGTTGCGGGAAGAATTCTTCGCCCGGGAGCTGGGCGTTTCGCGCTCGCCGATTCGCCGCGGCTTCGCCCTGCTCGAAGAACTGGGCCTGGCCGTCAAGGAGCCCAACCGGGGCTATTTCCTGACCCTGGACTCGCGCACGATCGACACCGGCAAGCTGCCACTGGAGGTCGACCCGTTCGAAGATCTTTACCTGCGTATGGTCGACGATGTGCTTGCAGGGGACATCGCCACCTCCTTTTTCGAGGCCCAGTTGCTGCGCAAGTACGACGTACCGCGCGGTCAGTTGCTCAAGGTGCTCAACCGGTTGGCCAACGAGGGCATGATCGAGCGCAACCCTGGCCAAGGCTGGACCATTAACCATTTTCTGCACGATGCTGAAGCGCACATCCAGAGCTACCGTTTTCGCATGGCCATCGAGCCGGCGGCACTGCTCGAACCAACCTATAAGGTAAACAGTGCAGCCTTTGCCAAAGCCCGCAAAACCCAGCAGCAACTGCTTGACGGTGCGATCTTCACACTCTCACGGCCAGAGCTGTTCCAAATCAACTCACAGTTGCATGAGCTTATTGTCGGCTGCTCGGGCAACGCCTTCTTCCTCGAGGCCTTGCGCCGGCAAAACCAGCTGCGCCGCTTCATGTCCTATCAGTCCAATGTCGACCGATCACGCTTGGTCAGCCAATGTCAGGAACATATCCAGCTACTGGACCTGATCGAGGCGGGACAACGGGAGGAAGCTGCCGAGTACCTGCGCAGGCACCTGGACATCGTCAGCCGTCTGAAGGCAGCGCCGCAGATATTGGGCCACGAATCCAGAAGCGACGACCTTCTCTAATGCCTGCGTGCGTCATGGCACCAATCCGGACTCCGGTGGGGCACTGACGTCGGCCTGCCCGCTCTCGATCAGCGCCGAGCGGACAAAACCCGAGGCCTTCATGCGTTCGACGAAAGCCTGGATGTACGCGGCACCCGCCTGATGCCCCTGGGGCACGGCCATCGCTTGACGAATCGATGTGAACGATTCGCTGAGCACACGTACATTCGGGTCCTGCGCTGCAGCCTTTTCCAGAGGCTGGCGCACACCCGCTGCGGCATCGAGACGTTGCTCACGATACGCCTCGATGGCAGCCGCTGAAGTGGCCACGCGGACCAGTTGCGCGTGCTTGAGCGCACGTGTCAGGTACAGATCATAAGCTGAACCCTGCCCCACTGCCACGCGAATGCCCGGCTGATCAAGCTCACCCACGCGGTGGAAACCTGCATCACGGGCAACCAGGTAGGTGCCTTCGATGAGTACATAGGGCTCACTGAAGAGGATCTGCTCGGCACGCACCGGATCAATCGCGATGAACGCGACATCCCACGCCTGCGTCTCGAGCGCGGTGAACACCTTGCCGGCGGCATCGTAGGTCGAGAAGGTGACCGGTATCCCCAACTCCCGCCCCAGGGCCTTGGCCAACACCACCGAAACCCCCTGAGGCGTGCCGTCAGCGGCTTTCTGCGCAAGCACGGGGTTGCCGTAGTTTATCGCCACACGCATCACACCGCCTGTGCTGAGGTCGTCGATCACCGCTTGATCAACCGCGCTCCAGACATTGCTCGAAACCCCTGCGCACAGCAGCGCCACGCTTGCAGCGCCGAGCCTACGAGCAAGCAGGTTGCGGGCGGCGCATACAGCAGCAGTTACAGCGGCAACAGCAGGCAAACAGGTACAAATCATTGCAAACCTTCCAGCCAGGGCGACGCCTGGGCGCCAGTGAAGTCAGCACGGCGACCCGCATTTTTCTATCACGGAAAAATACAGGGTGCGACTTTTTGTATCTTGACACAAATAAATACAATAATCCAACAAACGAGAATTTTTCTTGTTTGTTATTGTATTTTGTATCGATGACAGACAATCATGCGCCGCTTTTCATTCATGGAACCTTGCTATGTCCGACTCACCGACACCGCAGGGACGGCGCTTGCCCTCCCTGCTTTTCGTACTCTATTGCTCCCTCATCTCGCTGCTTGGCCTGGCTTTGGCCTACAAAGGCAGTCAATTGATCGCGGCGGGCGGCTCCTGGTATTACGCCGCGATGGGCCTGGCGCTGGTCATTGCGTGTGTACTGCTGGGGCGCAATCGCAAGGCCGGCCTGTACCTGTTCGGCCTCGCGTCGATCGCCACTTACATCTGGGCGGTGACCGAAGCAGGTTACAACGGCTGGGCCTACATCCCACGCCTGGCATGGCTTGCCGTGACTGGGGTGATCTTCCTGGGGTTCTGGCCGGTCGTCCGCCGGAAGATGGTCGGCATCGAAAAACCGCTGTACTTCAGCGTGATGGGCGGGCTGCCCCTGCTGATGGGGCTGACCATCGTCGTGCCGATTCTGCTGCCCAATACTGCCCACCTGGCAGACCCGGCCACCAGCGCCGCACGCCCCAAGGAGGTGTTCAGCCCCAATGACGTAAAGTCACCTGACGGCAACGTGGCCGCCAACCACGATGAAACCAGCTGGACCGCCTACGCGGGCTCCAACCTGGGCAACCACTACTCCCCCGCCGCTCAGATCACCCCAAAGAACGTGAAGGGCCTGGTCAAAGTCTGGGAGTATCATCATGGCGACCTGAAACAGCCGGGCGAAAAAACGAAGTACCTGAACGAAGCCACGCCAATCAAGGTGGGGGACTCGCTGTACACCTGCACGCCCAAGCAGATCATCGTTTCGCTTGACGCCAGGACCGGCAAGGAGAACTGGCGCTACGACTCCAAGGTCGACCCTGCCTACTTCGCCAACGGTGGCGCCTACTGCCGCGGCGTGACCTACTACGAAGTCCCGAACGCGAGCGGCCTGTGCGCCAAGCGCATTCTGTGGGGCACCAATGACATCCGCCTTGGCGCTGTCGACGCCCAGACAGGCGAGGCCTGTCCTGACTTCGGCAACAAAGGCTTCGCCGACCTGAAAAATGGCCTGGGCACTTTCCGCAAAGGGTCGACTGGCATCACATCGGCGCCGATTGTGGTGCGCGGAGTGCTGGTCACAGGCGGCCGCGTCCTCGACTCCGACGTGCGCCCGGCACCCTCGGGTGTGGTGCGGGCCTATGACGCCGTCACGGGCCAGCAGAAGTGGGCATGGGATCTGGGTCGCCCAGATGACTCTGCGCCGGCAGCCGAAGGTGAAAACTACACCCTCAGCACCCCGAACTCCTGGGCGCCGATGTCGGCCGACGATGAACTGGGGCTGGTCTACGTCACCACCGGCAACGCCGCTGGCGACTTCTACGGCGGCACCCGCACGCCGGATGAAGACAAGTACAGCTCCTCGCTGGTCGCGATCGATGCCGCCACTGGCAAGGTGCGCTGGCACTTCCAGACCGTGCACCACGACCTGTGGGACTACGACCTGAGCCCACAGCCGAACCTGATCGACTTCCCGACGCCGACCGGCCCGCGCCGCG
Source organism: Pseudomonas sp. NPDC089547 (assembly GCF_050280665.1). Taxonomy (NCBI): domain Bacteria; kingdom Pseudomonadati; phylum Pseudomonadota; class Gammaproteobacteria; order Pseudomonadales; family Pseudomonadaceae; genus Pseudomonas; species Pseudomonas sp. NPDC089547. The sequence goes on along the minus strand of NZ_JBNNVS010000005.1, from coordinate 32,715 downwards.
CGGTCATCCAGGCAACTAAGTCCGGGCAGATCTTCATCCTCGACCGCGCCACCGGCGAACCCCTGGTCGATGTGGTCGAACAACCTGCTCCGCAGGGCACCGCGCCGGGCGATCGCACCGCCGCCACCCAGCCGACCTCACCGGGCATGCCAAGCACCATGGGGCGACCTTCGCGCACCCCTGAAGTGCTGAAAGAGTCCGATGCCTGGGGCCTCACACCGTTTGACCAGATGCAGTGCCGTCAGGAGTTCGTCGAGGCTCGCTACGAAGGCATTTTCACCCCGCCCGTGGTCGGCCAACGCAGCCTGATTTTCCCGGGCCACCACGGTGGCCTGAACTGGGGTGGCGTGATGGTCGACCTCAAGCGCGGCTTGATGATGATCAACACCCAGCGCCTGCCATACATGCAGGAAGCCGTGCCGCGCGAGCATCTGGATGCCTTGCAGGCCAAGTCATTCCAGCAGGCGCCAGGCGAAGCCAAAGGTTTCCGGGTACAGGCTGGCCAGCCTTACGGTGCGGTCAAGGACCCTTGGATGTCGTCGCTCCAGCAGCCGTGCATCGCGCCACCTTGGGGCTTCATCAGCGGTGTCGATCTGCGCACCCAGGATGTGGTCTGGAGCCGCCCGTTCGGCACGGGCTATGACAGCGGCCCACTCGGCATCGCATCCCACGTGAAGCTTGAAATTGGCACGCCCAGCGATGCCACCGGGGTAGCCACAGGTGGCGGCGTCACCTTCATCGGTGCAGCCCTGGACCGCTTCATGCGCGCCTATGACAGCGAGACCGGCGAGCTGCTGTGGGAAGACCGCCTACCAGCGGGTAATCAGGCGTCACCGTTGTCCTATTCGATCAATGGCCGCCAGTATCTAGTCGCCGTCGTGGGTGGCCACGATCGTATCCCGACCAAGCTGGGAGATAGCATCATCGCATGGGCATTGCCCGAGTAGTTTGACCGCTTCAGGATTCGCCCCGCATTAGGCGGGGCGAACTTTGATCGCTCCATCCGCCATCACAGTTTCCAGCAATAGCGCCAAACGTCTATAGGCTTCACAAAATGGTTGAGATTCACTATGGGGTGCTGGCAGCCAGCAATGCTCATAAAACATCGCCGCACCAAGCGCTAAGCGCCTACCAAGAGAACACGGGCGTCGGGTTGATCGACCCTCAAGTGCACTTTGGCGATATCAGCTTACGGCCGTCTTGCCGGGAAATTATTTGTCACGGCAGTACCCTGAAAGTCAAAAAAATTTCCTTCCGAATGCTGACTCTGCTAGTGCATCACTCAGAACGTGTCGTTACTCGAAAGGAAATTTTCAAGGGTGTCTGGGGTTTTGATTTCGACACCGGCACCAAGAGAATTGAAGTACAACTCCATTATCTAAGGTGCATCCTGAAGCAGTTGAACAGTTCAGTCATCATAATGACCTATCGCGGAACGGGCTTAGGCCTACACTATTCAACTGCTGCTGAAGGCGGTAGCGATAGCGGTACTAAGAAGTACGCAAAGCCCCCAATCATGTGCCGCGCTTGATGACTCGCCCTTCTTGAAGGATGCCTTCAATACATGCGCCCTGCCCTACGAGACAACGCAGATCATGCAGCGGGTTACCGTCGACAATCAAGACGTCAGCAATTGCCCCTTGAGCAATCCGCTGGGTAGGGAGCCAGCCCCATGCATTCAATTCGATAGCTCTGGCCTTGCACGTCCTCATCACCAATCGAGGTGAAGCCTATGGCACTGGCCTCCGAGACAACACCGTCGTTAGTAAAGGACTGCCCTTGCCGAATTGGCAGGTCCAGCCAGGGGCTGGAATAACGTAGTCAACCCGATAAACACCATCGTCCTGATGAAATGATGCGCAAAACGCAGCGCTAGCCGAGGTCGCAAGTTTGATACTTCTAATGAGGCAGGCCTCAACCGACACATCAAATGTTTTACGAATTTCTGCAACCTGTTGCATTGTCGGCACACTGTCGGCGAGCTGAGGAAAACTACCCAGCGGCATCAGTAGTTCGGCCGCGCCTATATTGCATAGAACCTCAAGTTGCCAGTTATCAGCCCGGCTTGCGGTGTCTCCGCTCCGGTGGCGCACTTCTTCATGACAATCAGCAAAAAGAGAATGCGCAACCTCGTGTGCAATCGAGAAACGCAGCCGTCCACGAGGCCGCATTGGGTTGTACTCGAGCACAAGCAGACCCTCACTGGACGGACGCAGGCGCGCATCCGGTATATCGCTACGCGCCTCTGTACGGATACTTAGGAGAGAGGCGAGCGCCAGCGGCACTGCTGCAACCCGCCCTAGGAAGAGATTCTCAATGAGCCAAAAATTTACTTGGACCAACCCGTCGGTTCTAAGCTTTGCTGCGGGTGAAAATCCTGTCGCAGCAATGGAAAACCGTGCGCGGCAGCTCGTGCTTGAGGCTGGTCAGCATTCGGTAGACATCCCAGACTCCTATTGCAGGCAGTGCTTCGAATACCGCAAGTACCAGTTTGAGCTTCAACGGATCAAGCTGCCAATCCGGAATCCGCTGCCCCCGATTCCCAAGACTGACTGAGAGCAACCTCCGAGCCTTGATATCCCGGTTGAGCTGATCCCGAGACTTGCCAGCCAACCGAGCAAATGCGAGGAGTGGAAGATTACTCGGCGCTTCAAACGCTGCGAGCATCTCAGCGCGCTCTTTTTGGATGTCTGAGACCTCCCTGCCGCCAATCTCAGCCCGCGACTCGACATCTGGCTGCCTACACGATTTGGCAACATACCGCGCCGCTTTGGGCTCAGGATGCGAGAGCACATTGTGCAGTGGAACTACAAACTGTGTGGCGTCAGGCCGAGCCGGAAGGGATGCAGTGCCTTCCAGGCGTATCGTTAAGGGTGCACTTGCTGCCTGTACATGCCCTTGCGCGCAGAGATCAAGTCGATTCGCCCAGTCCTGCATCATTGCCCGGCGCTGCTCAACGTACTCGGCGTGGTTGTAGGAAGCGCTGACTTTGTCAGGGTCGGCGTGTGAAAGTTGTGCATCAATCCATGCTTTCGGGTAGCCGATCTCGTTGAGGGCCGTTGATATGGTAGCTCGCATGCCGTGTCCGGTAAGCCTGTCAGCAAAGCCCATACGCCGCAGCGCACTATTCAAAGTATTCTCGCTGATGCGTTTGCTCAAGTCACTTCGATGGGCAAGCAAATGCCGCTGCGCGGGCACTACACGCTCAAGCAGCAGACCCACCACTTCGATCGCCTGGACTGACAACGGAACAATGTATGGCGGCACCTTGGAGGCGCTGCTACGGCTCTTGCGCATCTTGAGCTGCAACTGCTTGACTACCTCTGGCGGAATGACCCACAGCCGACGCTCCAAGTCGAATTGATCAGGCGTCGCCAAACGCAGCTCACCGGTACGCACACCAGTAAGCAGCAGAAGCCAAATCCCCAATAGGGTCTGCTGACCGCCGTGATAAGCACGGAGTTTACTTAACAGCGGTGGCAGCTCAGCCATACGCAGGAAAGGATTATGCTCCACTGGAGGCTTCGGCATCGCCACAACGTCCAGATCGGCTGCAGGGTTGTGCTCCAGGCCAGGGATGCGCACCAGCGCATGCCGAAACAATTGATTGAGCCAGGTCCGGCACTTTTCCGCCGTGGTAAATGCACCGCGAGACTCGATACGATCCAGCACCTCCATGAGCACATGTCGGGTGACGTCATGGATTGAGCGGTCGCCGATGTGGGGCAGTATATCTTTGGCGAAGATGCGCAGCATCTGTGACAACGTGCTCTGTTGCCCTTCTTTGAGACTCAAGCGGCGGAAGGCGATCCACTGATTGAATACGGTCTCGAAGGCATGATCACTGGAGAGGCGCACTGCTTGGCGTTGCTGCTTGCGTTGCTCACAGGGATTGGTGCCTTGAGCAATCTGCGCTCGCGCTTCATCGCGCCGTGCACGCGCATCGCGAAGGCCGACCTGAGGGTAGCTGCCAAACGACATGCGCTTCTGCCGGCCGGCCCAGTAGTAGCGGAAATGCCAGATCTTCCCGCCCTGCGCCGTGACGTTGAGGAACAAGCCGTCGCTATCAGCGATCGTGTAGTCCTTGCCGGTGACTCGGGCGTGCCGAATCGCCATCTCCGAGAGTGCCATAGTGACCTCCTGAACCTGTCAGAGGCCAAATGCTCGTCTCGTACCCCACCTAGCTCTACCGGAAAAGCGAATTGGGCGATTTCCAATTCTGGACTCAATCCTGGACTTAAGATGTCTGGATACTGCCGGTTTTCGGTGGTTTCCGCTGGAACGAAAAAAGGGCCCTAAGGCCCTTTTTTCAACGACTTACAGAATTCCATGGAACTCTGTAGATCTATAACTGGAGCGGGAAACGAGACTCGAACTCGCGACCCCGACCTTGGCAAGGTCGTGCTCTACCAACTGAGCTATTCCCGCGTCGTGATGGGTGCCATTCTAGCGATTTCTAAAACAGCGTCAACCCCTTGATTCAAAAAACTTTTATTTTTGTTCCGAGCCTTCGCGCAGGTGCGGCCAGGCAGCCAGCAGGTAGTGCGCCATCGACCACAACGTCAGCCCCGCCGCCACCAGCAACAACGCATAACCCAGGATCACCCAGAAGGTCATCGCCGGCGGGTTGGCCAGCAGGATCACCAGCGCCAGCATCTGTGCCGCGGTCTTCCACTTGCCCAGGTTGGACACCGCCACATGCGCCCGCGCGCCCAGCTCGGCCATCCACTCGCGCAGTGCCGAGACCACGATCTCACGGCCAATGATGACTGCCGCCGGCAGCGTCAGCCAGAAGTTGGCGTGGGTCTGCACCAGCAGCACCAGGGCCACTGCCACCATCAGTTTGTCGGCCACCGGGTCCAGGAAGGCGCCGAACGGCGTGCTCTGCTGCAGGCGACGCGCCAGGTAGCCGTCCAGCCAGTCGGTGGCGGCGGCTACGGCAAACACACTGCTGGCGGCCATATAGCTCCAGTGATAGGGCATATAGAACAGCAGGATGAAGATCGGGATGAGCAGGACGCGTAGAACGGTGAGCAGGTTTGGAATATTCATCGGTACGACTGGCTGCAAGTTGAGCCCGGCATTCTACTCGCTATGCAGGCTGGCATAAATCGACTCGGCAAGCTTTTTACTGATGCCGGGGGCTTTGGCGATTTCATCGATACTGGCGCGGTTGAGCTCCTGCAGCCCGCCGAAGTGTTTCAGCAGGTCGCGTCGACGCTTCGGCCCTACCCCGGCCACGTCCTCCAGGCTGGATACCCGGCGGGCCTTGCCACGACGGGCACGGTGGCCGGTGATGGCAAAACGGTGGGCTTCATCGCGGATCTGCTGGATCAGGTGCAGGGCCGGTGAGTCGCCTTTGAGGGTGAACTCGTGGTGCACGTCGTTCAGGTACAGGGTTTCAAAGCCGGCCTTGCGGGTAACCCCTTTGGCCACGCCGAGCAGGGTCAGATCGGTGAAACCCAGTTCCTGCATCACGTCGCGGGCCATGTTCAACTGGCCCTTGCCGCCGTCTACCAACAGCACATCGGGCAGCTTGCCCTCACCGTCCTTGATACGCCCATAACGGCGGGTCAGGGCCTGGTGCATGGCGGCGTAATCGTCACCGCCTGTGACGCCCTCGATGTTGAAGCGGCGGTAGTCGGACTTCAATGGGCCTTCAGGGCCAAACACCACGCAACTGGCCACCGTGGCTTCACCGCTGGAATGGCTGATGTCGTAGCATTCCAGGCGCTGCGGCACTTCGTCCAGGCCCAGCACTTCAGCCAGGGCCTCGAAGCGCGCGGCCATGTGCTGGCGGTTGGCCAAGCGGGCATTAAGCGCCTGTTCGGCATTGGTTACCGCCAGTTGCTGCCAGCGGGCGCGGGTGCCACGCACCCGGTGGCTGATGGTTAGCTCGCGGCCACGCAGTGTGTGCAGGGCCTCAGTGATGGCATCGAAGTCTTCGTGCACCACGTTGACGATCAGTTCGCCAGGCAATTCGCGTTCGGCGTTGCCCAGGTAGTACTGGGACAGGAACGCCGCCATCACCTCGGCCACCTCCTCTTCAATACCAACCTGCGGGAAGAAGTTCTTGCTGCCCAGCACCCGACCGCCGCGCACGCTGATCAGGTGCACACAAGCACCACCGGGGTTGACGAAGGCGGCGATGACGTCGACGTCGCCGCTGCCACCCTCGATGTATTGCTGGTCCTGCACACGGCGCAACAGGGCGATCTGGTCGCGCAACTCGGCGGCCTTCTCGAAATTGAGGGCCATGGCGGCCGTTTCCATCTCGGCATTCAGCTCGTTGCCCAGTTGCTGGCTGCGGCCTTCAAGGAACATGACCGAGTGGCGCACATCTTCAGCATATTCCTCAGCGGTTACCAGGTCGGTACAGGGCGCCTTGCAGCGCTTGATCTGGTATTGCAGGCACGGCCGGGTGCGGTTGGCGTAGTAGCTGTCTTCGCACTGGCGCACCGAAAACGCTTTTTGCAGCAGGCTGAGGCTTTCACGGATGGCGCCCGCGCTGGGGTATGGGCCAAAGTAACGGCCCTTGGCCTTTTTCGCCCCACGGTGAATGCCCAGCCGCGGGAACTCGCCGTCGGACAGGAACACGTAAGGGTAGGATTTGTCGTCGCGCAACAGGATGTTGTACGGCGGACGCCATTCCTTGATCAGGTTCTGTTCCAGCAACAACGCCTCGGTTTCGTTGGCGGTGATGGTGGTTTCGACCTGGGCGATACGGGCTACCAGCGCGGCGGTCTTGGGCGCCAGGCCGGTCTTGCGGAAATAGCTGGCCAGGCGCTTCTTCAGGTTCTTGGCCTTGCCCACATAAAGCAGCCGGGCTTCGCCGTCGAACATCCGGTAGACGCCCGGGCGACCGCTGCAGGTCGCCAGGAATGCGCTGGCATCAAACACTTGGGACATGAGGTTTTACAGGCTTGCGTCAACCATGCCGTGGCGAACGGCCAGCAAGGTCAGTTCGACGTCGCTGGTGACCGAGAGTTTTTCAAAGATCCGATAACGGTAAGTATTGACGGTCTTGGGCGAGAGGCACAACTTGTCGGAGATGATCTGCACTTTCTGGCAGCCGACAATCATCAGGGCAATCTGGATTTCCCGCTCCGACAACGCGTCGAACGGCGAGCCCTGCGGCTGGAACGGTTTCAGCGCCAGCTGCTGGGCGATTTGCGGGCTGATGTAGCGCTGGCCGGCAAACGCCAGGCGGATGGCCTGGACCATTTCGTCCAGGCCTGCGCCCTTGGTCAGGTAGCCGGCCGCGCCGGCCTGCAGCAGGCGCGTGGGGAACGGGTCCTCTTCGCACACGGTCACGGCGACAACCTTGATGTCCGGGTGGCTGCGCAGCAACTTGCGGGTGGCCTCCAGGCCACCGATGCCGGGCATCTTCACGTCCATCAGCACCACGTCCGGCTTCAGCTCGCGGGCCAGCTTGAGCGCGGACTCGCCCGAATCACCCTCACCCACCACCTGCAGGCCATCGATGTCGGCCAGCATGCGGGTAATACCGGTTCGTACCAGATCGTGATCGTCGACCACTAAGACCCTAATCAAGCACACACCTCGTTAACAGGGCGATTGGATCCCGCCACCTTAACAAAATTTTTCACGGTGGGCCTAACGCATTGCTTCTGTAAGAAAGGTCTGACGTTCAACGGTGACAGGCCTCACTGTTTGCCTCGGCTTTCTATCGTTGCTCAAGCGGCCCAACAGGTGCCAGAGGGCCAACTGGTCGTCCACTGGCAACTGCCGGAAGGCGCCCAGCAAATCCGACTCGTCCTGGCTGAGCCCCTCCAGCGGGACCGGCATGCGAATGCCGCTAAGCACGTACAGTGCGTCCACCCCCCTGGCTGCCAGTGCCGCCAGGTAATCGACCCGTGGCGTACGCTCGCCGCTTTCGTACTTGCCCTGGGCGTTGGGTTCTACCCCACCGATATCGCCAAACACGCGCTGGGTCATGCCCAGGCGCTCACGCTCTTCCCGTAGCCGCGGACCAAATCCGTTCATCGTGGGCGTCTCCTTATCCCTGATCACGCTCATTCGCTGCCGCCCATCCGCAGGCGACCTGGCTTCACTATGCCCATGCCTTCCGGTCGCGACAAGCCATCATTACGCTATTAGCCAATCATGCGCTGCATGCGCATGAAGCAGTCGTCCTCGCCCATTTCGACAAAACCATGGCGCTGGTACAACAGCCGGGCGGGGTTGCTGCGAAAAACCATCAGTCTCAGCAACGGCAGGCGCCGCTGCCTGGCCCATAGCGCCAACTGTTCCAGCACCCAGCTACCGACGCCACGCCCACGGTGTTCGGGTAGCAGGTGCAGTTCGCGGATGAACAATGCATGGCGGTCCTGGCTGAGGCTGCAGAAACCCAACAGGCTGTCGCCTTCGCTGATAAGCCACTGCTCGCGCCACCCCCAGGCCTGGTCGAAGGCGTCCTCGATCCACAGCAGGTCATACTCACGGTAGTACGGCAGCATGGCGCGCCGCGTGAGGTCGCGGGCAAACGAACGGTGGCTGTCGTCGGCGGCAATCAGTTGCAGGGGCATTCCCACATCACTCACTGGGCATAGCACACGGGAGAACTGCTCGGCCCACGCCGGTCCAGCTCGCTTTCCAACCACTCGGCCAGTACCCGGGCATTGTTGTGCTCGGTATCCTTGCCCGCATAAAGCAGGGTCAGCGGGCCCTTTGTGGCCAGGTCCAGCAGCGGGTACCAGTACTCGGGGTGGGCAGCCAGTTCTTGCTGGTAACGCCGGGTAAAACCGGCAAAGTCGACCTCACCCTCATGAAACGCCTTACGCAAATCATTCGAAGGCGCCACTTCGCGCAACCACTGCCCATGCAAGTCTTCCTTGCGCTTGTTACGCGGCCACAGGCGGTCGACCAGCACGCGCTGGCCATCGTCGCCGTTGACCGCATCGTAGACACGCTTGCAGCGAATCATGGGTTTCTCCTGTACTTACCGTCCGTCTTGAGCCTAGATAATTCATTGATCGAGGTCACGGTCGGGTTACGAATTGTTTCTATGCTCAAGGCCTTCGGCAACTTGCCCAATGCCACCGGAGCCACCATGGCAACCCCGTCACTGGCCAGCCAGCCGCACCTGACCCAACGCGACGCCCGCCCGCAACTTGCACACAAGCCTGGGCGCGCCACACTCGTGTTGTTCTTCGGCCTGCTGCTGGCCGGTATCGCCTACACCGCCTGGAGCCTGAAACAGGATGTGAGCGCCAGCGGCACGGTGATCACTACGGTCACGCCGTTTCTGCTATTGGGCCTGGCATTGTTGATTGCCCTGGGCTTCGAGTTCGTCAATGGCTTCCACGACACCGCCAATGCGGTGGCTACCGTGATCTATACCAACGCGCTGCCGGCCCCGGTCGCGGTGGTGTGGTCCGGGCTGTGCAACTTCCTTGGCGTACTGCTTTCCAGCGGCGCGGTCGCGTTCGGCATCATCGCCCTGCTGCCGGTGGAACTGATACTACAGGTCGGTTCCTCGGCCGGCTTCGCGATGGTCTTCGCCCTGCTGCTGGCGGCGATCATCTGGAACCTCGGCACCTGGTGGCTGGGCTTGCCAGCGTCGTCCTCGCACACGCTGATCGGCTCGATCATCGGCGTGGGCGTGGCCAATGCGCTGATGCACGGGCGTGACGGCACCAGCGGCGTGGACTGGGCACAGGCCAGCAAGGTCGGCTATGCCCTGCTGTTTTCGCCGCTGATCGGTTTCGCCTGCGCCGCCCTGTTACTGCTGGCGCTGCGTGCACTGGTCAAGCGCAAAGCGTTGTACCAGGCGCCGGAAGGCCGCACGCCACCGCCGTGGTGGATCCGCGGCGTGCTGATCCTGACGTGCACCGGGGTGTCGTTTGCCCATGGTTCCAACGATGGCCAGAAAGGCATGGGCCTGATCATGCTGATTCTGGTGGGCACCCTGCCGATGGCGTATGCGCTGAACAAAACCATGCCGAACGAGCAGGCCCGGCAGTTTTCTGCCGTGGCCGAGGTGACCCGCCAGGCGCTGGTGCGCAGTGCCCCGCAGGTGGCCCCGGCCGACCCGCGCCAGGTACTGACGCTGTTCATTGCCAAGCCCAAGGCCAGCCCGCAACTGGTGCCGGCGCTGGCTGCGCTGACCGGGATGATCGGCGAACAGGTCGAAGGCTACGGCTCGCTCAAGCGCGTGCCGGCCGAGGCCATGGCCAACGTGCGCAATGACATGTACCTGACCAGCGAAGCCATCCGCCTGATCGAGAAAAACCGGCTGGTAGCATTCGATGCCGACACACGTAGCCATGTGCAACTGTTCAAGACCCAACTGGATGACGCCACCCGCTACATACCGCTATGGGTGAAGGTGGCCGTGGCCATCGCGCTGGGATTGGGGACCATGGTCGGCTGGCGGCGCATCGTGGTGACGGTGGGCGAGAAAATTGGCAAGACGCACTTGAGCTATGCACAAGGCGCTTCGGCGGAGGTCGTTGCCATGTGCACCATTGGCGCAGCGGACATGTTCGGCTTGCCGGTCTCGACCACCCACGTGCTGAGTTCGGGGGTGGCCGGGACCATGGTGGCCAATGACTCGGGGATTCAGAAGCGCACATTATTCAATTTGCTGATGGCCTGGGTGCTCACCCTGCCTGCGGCGATGTTGTTGGCCGGGAGCCTGTACTGGCTGCTGAACCACATCTTCTAGCAGCCTGAAATGTGATCCCTGTAGGAGCGGCCTTGTGTCGCGAAAGGGGTGCGAAGCGCCCCCGGGTTATCAGCATCTGAGCAAACCTCGCCGGGGCCGCCTTGCGGCCCTTTCGCGACACAAGGCCGCTCCCACAAGGTCCAGTGCAATCCTGTCAAATCGGTGATGGCCGCTCAGCCCGGGATTTTCAGGCCCCGCTGCACCGCCGGCCGCTCAAGGAACCTGGCCAGCACCCGCTGCACTTCCTTGAACTGGTCGAACTCCACCAGCTCACGCGCGTTGTAGCGATCCACCAGGTTGCGCACCCACGGGAAGATCGCGATGTCGGCAATACTGTATTCATCCACCATCCACTCCCGGCCTTGCAGATGCCGGTCCAGCACGCCCAGCAGGCGTTTGGACTCATTCACATAGCGGTCACGCGGACGTTTGTCCTTGTATTCCTTGCCCGCAAAGAAATGGAAGAACCCGACCTGGCCAAACATCGGCCCGACGCCGCCCATCTGGAACATCAGCCACTGTATTGTCTGGTAGCGCTGGGCAGGGTCCTGGCTCAACAGTTGCCCGCTCTTCTCCGCCAGGTACTGCAAGATCGCCCCCGACTCGAACAACGGCAGCGGCTGCCCGCCCGGCCCGTTGGGGTCGAGGATGGCCGGGATCTTGTTGTTGGCGCTGAGCGAGATGAACTCGGGGCTTAGCTGGTCATCGTTGTCGAAGCTGACCTTGTGCGGCTCGTAGGCCAGGCCGATTTCTTCGAGCATGATCGATACCTTGACGCCGTTGGGCGTTGGCAGCGAATACAGTTGCAGCAGTTCGGGGTGTTTGGCGGGCCACTTGCGGGTGATGGGGAAAGCACTGAGATCGGTCATGATCAACCTTGCCTGGGGAATGAACCTGTCACTTTAGAGACATCCCCGGCCGCTGACCATCACCGACCGCTTATCAGCGCTGCCCGCTCAGGCCTGGCCATGGGCCTTGAGCTTGAGCTTTTCGGTATCGACGCGGACGAACACCGAGTCGGCCGTCACAGTCAGCACATCACCGGCCCACACTTCGCAGATCACCCGGCTCTTGCGCCCTACTTCGCCCTCCACTCGCGCCTTGAGCACCAGCTCGATGCCCATCGGCGTGGGTTTCAGGTAGGTCAGGTTCAACGTGCCCGTCACACAGTCGATACGCGGCTGGCTGCCCGGCTCGCGGCCTTCGTGGCGGTAGTGGTAGGCCATGGCTGTCCAGTTGGAGTGGCAATCGACCAGCATCGCCAGCAGGCCGCCGTACACCAGGCCTGGCCAGCCGATAAAGGTGCTGTCCGGGGCATGGCGGCACACCAGGTGGATGCCGTCGTTGTCCCAATGGCTTTGCAGGTGCAGGCCGCTGGGGTGGGAGCAACCGCAGCCGTAGCAGGTGCCTTCTGGCGCCGCGAGGGCCTGGAGGGAAAGGGGTTGGTCGTTCATACGCTTCCTGTGCTTATAGATATGGGGGCGCGCAACGCCCCCATTAAAGCAGAAACATCAGGCGGTCTGGGCAACCACCTTGGCGCGCCGCTGGGTCAGCGAAACCAGCAGGATGAACGCGGTCACACCGGCGGTCATCAGCGTTTCATAGCGATAGGTATCACTGAACAGCATGTAGCCCAGCACCATGGCGATGGTGCCGATCACCAGCCAGGTCAGGTACGGGAACAGCCACATCTTCAGTTCCAGCGGGCGCCCTTCGCGTTCGGCGCGGGCACGCATGCGCAGTTGCGACACGGCAATGACCAGGTACACCAGCAAGGCAATGGCGCCCGTAGTGGACAACAGGAAGCCGAAGACCTTACCGGGGAACACATAGTTGACAAAGCAACCGGCAAAGCCTGCCAGGGTGGAGAAGATGACCGCCACGGTCGGCACGCCGGAACCGGAAATACGCTTGGTCACGCTCAGCGCCTGGCCACGCGCGCCCAGCGAATAGAGCATGCGCGAGGCGGTGTACAAGCCCGAGTTCATGCAGCTGGTCACGGCCACCAGCACCACCAGGTCGACCAGCAGCTTGGCGCCCGGCACGTTAAGCACTTCCAGTACGCGCTGGAAAGAACCAACCGCTTTCAGCTGCGGGTCGTTCCAGGCCACCAGCGACACCACCAGGAAGATCGACGCCAGGTAGAAGATGGCGATGCGGTACACCACCAGGTTGGTGGCACGGCGGATCTTGTCTTTCGGGTTGGCGGTTTCGTCAGCAGCAATGGTGACGATTTCGGCACCGAAGAACGAGAAGATGGTAATCAGCACGCCACCCAGCACGGTACCAAAGCCGTTGGGCATAAAGCCGCCGTTGTCCCACAGCCGGCTGACGCCGGACACCTCGGCCAGCGGCCAGAAGCCGAACACCGCCAGGGTGCAGACACCGATGAAACCGATGATCGCCACCACCTTGACCAGGGCGAACCAGTACTCGAAGGCACCAAAGTTTTTCACGCTGACCAGGTTGGTACCCGACAGCACCAACATGATCAGGAAGGCGAACAGCCAGGACGGCACGCCAGGGAAGTAGGCATGCAGGATATCGGCGCCAGCAATGGCCTCTACTGGAATGATCAGCACCCAGAACCACCAGTACAACCAGCCGATGGTAAAGCCCGCCCAGGGGCCGATGGCCTCGGAGGCGTAGGTGGAGAACGAGCCGCTGTTGGGGTTGGCGATGGCCATTTCACCGAGCATGCGCATCACCAGCAGCACCAGCAGGCCGGTCATGGCATAGGAGATGAGGATGGCCGGGCCGGCGGTGGCAATGGCGTTGGAAGAGCCGATGAACAAGCCAGCACCGATGATGCCGGCAATGGAAATCATGGACACCTGACGCGAGGTCAGGCCGTGCTGCAGGGAACGTTGTTTCTTGTTGTCTTGCGAAGCCATGAAGAACCCTCGAATGGGTCGGCCGCGGCATGGCGGCTGAAGGTCGGAGCAGATTTCTTATTAATTTCTGATACGTGTTGTTGTTGTTTTGCAGATGCCGGAAGCGGGTACTGACCTCCTCTTCGCATGACCGGTTGTAATCATTGATCCAGGTCAGTATTAATCTATAGGCTGGGGTCAACAAACGACCTTTTCGAACCACATGATTCCGTTTCGGAATGAACTCCTTCCTTTTTTGCTCGGTATTTGCCCGTCATGTCCAAACGCCTGATGCCTTCGACCACCGCCCTTCAGTGCTTCGAAGCGGCTGCCCGCCACCTCAGTTTCACCCGCGCGGCCCAGGAACTGCACCTGACCCAGAGCGCCGTCAGCAAGCAGGTGGCGCAGCTTGAAGACATGCTCTCGCACTCGCTGTTCCAGCGCATTCGCCGGCGCCTGCACCTGACCCCGGCCGGCGCGCTGTACCTCACCGAAGTGAACAAGATCCTCACCCAGATCGACATTTCCAGCCGCTATATCCTCAGCTACGGCGACGAAACCGAAGTGCTGCGCATTGCCACCCAGCCCACCTTCGGCGCACGCTGGCTGGTGCCCAAACTCAAGGGTTTCGGCGACCGATACCCCCGTATCCACCTGGACGTACGCAACGAACTGGAGCCATTCGACCTGGTGCAGGCCAAGGCCGACATCGCATTCTTCTTCGGCCAGGGCACCTGGCCCGGGGCAACCTGTATCGAGCTGTTCAGCGAAGAAGTGGTGCCGGTGTGCAGCCCGCAGTTGCTGGCCAACCACCGTTTCGACAGCGCCCAGGCGCTGACCGAGCACCGCCTGCTGCAATGCGTGTCCCGGCCCGAGGCCTGGCATGAATGGTTCCTAGGGCTGGGCTTGCACAGCCAGAACAGCTACCACGGGCCGCGCTTCGACACGTTCTACCTGTGCATCCGTGCGGCCATCGCCGGCTGCGGCATTGCCCTGATTCCGCGCTATCTGGTGGCCGAGGAGCTGAGCGAGGGCAAGCTGGTGGTGGCCTGGGACCACCCGGTGGCGAGCAATGGCCGGCACTTCATTGCGCATGCCGAGCATGCCGCCGAAGTGCCCAAGATCCGGGCCTTTGTGCAGTGGATTCGGGAGCGGGTGGCTGAGGGGGATTGAGGCAGCCTGTACCGGCCTCTTCGCGGGCTTGCCCGCTCCCACAGGATCAGCGCAAGTTCGAACACTGTGCAGTACCTGTGGGAGCGGGCAAGCCCGCGAAGAGGCCGGCACAGGAAACACAAAATACCGGCCAGATCACGAATCCATGGAATGACCGCAATCGAATAATTCGTTTGCGGAATAATCCGTCAACACGCTTGGATAATAAGAAACTCGAACAAGGTCCCGCGTGCCCATGAACCAGGAAAGTATCAGCCAGTCCATTGCCATCGTTCACCCGATCACACTTTCCCATGGCCGCAATGCCGAAGTCTGGGACACTGACGGCAAACGCTACATCGACTTCGTCGGCGGTATCGGCGTACTCAACCTGGGCCACTGCAACCCGGCCGTGGTCGAGGCCATCCAGGCCCAGGCCGCCCGCCTCACCCACTACGCCTTCAACGCAGCACCCCACGGCCCGTACCTGGCGCTGATGGAGCAACTGAGCCAGTTCGTACCGGTCAGCTACCCGCTGGCCGGCATGCTCACCAACAGCGGCGCGGAAGCGGCGGAAAACGCCCTGAAAGTGGCCCGTGGCGCTACCGGCAAGCGCGCCATCATCGCCTTCGACGGCGGCTTCCACGGCCGCACCCTGGCTACCCTGAACCTCAACGGCAAGGTCGCCCCGTACAAGCAACGGGTCGGCGAACTGCCGGGGCCTGTGTACCACCTGCCCTACCCCAGCGCCGATACCGGGGTCACCTGCGAACAGGCACTCAAGGCCATGGACCGCCTGTTCAGCGTCGAGTTGGCAGTGGAAGACGTGGCGGCGTTCATTTTCGAGCCGGTACAAGGTGAAGGCGGCTTCCTCGCCCTCGACCCGGTCTTTGCCCAGGCCCTGCGCCGGTTCTGCGACGAACACGGCATCCTGATCATCATCGACGAAATCCAGTCGGGCTTCGGCCGCACCGGCCAGCGCTTCGCCTTCCCGCGTCTGGGCATCGAGCCCGACCTGCTGCTGTTGGCCAAGAGCATTGCCGGCGGCATGCCGCTGGGTGCAGTGGTGGGGCGCAAGGACTTGATGGCGTCGCTGCCCAAGGGCGGCCTGGGTGGTACCTATTCGGGCAACCCGATTGCCTGTGCGGCGGCGCTGGCCAGCCTGGCGCAGATGACCGACGAAAACGTCGCCACCTGGGGTGAGCGCCAGGAGCAGGCCATCGTCAGCCGCCACCAGCGCTGGAAGGCTTCGGGCCTGTGCCCTTATATCGGTCGCCTGACCGGCGTGGGCGCCATGCGTGGCATCGAGTTCGTCAATGCCGATGGCAGCCCGGCCCCGGCGCAACTGGCCAAGGTCATGGAAGCAGCAAGGGCCAAAGGCCTGCTGCTGATGCCGAGCGGCAAGGCGCGGCACATCATCCGCCTGCTGGCACCGCTGACCATCGAGGCCGAAGTGCTCGAAGAAGGGCTGGATATACTCGAGCAGTGCCTGGCGGAGTTGAACTGAGCGTTACAGGCCCAGTTCTGCCGGGGTGAGCATGTCGGACTCGAAGGCAATCCAGCCGCCTTCGAGTTCGGCGTGGCCGTTGACGATCGGGCCGTAGTAGGTCAGGCCGTTCTCCAGGGTCACGCAGATGTGCGTGGCATTCTTTTCAGGTGCCGCGAGCGTACCGACGAAATGCACCTTTTTCAGGGTCTCGGTCACCGCCTCCAGGCCAACGCGCATGTTTGGGTTTTCCGAGGCCTCGGTATCGCCCCCGCGGTCTTCGGCGCTGATGGTGACGGTGGCAATGTACGGGTACTTTGTGCTCAAGCGGGGTTACCTCAGTGGGTGTTTGGCGTATGGGCGCGTAGAGTACGGCAGGCGGTCCCGGTTGTCTCTACTGGCCTCTTCGCGGGCACGCCCGCTCCCACAGGGACTGCACAGCACTCAAAGCCTGTGTTGTACCTGTGGGAGCGGGTTCACCCGCGAAAGGGCCAGGCCTGCAAAAGGTGATCTGGCTGCCCCGATCTGTTAGGGTGCCCGCCGATGCACGCCACACCACACGAGGACCCCACGTGAGCGCCGAAGAACCCCTGATCGCCGACCTGTTCGATGTCGACAAACGCCTGTCCCTCAAGCCCGTCGTGGACTTCAACAGCTACCTGCGCAACGCCTTCGGCGAAGGCCCGTGCCGCTGCCACCGCTGCGTGGAAGGTGCCGACCAGGCCACCTACAGCCACGCCCACAGCTTCACCTTCGAAGGCCGCCAATGGCACCGCCGCTTCGCCAGCACCGCCGGCAGCGACGTCGCCCAGGTGCTGAAAAAAGCCTGGCTGTCGTACACCAAGGCCGACCTCAACCTGGTCGGCGCGCTGGACCTGACCACCCTCAAGACCTTCACCGAAGCCACCCTGCACGCGCGCCTGCTGGCCCTGCTGCCCGCCAGCGGCCTGGCCCGTGAAGTGGATGGCCAGTGGATGCTGCAAGCCCAGGCCGATTGACGGCCCGGCGGCACGGCAGGATTCCACCGGTCTGCTAACGTGGTGGAATCCGCCCAGCCGCAGGTAGTCCGCCATGGCCCGCACAACGCCCATCGAGCTGTACCGCAATATCGGCATCGTCGCCCACGTTGACGCCGGCAAGACCACCACCACCGAGCGGATCCTGTTCTACACCGGGGTCAACCACAAGATGGGCGAGGTGCACGATGGTGCCGCGACCATGGACTGGATGGCCCAGGAGCAGGAACGCGGCATCACCATCACTTCGGCGGCGACCACGGCGTTCTGGCAAGGCTCGACCAAGCAGTTCGCGCACAAGTACCGCTTCAACATCATCGACACCCCTGGCCACGTCGACTTCACCATTGAGGTGGAGCGTTCATTGCGCGTGCTCGATGGCGCCGTGGTGGTATTCAGTGGCGCTGACGGCGTAGAGCCGCAGTCCGAGACGGTGTGGCGCCAGGCCAACAAATACCACGTGCCGCGCCTGGCCTACATCAACAAGATGGACCGCCAGGGCGCCGACTTCTTGCGCGTGGTCAAACAGATCGACCAGCGCCTGGGCCACCACCCGGTGCCGATCCAGCTGGCCATTGGCAGCGAAGAGAATTTCATCGGCCAGATCGACCTGGTGAAGATGAAGGCCATCTACTGGAACGATGCCGATAACGGTACCAGCTACCGCGAGGAAGAAATCCCCGCCGAACTTCAGGCGCTGGCCGACGAATGGCGCGCGCACATGATCGAGGCGGCGGCAGAAGCCAATGACGAGCTGACCATGAAGTTTCTCGAAGGCGAGGAACTGACCATCGACGAGATCAAGGCCGCGCTGCGCCAGCGCACAATCGCCAACGAAATCGTTCCGACCATTCTCGGCTCCTCGTTCAAGAACAAGGGCGTGCCGCTGATGCTCGATGCGGTCATCGATTACCTCCCTGCCCCGTCGGAAATCCCGGCAATCAAGGGCACCGACCCCGACGACGAAGACAAGCACCTGGAGCGCCACGCCGACGACAAGGAGCCGTTCTCGGCCCTGGCCTTCAAGATCGCCACCGACCCGTTCGTCGGTACACTCACCTTCGCCCGCGTCTATTCCGGTGTACTCAGCTCCGGCAACGCGGTGCTCAACTCGGTCAAGGGCAAGAAGGAACGTATTGGCCGCATGGTGCAGATGCACGCCAACCAGCGCGCCGAAATCAAGGACGTGTGCGCCGGCGACATCGCCGCGCTTATCGGCATGAAGGACGTGACCACCGGCGACACCCTGTGCGACATGGACAAGCCGATCATCCTCGAACGCATGGACTTCCCCGACCCGGTGATTTCCGTGGCGGTGGAGCCGAAAACCAAGGCCGACCAGGAAAAAATGGGCATCGCCCTGGGCAAACTGGCCCAGGAAGATCCGTCTTTCCGCGTGCGCACCGACGAAGAAACCGGGCAGACCATCATCTCCGGCATGGGCGAGTTGCACCTGGACATCATCGTCGACCGCATGCGCCGCGAGTTCAACGTCGAAGCCAACATTGGCAAGCCACAAGTGGCTTACCGCGAAAAAATCCGCAATACCTGCGAGATCGAAGGGCGCTTCGTACGCCAGTCCGGCGGACGTGGCCAGTATGGCCATTGCTGGATCCGCTTCGCCCCCGGTGATGAAGGCAAGGAAGGCCTGGAGTTCATCAACGAGATTGTCGGCGGCGTGGTACCACGCGAGTACATACCGGCGATCCAGAAGGGTATTGAAGAGCAAATGAAAAACGGCGTGCTTGCCGGCTACCCGCTTATCAACCTGAAGGCGGCGGTGTTCGACGGCTCGTACCACGACGTCGACTCAAACGAGATGGCCTACAAGATCGCTGCGTCCATGGCCACCAAGCAGCTGTCGCAGAAAGGTGGCGCGGTGCTGCTGGAGCCGGTGATGAAGGTGGAAGTGGTAACGCCCGAGGAATACCAGGGCGATATCCTGGGCGACCTGAGCCGGCGCCGCGGCATGATTCAGGATGGCGACGAAACGCCGGCCGGCAAGGTAATCCGCGCCGAGGTGCCGCTGGGCGAGATGTTCGGCTATGCCACCTCGATGCGCTCGATGACCCAGGGCCGGGCCAGCTTCTCGATGGAGTTCACCCGCTATGCCGAGGCCCCGGCGAGCATTGCCGATGGCATCGTCAAGAAGAACCGCGGGGAGTAGCGCGAAGACCTGTCAGTTTTGCCAGTTGGCGACGTTTTGTGGGCATTACAGACTGTTGCGAATGCGATAGCCGACAGACATGCCCACAGGTTCTCTATGAGAAAGCAATCACGTGCCACAGTTTCAGCGGAGCTACCAGCAACCGACTCGTCGAAGGTGACTTTAAACAGGCTGCAAAGCTCAGAGAAAAACACATGGGCTTTCTTGCCATCTGGCTTTACGTCATTGAGCCCGAGCGCCGCACCCTCGCTATTGTTCAAGGGTGAGAAGCTTGAATTTTCAGGAATTTACCTGCTGGGCGAAGGCTATCACCGCCCCTATAATCCGCAACTTATGCGATTTCACTCACCTGACACCCTGAGCCCTTTCGGCGCAGGCGGTGTTCACGCGTATGCGTATTGCGCTGGCGACCCCATCAATAACGTTGACCCAACCGGACACTATCCTGTACGGATGAAACGCTCCATCTCAATTAGCACGTTCCCCTTGGACAGCGACACCATCACCCACATCCTGGCGAACCAAAAGTCAGTCGAAGTAACCAGAGCGATGATGGACGTTGTGGTGCCTGGAAAAGCGCATTACCAAAAGATCGATATATTTGGCATGGTTGAGAAAGCGCTCGACAGTAAACGGCCAAGCGCAATCACAACGCACCTTCAAGAGCGGCTATCTGTCAGGCAGGGGGCCAATGCGTCCAATCTCGTTGACAGCTACCCCAAAACCTATGAAAAAGCGTTGGAGCAAGAAGCGAAAGCGAGGATTTTTCTAAGCCAACATAGCTCAACGACGCCAAGTTCTAATGCCAAATATGGAAAATTGGCAATCGAAGCCACAACTTCAATGCAACAGGCACTGAGCCAGCGTGAACGCTTGAAACATGTGAAAAACAGAATCAGAAGAGATGGATAGCCTTGCCGGTACATCCTGGCAAAGAAAGCGAGTGCGACGCCAGGCGCTGACGACTCCGCACGGTACAACGGGTGCAGCTCAAGCGTAACTGCTGGCCGCAACCCTTATTGTGCCAACAGCGTCAAGGCTGCTCACCCGCTCGCTTAAGCAACTTCTTGCACCGCTCCGACAGGTGAACAACGCGCAAATGCTTGCCCGCCTTGGCATAGCGCTCGCGCAAGGTCTTCAGCGCCGCGACCGCCGAGTAATCCACAAAACTCAAATGCTGGCAATCCAGCGTGACCTGGGCCGGGTCGGTGGCAGCATCGAACTGGTTGAGAAACGATGCGGTCGAGGCAAAGAACAGCGTGCCATGTACCTGGTAGCACTTGCCGCCTTCTGCGTCTTCATGGCTGTCGGCATACAACTCCCGCGCATGCTGCCAGGCAAAGTTGAGCGCCGCGATGATGATGCCGAACATTACCGCCATGGCCAGGTCGGTAAACACCGTGACCACGGTGACCGCAATGATCGCCAGCACATCGTTCACCGGCACCTTGTGCAGCACCCGCAACGACGCCCAGGCAAAGGTCTGCTGGGCCACCACGAACATCACCCCTACCAGCGCTGCCAGCGGAATACGCTCGATCAACGGCGACAGGAACAACACGAACAGCAGAATCATCACGCCCGCCACCACGCCAGACAACCGGCCACGGCCATTGGAGCTGAGGTTGATCACCGTCTGCCCGATCATCGCGCAACCACCCATGCCCCCGCACAGGCCCGAGACCATGTTCGCCGCGCCCAGTGCCACGCACTCGCGGTCCGGGAAACCACGGCTCTCGGTAATTTCATCTGTCAGGTTGAGGGTAAGCAGGGTTTCCAGCAGGCCGACCATGGCCATCAGCACCGCGTAGGGGGCAATGATCTTCAGGGTTTCCAGGTTCCAGGGTACATCCGGCAGCGCCAGCGCCGGCAGGCCGCCGGCGATGTGCGCCATGTCACCCAGGGTGCGGGTAGGCAGCCCAAGCAGGTAAACCAGCAGGCCAACACCCAGGATTGCCACCAGCGCCGGCGGTACCGCACGGGTCAGTTTCGGCAGCACATAAACCACCGCCATGGTCAGCACCACCAGGCCGATCATCAGGTACAGCGGCGTGCCACTGAGCCAGTGTTCGCCGTCTTTGAAGTGTTCCAGCTGAGCCATGGCGATGACGATGGCCAGACCGTTCACGAAGCCGAGCATTACCGGGTACGGCACCAGCCGCACCAGCTTGCCCAGGCGCAGCAGGCCGAACAGGATCATCACCACCCCGCCCAACAGCACCGTGGCCAGCAGGTACTGCACGCCGTGCTGCACCACCAGCGCCACGATCACCACCGCCATCGAGCCGGCGGCGCCGGAAATCATCCCTGGCCGGCCGCCAAACAGTGCCGTGAGGGTACAGATGATGAACGCCCCATACAGGCCCATCAGCGGGTTGAGGTGGGCCACCAGGGCAAAGGCGATGCACTCGGGCACCAGGGCAAACGAGGTGGTCAGGCCGGCAAGCAGGTCGGCGCGTAGACGGGCGGGTTTCATGGGCATCCTGATAGGCGGTGCGGGTGGGCGGTACAAAAAACAAGGGGCGCGATGTTACGTAATTTGTCTGGCAGCGGCCACCGCAACGGCGCCTATCGCCCGGCCGATGTCAGCCATTCAGCCATCGAGGTGTCTTCGAGTGCATACTCGCCACGGTTGGCCTTCCATACCAGCTCCTTGTCGCGCAAAGCATCAAGTGCCTTCTGCACATTGGGCGTAGTGGCATTGGCCTCGGCTTGGGCCAGTTCCAGCTTGCGGCTGACATCGGCCAGGGTTTGCTCGGTAAACGGCGAAAACGGCTGCTGGCCCAGCGTGCGCTCGGCCATTACCCCAAGCACTGCCTGTTGCAAGGGCGAGAGCTCGTTCCAGGCGCTTTCGTAGTCACTCCACACGCCGGCCTGATGGTTGAGTGCCCCGTTGCGCAGCAGTTCACCCAGGTTACCCGCCTCACCCAGGCCGACGCTGACCTCGGCCAACAGCTTGTTGAGCATTTCAGGGCGCCGGCCCACCAGCTCGAAAGCGTACGCCAGGTCCTCGACCTTGAACTGGTTGCTGTCAGCCAGGCGCTGGTTCCACAAGGCCGTGATGAACTCGACGTATTCACGCCCCAGCAAGGGGAATGGCGTGATACTGGCACCAAAGAACGGCTGCTTGCTCTTCAACACAAGGTTGGCCAGCTTGTCGCGGCTGGAACCGGTGAACACCAGGCGCAAGCCATCCGGGCGGTCACCACGGTTGAGATGGTCCCGCGCGGCCTTTAGCGCGAACATCGCATTCAGGCCATCTTCACTGTTGAGTGCATGCTGGGCTTCGTCGATGATCAATACCACCATCTGCCCCGACACTTGATGCAGCACGGCAAGCGCCTGAGCCAAGGTCGTACCCTCAGGCAGTTGCGGGCGAGTGAAATCCCAACTGAGGGTACGCAACAGGTTTACCTTGTCGATGCCGGCCTTTTTCGCCGCCTTGGCCAGCGCCCCTTCGAAGCTGCCCAGTGCAGCACCGATGGCACCACTGATGAGCTCTGCCGGCGCGGCGTCACGGTCCGACCACAGGTCGACGTAAACCGGTAACCAGCCGCGCCGTACGCATTCCGGAATGAAGTCATTATTGAGGAAGGTACTCTTGCCCGTACGCCGGGGCGCAGCGAGGAACATGCCCGAGCTGTAATCGACCAGCGACTCGCCCGCCAGGTCCTGGCCCAGGGCCTTGGCCAACTGATCACGACGCAGGAGCGGGCGAATGGGAGGCATGTGATTATCCTTGATTATCTGGATGACTATAATTTATAGCCTACAAGATAAAACACGTATAAAACAGCCTCCCCCGCTCAGAACCACTGGCCAAAGCGACGGATGTACAGCGCCTTGATCCCTTGCGCCAACACGCAGTACCCCACCAGCGTTGCCAGCAGCCAAGGGAAGTAGGCCAGCGGCAGTGGCACCAGACCGACCATCGCCCCCAGCGGGGAGAACGGCAGGTAGACACCCAGCCCCATTACCAACACCGTGGCCAGGGTCACCGGCAGGGCCGCACGGCTTTGCAGGAACGGCACCTTGCGAGTGCGCAGCATGTGCACCACCAGGGTCTGCGAAAGCAGCCCTTCGACGAACCAGCCCGACTGGAACAGCGCCTGCATGTGCACGCTGCTGGCAGCGAACACGTACCACATCAGCGCAAACGTGGTGATATCGAACACCGACGAGGTCGGCCCGACCCACAGCATGAAGCGGCCAATGTTGCGCGCATCCCAAGTGCGTGGTGCAAGCAGCAGGTCGCTGTCCAGCCGATCCCACGGCAGCGCCAGTTGCGAGGCGTCGTACATCAGGTTCTGCAGCAGCATCTGGATGGCCAGCATCGGCAGGAACGGAATGAACGCGCTGGCTACCAGCACCGAGAACACGTTGCCAAAGTTGGAACTGGCCGTCATGCACAGGTACTTCATGATGTTGCCGAAGGTTTCCCGCCCTTGCAGCACGCCATCGCCCAGCACCATCAGGCTTTTTTCCAGCAGGATGATATCGGCCGACTCCTTGGCGATGTCGGTAGCGCTGTCAACCGAAATGCCAACGTCGGCATCGCGCAGCGCCGGGGCGTCGTTGATGCCGTCACCGAGAAAGCCCACGGTATGGCCATTGCCCTGCAGGGCCCTGAGCACCCGGGACTTCTGCAACGGAGCAAGCCTGGCGAACACCGTGCGCGCTTCCACCTCCACACCCAACCGGGCGTCGTCCATGCCTTCGATGGCCTGACCCAGCAGCGGCTCGCCAGGGTTCAGACCAACCTCATGGCACACCTTGCAGCACACTTCGGCACTGTCGCCGGTCAGCACCTTGACCTGCACGCCCATGCCGGCAAGCGCCTGAATCGCCGGCCCGGCGCTTTCCTTGGGCGGGTCGAGGAAGGTCAGGATGCCGCGAATGACCAGGTCGTGCTCATCCTCGGCAACGTACTCCAGCTTGCCCTGATCGCTGCCCAGCTCGCGGGTGGCCAACAACAGCACGCGCAGCCCTTCGGCATTGCGGGCATCGGCAAAGGCACGCAACTGTTCACGGCGCTGCTCGTCAAGCGGCACACGCTGGCCAGCCAACTCGACCTGGCTGGCGATCTCGAGCATTTCCTCGACGGCGCCCTTGCTGACCATCAGCCGGTCGCCCAGCGGGTCCTTGACCACCACCGACAGCCGCCGACGAATGAAGTCGAACGGCAGCTCATCGACCTTGCTGTAGGCAAACGGCGCCTGGAACCCGGGCTGTTCTGCGGTACGCCGCAGCACGGCCTGGTCCATCAGGTTTTTTACCCCGCTCTGGTGGTGGCTGTTGAGCCAGGCCAGTTCCAGCAGCCGAGGGTCGACACCGCCATCGGCTGCCAGGCACTGCTCGAGGATGATCCGGTCCTCGGTCAGGGTGCCGGTCTTGTCGGTGCACAGCACATCCATCGAGCCGAAATTCTGGATCGCGTTCAGGCGTTTGACAACCACCCGCCGCCTGGCCATGGCCACGGCGCCCTTGGCCAGGTTGGCACTGACAATCATCGGCAGCATTTCCGGGGTGAGCCCCACGGCTACAGCCAGGGCGAACAGGAAAGCGTCGCCCCAGTCGTGCTTGGCAACGCCGTTGAGCAGAAACACCACCGGCACCATCACCAGCATGAAGCGGATCAGCAAGCGGCTGACACTGTTCACACCGCGATCGAAGGCGGTTTCGCTGCGCGAACCGGAAATCGCCTTGGCCAGGCTGCCGAAGTAGGTGCCCCGCCCGGTGGCAACCACAAGCGCGCGGGCACGGCCGTTGACCACATTGGTACCCATGAAGCACACGTTGGCGCGGTCCAGCAGCTGGCCCTCGTCACCGTCGTTGTCGCTGGCGCTCTTCTGCGCGACATGCCCGAGGGTGTCGTACTTCTCTACCGGCAACGCTTCGCCGGTCAGCACGGCCTGGCTGATGAACAGGTCTCGCGACTCGATCAGGCGTACATCGGCAGGGATCATGTCGCCAGCATGCAACTGCACCACATCGCCCACTACCAGTTCCGCCATCGGCACTTCGCGCAGGCGTGCGGCCTGGCCTTCATCTTCGCTACGCAGCACCGTGGCGGTAGTCCGCACCATGGCTTTCAGCGCGCTGGCAGCCTTGCCCGAGCGGTACTCCTGCCAGAAACGCAGCAGGGTGCTGAGGCTGACCATGGTGAGAATGATGATGAGCTTGGTCAGATCGGCGTCGCCAGCATTACCAGCCCGGGTCGGCAGCCAGTAATCGGTAACGAAACTGATCGCGCCCAGGGTCAGCAGCACATGGATGAACGGGTTGTTCAACGCACCGAGCAGTTGCAGCAGAGCCGACTGCGGCTTGCCGTGCAGCACCTCGTTACTGCCATGGTGCAACAGCCGCCGTGCGGCTTCGGCTTCACTCAGGCCATGCCGGCCCGATTCCAGGCGGGCGAAGGTATCGTCCAGCCCGGTGCGAGCAACCGGGGCCACAGCGGGTTGGAGGGTGTCGCGGTCTTTTACGGTCATGGTCTGTGCTCCTGCCGCAGGAGGCAATACGAAGCACAGGCCCGCCGGCTAGCCAGTGAGCAGGAGTACCTCGGATCGCAGTGTGATACTTCGTCGTACTGGCATCAGTGGTGTCTTTTGCAGGTATCGGAAACCCAAGGGTAGTTGTTGCGGGTACGGCCGGGGCGAAGCTGAAAAAGGTTTCATCATTCGCATCGGTAGCGGCCACGGCGTGATGCAGATCCAGCAGGAACCTGACAAATTTGCCATCATGTTGATTCACCCTGCGGAGATCATGGACATGCCGCTACGCCCCCTTTTCGCCTCCCTGCTGCTGGTCGCCTGCCTTGGCGCCCAGGCCGCCACCGAGGTCGTGCCGCTGCAGCATCGCGCCAGCGCCGAACTGCTGCCTGCGGCGCAGGCTTTCATCGGCAAGGACGGCACGGTCAGCGCCTTCGAGAACAAGCTGATCGTCAACGCCAGCCCAGAGCGCATCGACGATTTGCGCGCCTTGCTGCAACAACTGGACACCGCCCCCAAGCGCCTGCTGATCAGCGTCGACAACAACGACAGCAACTTCCAGGACAACCGCGGCAATGCACGCGTGATTCACTACGGCACCAGCAACCGGGACGGTGGCATGCAGCAGATTCAGGCCAGCGAAGGCCAGCCAGCGCTCATTCAGGTGGGCCAGAGCATCCCGATTACCAGCACCAGCACCGACGGCTACGGGCGCCTGCAGAGCAACACGGAATACCGCAACGTGACCCAGGGGTTCTACGTTACCCCAAGCCTGAGCGGTGACACTGTCCGCCTGCAAATAAGCACCAATAATGACCGCATCAGCAGCGAACGTGCCGATGTAGTGAAAGTGCAAAGCACCGACACGACAGTCACCGGCAAGCTCGGCGAATGGATCACCCTGGCAGGCTACAACCAGCAGAGCCAAGCCGACCGCAGCACGTCGAGCCGCAGTTACAGCACCCAGCGTGGTGAAAACATGACTTTACGTGTGAAAGTCGACCTTCTCGACTGATCCCAGGCAATTCAAGGCCTCGACCAAAGGCCTTGAAACTGACCGCCAAGTCGCATTAGACCAAAGATGTAGTAAGTGAAAAAATCCACTACAAAACATTTGACAGGGTCTTTTTCCCAAGGGCATGATGGCCTCGCTCCCGCTAATCAGGGGCCCTGGCAAGGGCCTTCGAGGCGTGCTCCTCCCACCCCTGGAGGCGCCTCGTGTCTATACGGCCCACAAGGCGGTTCGACGGGATTGTGACTGCAACGAAGAAGTTGTCCCGAGGGACGGAAGCGCATCACCGCAGTACTGGCAATCGCGTAGCACCGCAGCAAGGCAACCACGAGCCGACCTGCCGGAGCACACCTTCGCCTGGTCTGCCCACCCTTCCCCTTCGAGCCTTCGCGTTCGCCGCCGCACTCCTGCGAACAGGACAGCCGCCAGGCACCTGATCTGCTCCGAGCATCAGCACAATTAACCCAAGATCGATGCGACGAGGTTTATTTCCATGGCACTGACACGCGAACAGCAAATTGCAGCCCTCGAGAAAGACTGGGCCGAGAACCCGCGCTGGAAAGGCGTGACCCGTACCTACACCGCCGCTGATGTCGTTCGCCTGCGTGGCTCCGTGCAACCCGAGCACACCTTTGCCCGCCAGGGTGCAGAAAAACTGTGGAAGCTGGTCACCGAAGGTGCCCACCCGTCCTTCCGCCCAGAAAAAGATTTCGTCAACTGCATGGGTGCCCTGACCGGCGGCCAGGCAGTGCAGCAGGTAAAAGCCGGCATCCAGGCCATCTACCTGTCCGGCTGGCAGGTTGCCGCCGACAACAACTCGGCCGAGTCCATGTACCCAGACCAGTCGCTGTACCCGGTCGACTCGGTACCGACCGTGGTCAAGCGCATCAACAACGCATTCCGCCGCGCCGACCAGATCCAGTGGAAAGCCGGCAAGAACCCGGGCGACGATGGCTACATCGACTACTTCGCGCCTATCGTGGCTGACGCCGAAGCCGGTTTCGGCGGCGTGCTGAACGCCTACGAGCTGATGAAGAACATGATCGAGGCAGGCGCCGCCGGCGTGCACTTCGAAGACCAGCTGGCCTCGGTGAAAAAATGCGGCCACATGGGTGGCAAGGTACTGGTACCGACCCAGGAAGCCGTACAGAAGCTGGTGGCCGCGCGCCTGGCTGCTGACGTATCGGGCGTACCAACCATCATCCTGGCTCGTACCGACGCCAACGCCGCCGACCTGCTGACCAGCGACTGCGACCCGTACGACCAGCCGTTCGTGATTGGCGAGCGCACCCGTGAAGGCTTCTACAAGGTACGTGCCGGCCTCGACCAGGCCATCGCCCGTGGCCTGGCCTACGCCCCGTACGCCGACCTGATCTGGTGTGAAACCGCCAAGCCGGACCTGGACGAAGCCCGCCGCTTCGCCGAAGCGATCAAGAAGGAGTACCCGGACCAGATCCTGTCGTACAACTGCTCGCCGTCCTTCAACTGGAAGAAGAACCTGGACGACGCCACCATCGCCAAGTTCCAGCGCGAACTGTCGGCCATGGGCTACAAGCACCAGTTCATCACCCTGGCCGGCATTCACAACATGTGGCACGGCATGTTCAACCTGGCGCACGACTACGCCCGCAACGACATGACCGCCTACGTGAAGCTGCAAGAGCAGGAATTCGCTGACGCCAGCAAAGGCTACACCTTCGTGGCGCACCAGCAGGAAGTGGGCACTGGCTACTTCGACGACATGACCACCGTGATTCAGGGTGGGGCTTCGTCGGTGACTGCGCTGACCGGTTCGACTGAGGAAGAGCAGTTCCACTGATAGTGGGTTGCTGACAGAGGCCCGGGGCTTGCGAAAACCCCGGGCCTTTCTTTTAGGACTACACAGGGCTTGTAGGAGCGGCCTTGTGTCGCGAAAGGGCTGCGCAGCAGCCCCAGGATCTTGAGCAATGACATCAATTGCTGGGGCTGCTGTGCAGCCCTTTCGCGACACAAGGCCGCTCCTACAGGGATTGCGCCAAACCTGAGAACGCAAAACCCAGGATCAGGTCTATGCTTGAGGCAGCACAGCAGCAAGGACCGCCCATGCCTCGTCCAAGCCACCTGATGATTGCCGCCCTGGCCGCCGCTACCCTCTTTCTATATGCACTGGCCAGCGACAACACCCTGCTCGCCCTGCTGGCCAAACCCATTCCGGTGCTGGCCCTGATCGCCTGGCTGCGTAGCGCCCCCACCTCGCCCTACCGCATGTGGATCTCGACCGGCCTGGCGTTCTCGGTAATCGGCGACATCCTGCTGGCCATCCATGCCGACCTGTTCGTGTTCGGCCTGGCCGCCTTCCTCTGCGCCCACCTGGCCTACCTGCGGGCCTATTGCGGCCAGACCTTGCGGCCCGCCCTACCCGCACTCCTGCTCAGCGCCATCACCGGTATCACACTGTTCAGCGTACTCGCCAGTCACGGCCTCGGCCCACTATTGATCCCGGTTGCCCTGTACGCCCTGGCGATCAGCGCCATGCTGTGGCGCGCCCTGGCCTGCGGCGGCCTGGCTGCACTGGGTGCCGGCCTGTTCGTGTTCTCCGACAGCCTGATCGGCATCGACCGCTTCGTCAGCCCGTTTGCCGCCGCACCGTACCTGATCATCCTCGCCTACTGGCTCGGCCAGTGGGCCATCGCTTCATCAGTCGGTCATCGCTCAATCGATAAAGTATTGACCCAGAGCGGTGCAAGCGGCGCCGGGAGCTGCTAGAACACGAGCCTTTCGCATTTGCAAGTAGGGGGAATGGCCAGATGAACTTTACAAGGCGCAGAACAACCCAATTAAAAGGCATCAGGTCAAATGATATTAATTATCATTCCGAAACTTGTAATTCGTTACCAGTCGCAAGAAACATAATTAACAAAACCGCAGGCAATGCCCGAATTTCAAGGCTTTCAGCCAGTTAGGAGCGTGTTTTGTTCTAAATCCTACGAATAAATTTGCGACAGAAATTTTACTTGCATCGGGTTTACCCATAAAATCAGCCCGATTGATTCAGCTGCGACATTTGGTCACTGCACCTGCGACACCAAGTCGCCGCTCTACTTAATTTCAGACTGCAGAGCTTGGTCTCTGTGTATAAGGATTTCCAGCATGTCCGATTCGGCAGGACTCATCGCCCACAACTGGGGCTTTGCCATCTTCCTCCTGGGTGTCGTCGGCCTGTGTGCCTTCATGCTCGGCCTGTCCAGCCTGCTTGGTAGCAAGGCATGGGGCCGCGCCAAGAACGAACCTTTCGAATCCGGCATGCTGCCCGTCGGCAGCGCCCGCCTGCGCCTGTCCGCCAAATTCTATCTGGTCGCGATGCTGTTCGTGATCTTCGATATCGAAGCCCTCTTTCTCTTTGCATGGTCTGTGTCCGTCCGCGAAAGCGGCTGGACCGGGTTCGTCGAAGCTCTCGTTTTCATAGCAATTCTGTTGGCAGGTCTTGTCTACCTATGGCGCGTCGGTGCTCTTGATTGGGCTCCCGAAGGTCGCCGCAAGCGGCAAGCGAAGCTGAAACAATGAGGCTTTGGCAATGCAATACAATCTCACCAGAATCGATCCGGATGCGCCTAACGAGCAGTACCCGGTAGGTGAACGGGAAACCGTCACCGACCAGCTGCTAGAGGACCAGGTCCACAAGAACATCTACATGGGGAAACTCGAAGATGTGCTGCGTGGCGCGGTCAACTGGGGTCGCAAGAACTCCCTCTGGCCGTACAACTTCGGCCTGTCCTGCTGCTACGTGGAAATGACCACGGCCTTCACGGCACCCCACGACATCGCCCGCTTCGGCGCCGAAGTCATCCGGGCATCGCCGCGCCAGGCCGACTTCATGGTCATCGCCGGTACCTGCTTCGTGAAAATGGCGCCGATCATCCAGCGCCTGTACGAGCAGATGCTCGAGCCCAAGTGGGTCATCTCCATGGGGTCGTGCGCCAACTCCGGTGGCATGTACGACATTTACTCGGTCGTTCAGGGGGTCGACAAGTTCCTCCCCGTGGACGTCTATGTGCCTGGCTGCCCGCCACGCCCTGAGGCTTTCCTGCAAGGCTTGATGCTTTTGCAGGAGTCGATCGGCCAAGAACGACGCCCGCTTTCCTGGGTTGTTGGTGATCAAGGTATTTACCGTGCCGAGATGCCAGCCCAGAAAGACCTGCGTCGTGAGCAGCGCATTGCAGTGACCAACCTGCGCAGCCCCGACGAAGTCTGATCCAGCGACCTGCCGCCCGCTCCCGAAGGAGCCGGCGGCCTGGCTTCATTCTTAACGTTGACCCAAAGCGACCGAGACCATGACAGCGGACAACGCTATTTTCATTCCGCCCTACAAGGCTGACGACCAGGATGTGGTCGTCGAACTGAACAACCGTTTTGGCGCCGAAGCATTCGTCGCCCAGGAAACCCGCACCGGCATGCCCGTGCTGTGGGTCAAGCGCGCCCAGCTCAAAGAGGTGCTCAGCTTCCTGCGCGGCGTGGCCAAGCCATACAGCATGCTGTACGACCTGCACGGCGTCGACGAGCGCCTGCGCACCCAGCGCCGCGGCCTGCCTGCCGCCGACTTCAGCGTGTTCTACCACCTGTTGTCGGTCGAGCGTAACAGCGACGTGATGATCAAGGTGTCGCTCAGCGAAGGCGACCTGAACCTGCCGACCGTGACCGGTATCTGGCCTAACGCCAACTGGTACGAGCGCGAAGTCTGGGACATGTTCGGCATCGACTTTGCCGGCCACCCGCACCTCAGCCGCATAATGATGCCGCCCACCTGGGAAGGCCACCCGCTGCGCAAGGACTACCCTGCCCGCGCCACCGAGTTCGACCCGTACAGCCTTACCCTTGCCAAGCAGCAGCTTGAAGAGGAATCGGCACGCTTCAACCCGGAAGCCTGGGGCATGAAGCGCCAGGGCGCCAACGAGGACTACATGTTCCTCAACCTCGGCCCCAACCACCCTTCGGCGCACGGTGCGTTCCGTATCGTGCTGCAGCTGGACGGTGAAGAGATCGTCGACTGCGTACCGGACATCGGCTACCACCACCGTGGTGCCGAAAAAATGGCCGAGCGCCAGTCCTGGCACAGCTTCATCCCCTACACCGACCGTATCGACTACCTCGGCGGGGTGATGAACAACCTGCCATACGTGCTCGCGGTCGAGAAGCTGGCCGGCATCCAGGTGCCGCAGAAGGTCGACGTGATTCGCATCATGCTGGCCGAGTTCTTCCGCATCACCAGCCACTTGCTGTTCCTGGGTACCTACATCCAGGACGTCGGCGCCATGACCCCGGTGTTCTTCACCTTCACCGACCGCCAGCGCGCCTACACCGTGATCGAAGCGATCACCGGTTTCCGCCTGCACCCGGCCTGGTACCGCATCGGTGGCGTTGCCCACGACCTGCCGCGCGGCTGGGACAAACTGGTCAAGGACTTCGTCGAATGGCTGCCAAAGCGCCTCGACGAATACACCAAGGCTGCCCTGCAGAACAGCATCCTCAAGGGCCGCACGATCGGCGTTGCCGCGTACAACACCAAGGAAGCCCTGGAGTGGGGTACCACCGGTGCCGGCCTGCGCTCCACCGGTTGCGACTTCGACCTGCGTAAAGCCCGCCCTTACTCCGGCTACGAGAACTTCGAGTTCGAAGTACCGCTGGCCCACAACGGCGATGCCTACGATCGCTGCATGGTCCGTGTCGAGGAGATGCGCCAGAGTATCCGCATCATCGACCAGTGCCTGCGCAACATGCCGGAAGGCCCGTACAAGGCGGATCACCCGCTGACCACGCCGCCGCCGAAAGAGCGCACCCTGCAGCACATCGAA